>DASYDZ010000227.1:0-42493 GCA_036499305.1 Candidatus Didemnitutus sp.
ACGCGCGCGACGACGTCATCACCACCGCGCTGCTGCTCGAGCATTTTCCGGCGGAGGTGGCGACCAACCTGAAGCAGGCGGCCCTTCCCGCCCAGTGGCTGGGCAACGCCTCGCCCGCGGATCGCGCGACGCTGCTGATCAGCCTCGCCAATCTCCTCGCCGCCGACTGCATGCGCGAATGGTTCCAGCAGGATCCGATGACCAGGACGGGCCGGGCGGCCATCCCGGAATTTGCCGCCGCGCCCTTTGGCCCGCAGGATTCCGTTTTCTGGCGGTACGAACTGGCGGGCCCGCCGCAGACGCCGCCGGAGCGGCACGCGCTGGCCCTGCCGGCGAACACGCCGCCCGAAAAGTGGCAGTGGACCTCGATGAGCGGGCTGGAGTACAAGGATTCGGCGGCCGATGTGCGCCCGGGCGATCCGGCACTGAGCCTGCGTTTCGCCTTCACCTGGGACAACGAGGCACTGCATTTTCATGCCGTGGCCGCGGACACTCCGGCCGGGTTTTCCTCCCCGTCCGGCCCGCGGGGGGTCGAGCTGTTCGTCAATCCGCACAATGACGGCATGGCGTGGGACGGCCCGAATGACTTCCACTTCAACTTCAAGCCCGACGGCCCGATGGAGGAGTGGTTCCACCACCGTCCGGCCGCCGCGCGGGTGCGGCTGACGAAGAGCGGTTACGTCGTGGAAGCCGACATCAAGTGGGCGACCCTCGGCGTGACTCCGCGGCCCGGCCTCGAGCTCGGCATCGCGCCCGCGGTGATTGCCTCGGGGACCAGGGAATGGGACCCGGCTCTGAAGCTGGCCTGGCGCCTGTACCAGCGCCCCGACGACCGTTTCGGCCTCGGCCTGTTGCGCCTCGAATAAACCGCGCCTTGGCCCGCTCCATTTCCATGCGATTTTTGCTTCCGCGTGCCGCGCGGGCGTTCGCCCTGGCGGCCGGGGTCGTCCTTTTTCTCGGGAGCTGCGCGCGACGCGACGATCTCACGGCGGATGGACGGGTGATCGTGCAGTACTGGGAGAAATGGAGCGGCTTCGAGGCGGACGCGATGCAGGCGGTGATCGATGATTTCAACCACAGCCAGAACCGGATCCAGGTGCGGCTTCTGTCCGTTGGCGGCGTGGACACCAAGCTTCTTCTCGCCACCGCCAGCGGCCATCCGCCCGATGTCGCGGGCCTGTGGTCGGAAAACATTCCGGACTTCTCCGAGAAGGGCGCGCTCACGCCGCTCGACGGGGCGCTGCACGACGCAGGCCTGGGTGAGGATCACTACATTCCGCTGTTCTGGAACCTCTGCCGCCACCGGGGCTTCACCTGGGGGCTGCCGACCACGCCAGGCTGCGTCGCACTGTTCTACAACAAGAAACTCTTCCGTGCCGCCGGACTCGATCCGGAGCGCCCGCCCCGGACCCTGGCCGAGTTGGACGACATGGCCCGGCGGCTGACCCTGGTCGACATTGAGCGAGGGGGCCGCAAGGCTCGCGTATCCTTCGCCGACCTGACCCCGGCGGAACAGGCCGCGCGGCAATATACGATCGTCCAGGTCGGGCATCTCCCGCAGGACGCGGGCATGTTCGTCTCGGCCTGGGGATGCTGGTTCGGGGCGCAGTATTTCGACGGCGGCCGCAGGATCCTCGCGGACGATGCGGGCAGTCTTGCGGCCTACCAATGGTTGCACGACACGTCCGCGACCTACGGGGTGGAGAACCTCCGCGATTTCGTGGGAGGCTTTGGCGTGGCGCAGTCCGCCCAGAGCCCGTTCCTGGGCGGCATCGAGGCCATGGTGGTGCAGGGGCCGTGGATGACCAATTTCATCCGGCAATACGCTCCGGGATTGGAGTGGGGGGTGGCGGCTTTTCCCGCCGCGCCCGGGATGGGCGGCGGCCAGCCCGTGACGGTGGCGCAGACGGACGTGGTCGTCATTCCCCAGGGTGCGCGGCATCCGCGCGAGGCGTTCGAGTTCATCCGTTACCTGCAGCGCCAGGAGGTCGCCGAAAAACTCGCCCGGGCGCAGCAGAAGTTCACCGCGCTGCGCGAGACATCCCCCGGTTTCCTGCGGAATCATCCGAACCCCGCGATCGGCCTTTTCCTCCAGCTTGCGCGCAGTCCGGCGGCGCGCACCGTGCCGCGACTGCCGATCTGGCACGAATACGACGCCGAACTCGCGGTCGCGGCCGAACGCGTGCTCAACCTGCGCGCGACCCCCGCGGAGGCGCTGGCCGAAGTGCAGTCGCGGGTGCAGTGGCGATGGGACCGCGTCATGCGCCGGTGGGACGCGGTCGGCGCCGAGCGTCTGGCCGAATGGAGGACCCATGACCGCTGGTGAACGCCGCAAGCTCGGGCTCGGCCTCGCGTTCGTCAGCCCCTGGCTGCTCGGATTCGCCGTCTTCACGATCTATCCGGTCGTCGCCTCGCTGTATTTTTCGTTCTGCGACTATGACGTCCTCACGAAACCGGTCTGGATCGGCTTGTTGAATTATCAGGACATGGTGTCCGATCACGTCTTCTGGCAATCGGTCGGGAACACCCTGCTTTTCAACCTGCTCGCGTTGCCGCTGGGACTGGTCGCGGCGCTGGCCCTGGCCCTGCTGCTCAACCAGCCGGTGCGATTCCGCGGTGCATTTCGCGCCATCTACTATCTGCCTTCGCTCGTTCCGGCGGTTGCCGGCGCCATGGTCTGGCTCTGGATTCTCAACGGGCGACTCGGCCTGCTCAACCGCGCGCTCTTCGCGCTTGGCGTCAACCATCCGCCGCAGTGGCTGCTCGACCCCGACTGGACGAAGCCGTCGCTCGCGCTCGTCTCGCTGTGGGCCTGTGGCAACTCCGTCGTGATCTATCTGGCCGCGCTGCAGGGCGTGCCCCGTTCGCTGCTCGAGGCCGCGATGATCGACGGCGCGTCGGCCTGGGACCGTCTGCGGCATGTGACTCTTCCGGCGATTTCCCCGGTGATCTATTTCAACCTGCTCGTCGGCATCATCGGCGGTCTGCAGGTATTCTCGTCGGCGTTCGTGATGATGGGCGGCGGCGGACCGGAACGCTCGGTCCTGTTCTATGCGATCTACATCTATCAAAATGCCTTTGAGTACCGCCACATGGGCTACGCTTCCGCCATGGCGTGGATCCTCGGGCTGCTCATCCTCGTGCTGACCTGGCTGGCCTCGCGCGCCTCGCGACGCCTCGTGCATTACCAGACCGACTGATCCATGCGCCTGATCACCCGCCTTCTCGTTTATCTGCTGCTGGCCGTGGGAGCCGTGTTGTTCCTGCTGCCGCTCGCGTGGATGGCGCTCACGGCGTTGAAGCCGCTCGACCAGACCATGTCCTCGTCCCTGCTCGTCCTGCCCCGGCGGTTCGAGGCGACGCTCGCCGGCGTGCGCCAGGAAGTGCGGCCGGGCGACCTGGTGTCGGCGCCCTCGATCTGGGGCCGCCTGCCGGGCGCGCGCCAGCCCGTGGTTCTCCCGGCCGGATCGGTGAGCGCTGGCGCCTGGCATCCCGGGCACGGGCCGGCCATTCCCGTCGAGACGGTGAAGATCATTCCCGCGACGGCGACGGCGCCCTGGCGGGAGATCATCGATTTGACCGGCGAAAACCGGGACGTGATTCCCGCGACGGCAATCACCTCCACCGTGTCCTTCCGCTGGGAAAACTTTCCGCGCGCGATCGCCGCGATGCGCCATTTCCCGCGCTATTTCGCCAACACGCTCCTGCTTTGCGTCCTCAACGTCGTGGGCACGGTCCTGTCGAGCTCGTTCGTCGCCTATGGCTTCTCGCGGCTGCAGTGGCGGGGGCGCGAACCGATGTTCGGCCTGTTGCTCGCCACCATGATGATTCCGTTTCCGGTCGTCATGGTTCCGCTCTACACCCTGTTCCGGTGGCTCGGCTGGGTCGGCACGCTCCAGCCGCTCTGGGTGGGCTCGCTGTTCGCGACCGCGTTCAATGTCTTCCTGCTGCGGCAATTTTTCCGGACCATTCCCCCCGACCTCGCCGAGGCGGCCCGGATCGACGGCTGCAGTGAGTTCCGCATCTATTGGCAGATCATCCTTCCGCTGTGCCGGCCCGCGCTGGTCGTGGTGGCGCTGTTCACGTTTCTCGGGGCCTGGAACGATTTTCTCGGTCCGCTCATCTACCTGACGGACGAGCGTGACTTCACCCTGGCCCTCGGGCTGGAGGCGATGAAAACGAGCCAGTCGGGCGCCACCGAGTGGCACTATCTCATGGCGGCCAGCACCGTGGTGATCATCCCCGTGGTCCTCCTGTTTCTCGCCGCGCAGCGCAGCTTCATCGAGGGCGTGGCGCTCACCGGCAGCAAATTCTGATGAGCATTTCGCCGCTCATTTTTCCGGGCCTGGGATTTCGCCGGCTGGAGGCGTCCGAACCCACCCGTCCCCGCGTTTCCCGATGACCGAGGAAGTCAGCAGCTCCGCCTCCGGGACGCTCCCGGCCCGGCTCGCCGCGCAATCCGGGTTCGGCCTGGTGGAATTGCGAACGTCGACGGCGTTGGTGTTTCAACTCCTGCCCTCGGGCGCGATCTTTGCGGTGCGGCATGACGAGACGCTGATCAACCAGCTCCTGCCCGGTCCGGCGGAGGACGGATTGTTCCGGCTGCTGCTGAACTGGCGCGGAATTGGTGGCGCGGGTGGTTCCACTTCTCTGACCGGTCCGGGTCGGGCCTTTGCTCCCTGCGGCACCGGCGGCGCGGTCTGGGGTGCCGAACCGGGACCCGGCCTGTCGTGCGAAACCCGGCTGCAGTTGCATCCGGAGCGGACGGCCTGGGCGTGGCGGGTTCGCTTGCACAACGGGACCAGCGACACGGTTTCATTCGACGCCCGCCTGTTTCAGGATCTCGGGCTCGCCGACGAGGTCGCGGTGCGGAACAACGAGGCGTATACCTCGCACTACCTGGACCTGCTGCCGGTGGGAGACGCCACGACCGGCTGGTCGGTCCTCGCGCGGCAGAACCAGGCGATGGCCGGCGGGCGCCGGCCCTGGCTCGCGGGCACATGCGCGCCGCGCGCCGCCGGATTTTGCACCGACGGCACGCAATATTTCGGGGCGGACCACCGGCTGACCGGCGCGCCCCGCGCCGCCGAGGTCGGGACTCTGCCTTCCCGGCGCCTGCAATACGAGTTTGCGGGGATCGGATTGCAGAGCGAGCGATGCGAAGTGCCGGCCGGCGGCTTCCGGGACGTCGTGTTCCTGTTCGCGTTCGCCGCCGATCATCCCGCGGTTTCGGAGCCGGGCGAGGTTTCCGTTTTCGAGGCGCTTCATCCGGTCGACTGGATCGCCCCGGCCGAGCCTCCGACGGACCGGACCGCGGCTTCCGTTTTTGTCGAGGCTCCGTGGGTGCACGGCCGCACGGTGCTGGAATCGGAGTGGAATGACTGGTTCCCCGGTCCGCGCCGCCACGAGGAACGCGACGGACAGGGCCGGCGGCTTTCGTTCTTCTGCGGTGAATCGACGCACGTCGTCGCGCGCGAAAAGGAGGAGACGATCGCCCGTCCGCATGGCCACATCCTGCGGAGCGGTTCGAGCCTGTGGATCGACGAGGCGCAGGTTGGGCTGACATGCTATGCGGCCGGCATTTTCGGGGCGCAGTCCTATCTTGGAAACACCAGCCTCGCGCGGCTCACCTCGGTGGTGCGCAATGCGCTGAACGTCGCCCGGGCGCAGGGCCAGCGCGCCTTCGTCCGGATCGACGGCATCTGGCGGCAATTGGGCATCCCGAGCGCCTTTGCGATGTCGCCCGGCGAGGCCCGATGGATCTACGCGCTGCCGTCGTCGGTGCTGGAAATCCGCGCCGCCTGTGCCGGGGACCACCCGGCATCCGTGCTCGAGTTCCGTGTCATGGGGGGGGAGCCGCTCGAATTTCTCGTGACGCACCAGGTGCTCGCGGGCGCGACGGAATTTGAGCACGCCGTGACGGTTGACTGGAATGCCACCGACTGCTGGGTCGCCTGCGGACCGGTGCCCGAGAGCCTGATGACGCGGATGCCGGGATGCTGCTTTGCCTTCGCGGCCGGCTCGCCGGACGACTTTGTCGCGCTCTCCGGTGACGGCGGTCTTTATGCCGACGGCCGGGAACGCGGCGGTCCCTATGTGACATTCCGGAGCCGCCTCGTGGCGCAGTGCTCGGTGCTGACCGTCGGCAGTTTCGCGGGCCGGTCGGGATTGCCGGCGGCGATCGCGGAGGCGCGCGAGGCCATGGCGCGCGGGGAGTTCGTCAATCGCGTGCCCGCGTCGCCGGTCCAACTATTGCTCTCCGGCGACGCCGCGGTCGCCCGGATCAACGAGATTCTTCCGTGGTTCACGCACAATGCCTGGATCCATTTTTCGGCCCCGCATGGTCTGGAGCAGTATGGCGGTGCCGCGTGGGGTGTGCGCGACGTCTGCCAGGGTTCCGTCGAGTGGCTGCTGGCCGCCGGCGAATGGGCGGCGGTGCGGCGCGTGCTCACGACCGTGTTCGGCCAGCAGTATCCCGATGGAACCTGGCCGCAGTGGTTCATGCATCCGCCCTACCGGTTCATCCAGCAGGCGCACAGCCATGGGGACGTGTGCTTCTGGCCGGTCAAGGCGCTCTGCGACTATCTCGAGGCGAGTGGCGATCTCGGTTTTCTGGCCACGCGTTGTCCGTTTCTCGATCCGGCTCGATTCGAGCCGGAGGAGTCCCCCGCCGGCCTCGTCGCCCATTGCGATCGCGTGGTGGGCCACGCCGAGGCGCGTTTCCTTCCGGGCACGGCTTTGATCAACTACGGCGACGGCGACTGGGACGACACGCTGCAGCCCGCCGATCCGGAAATGCGCACGCGGATGATCAGCGCCTGGACCGTGGGACTTGCCTATCATACGTTTCGCCAGCTCGCCGTCGTATTCCGCCAGCTTGGCGACGCGGCCCGGGCGGAGCGCCTCGGGGCCCTCCTCGCGCGGATGCGGGGGGATTTCGCGGCGCGGCTCATGCCCGCTGGGGTCGTCGCGGGATTTCTCGTCCGGGAGAAGACCGGGGACCGCGTCCTGCTTCATCCGCAGGATGACACGACGCGCATCCGTTATCGGTTGCTGCCGATGACACGTTCGGTGCTGGCCGAGCTGTTCACGCCGGCCGAGGCGCGGCACCACCTCGCCTTGATCCGCGAGGCGCTGCTTTATCCCGACGGCGTCCGCCTCATGAGCGAACCGGCCCGTTACCATGGCGGCCGGGAACAGTGGTTCAAGCGCGCGGAAACCGCCGCCAACGTGGGCCGCGAGATTGGCCTGCAATATGTCCATGCGCACCTGCGCTACCTCGAGGCGCTTGCCAAGCTGGGCGAGGCCGAGGCGCTCTGGGCCGGCTTCCAGGTCGTGAATCCGGTCGGTCTTGGCGCGCTGCTGCCCAACGCCGCGCCGCGCCAGGCCAACTGCTATTTCTCGAGTTCGGATGCGGATTTCGCGGACCGCGTCGAGGCGGAGCGGCGCTGGGACGAATTGCGGGACGGACGCGTGGCGGTGCGGGCGGGCTGGCGCATTTATTCGAGCGGTCCGGGGCTTTTCGTCCACAAGATCCGGGCCTGCCTGCTCGGAATTCGCGAGTCGTACGGCCGGATCGTGTTTGATCCCGTGCTGCCGCGCTCGCTCGACGGCCTGCGGGCGCGGCTGCGGCTGCTCGACCGCGAGGTCGGGATGGTCTTCCGGGTCCGGGGCGGCGGATCCGGGCCGTCGGCGGTGCTCATCGCCGGGGTTGCCGTGCCGGGCGCGGAGCGCGAGCCGAATCCGTACCGGGCCGGCGGACTGCGTTTTCCCGCGGGCGAGATCGCCCGGCGCCTGCACGACGGCGCGACGGAGATTGAAATTCATCTCTAGAGCAATTCAAATGATCGTGTCGCCCCGAAAAGACACAGGAACGGCCAACCCGATGGTGGTGTCCCGGTTTCACCCCGAAGCCCGGACAACCTATCGGTCAAACGAGGCCCTCTTGCAGGAGATCGCCAGGATCGCGGAGAAGAAATCATTTTACAGGAGAGAACAGAGGCAACCGAGGATTGCCCAGTTTTCTCCGTTGCCTCCTGGAGGAAGGATTTGGCCGTTCTCCGCGGTCTCCGGCGAAATCAAATTCAAATCAGGGCGCGGCCGACCCAATCCCCCCATCCCTCACTTGCCGCAGATCGCTCTCGAGTTCAATTGTGCCACCGCTTTTTTTTGCGCTTCTTTGCGCCTTTTTGCGGCCACACCTTTGTTTAATTCGCTCTAGTCCCCCGATTCGTACCGGACCCATGGCGAACGTCGTTCTCGAGCATCTGGTCAAGACCTACCCGGAGAAGCGCGGACCCGGCGTGACGGCGGTGAAGGGCATCTCGCTGGAGATTGCCGACGGCGAGTTCATGGTGCTGGTTGGCCCGTCCGGCTGCGGCAAATCGACGACCCTGCGCATGATCGCCGGACTCGAGGAGATTTCCGGCGGGACGATCACGATCGGCGGGCGGGTCGTGAACGACGTGCCGCCGAAGGATCGCGACATCGCGATGGTTTTTCAAAACTACGCGCTCTATCCGCACATGACCGTGTACGAAAACATGGCGTTCGGCCTGAAGCTGCGGAAAATGCCGCGGGCTGAAGTCGACGGACGGGTGCGCGAGGCGGCCGCGATGCTTGGCCTCGAGGCGCTGCTCGCCCGCCAGCCGAAGGCGCTCTCCGGCGGACAGCGGCAGCGGGTGGCGCTGGGCCGCGCCATTGTGCGCAAGCCGAAGGTTTTTCTTTTCGACGAGCCGCTGTCCAACCTCGACGCGAAGATGCGCGTGCAGATGCGCGCCGAGATCGCGCGGCTGCATGCGCGCCTCGGGGTGACGCTCGTCTACGTCACCCACGACCAGGTCGAGGCGATGACGATGGGGGATCGCATCTGCGTGATGAAGGACGGCGAGATCCAGCAGGTGGCCGCGCCGCTTGAATTGTACAACCGGCCGGAGAACCTTTTCACCGCCGGTTTCATCGGTTCGCCCGCCATGAACTTCATCAACGGACGGCTCGAACAACGAGCGGATGCCTGGTGGTTCACGGAACGCGCGGCGGAGGGAGGGCTGGCGTTCGCGCTGCCGCAGGCTTTGGCGCGGCAACCCGGGGAGGTGGTTCTCGGCCTTCGCCCGGAGAACCTGGCGCTCGTGGCTCCGGGAACCCCCCAGGCCCTTCCGGCGCGGATCGAATTGAGCGAACCGATGGGCGCGGAGACTTATCTCCACCTGCGCACGGCCGGGCACCTGCTCGTCGCGCGCATTCCTCCGGGCCTGTCGCATACTCCCGGCGAGACGGTGATGATCACCTTTGATCCCCGACGGGCGCGTCTTTTCGACGCGACGTCCCAGCAGGCGATCGAGTGAGCTCCGGGGGGTGGGATTCGATCCGTTCAGATCGCGGGCCCGCGAACCACGCGGAAGAAACGGGATCGAATTGGCGGGTTTTTTCAGAACGAACGATTGTTCCCGATGAAGAGTTCGGGCGGCCTACGGATCGGCAATCGTGAATACGTGCTGAGCCATTTGGAATCCGGCCTCGAGGTGGATCACTTTTCCGGAGTCTTTCCGGCGCACCTCACATTTCCGGAAGACAAACCGGCCCCGAGGTCCGGTTCCACCCCGATTCGGCCGGAAAACTCCGTGCTCCGTGGTGCCACCGCGGTTTCGCGTCGTTCGCGTGTTTCGCGGGCCCAATGCATCGCGGCGCAACGCCGCTCCGGCAAAACATCGTCAACGTTTGCCGGCGCCTGGCGTGGCCGGCTTGGGCTCGGCCTTCGCGGGCTCCGGAATCGCCTCAAAGAGGTCGTCCGATTTCTGGGGCAGGGAAGTGAACGTGTAGTCAGCGATCTGGAAAGCACGTCGGGCCATCATCGCGTTGATCGGGGCGGAAGCGTCGTGATCCGATATGAACACGAAAACCGGCCCGGCGGGAACGACGTCGAATTCCGGCTCCGCCGGCTTCGTCTCGGTTGTTTCGGGTTTCTTGGCGGTTTCACCGGCCTTGGCGGCCGGCTCCTCAGGTTTCTTCGGCGCGGGCGGCTTCGGCTTTTTCTCCTCGGGCTGGCGGCCGAACGCGATGGTGAGGGTGCGATGGCCGAAGGTGGTGATCGTATATGCCCGCTCGCTGGCCTTCGCCGCCACCGCCTGCGGATCGGCCGGATCACTCGTCTCGGTAAAGCGCACGGTGCCGACCGAGGTCAGGAGCGAGGAAATGCGGTCGGTCCGGAGGCGATGGGCCGCGGGGGTCTTGTCCGCCACCCACGGTGCATCCTTCTTCGCCCGCGTCAGGGTGACGGCGCCCTCGGGCAGCGGGACGGAAATCGACGCGATGGCATCGGCCTTGAGCTCGAGGATCTCGGGTTTGGCCCAGTTCTTCGCATCGGCATCGAGCCACACCATGAGGTCCGCGAGATACGCCTTCGATTCCCCCTCGAACCGGACGAACCGGCCCGAACCGGACTCCGGCGTCTTGCCGAGCAGCAGCGTCCACAGCGGGTGATTGGCGGAATCGGCGAGCGCGATGGCCGTATCCTTGAATTCGAGGCGCTCGACGCGCGACGGGTTGGACGTGACCAAACGCTGGAACTTGGCGTCGGTCAGGCTGCCGATGAAGGAGCTGAGCTTGGAGAAATCGGCCGGCAGATCGAAGTACGACGAAACCTTCCACGTGCCGTCCGGATCGCGGGCGAGTTGCACGGACTTTCCCTGGTCGGAAATCCGGAGGCGCGCCGCCTCCTCCGCGACCGTGCGGTCGAGCACGGGCCGGCCGACGCGGGAGTCGGCGGAAAGCGGGGCCGTGGGCCGGCGAACATACCAGGCGACGGCCGCGAGGGCGGCGAGCACGAGAACCGAGAGGGCGAGCGTCTTGAGGCGCATGACGGAAAACGACGGATGGCTACCGGCGGCGGGAGCGGTAGAACCAGAGTCCAAAAACTCCCACCAGGAGCGGTGTGGCGAGCAGGTTGGCGACGAGCAGTTCGTTCTCGAGGCGGTCGATGCCTTCGCGGAGCGCGCGGCGGATTTCGCGGCGTTCGCCGCGCATCTCGGCCGACTGCTTGCGGAAATCCTCGATGGTCTTCGTCATCTCCGGTGTCGCGACCAGGCGGTTGCCCTCGGTCGACTTGCCCTGGAGCTGCGTCAGCTTGGTCTGCACCTCCTGGATGCGGGACTCGAGCTGGGTGAGCTGATCCTGATATTTTTTCTGGGCGTCGACCTCCATCTTCTTCACGACCGTGAATGGCCGGATCGAGACGCCCTTGCCGCGGATCGAGATCAGGTCCTGCGAACCGCCGAGGTACTCCGCGGTGTTCGCGGCAAAGGCCAGGTTGTCGTTGAACGGCTCCGCGGCCACCTCGCCGAGGAAATTCATCTTCCGCACGCAATTGTCGTCGAAGAGCCAGTCGGTGTCGGCGATGACGAACAGGGTGGATACGCCCTTGGACTCCTTGAGCGAGGCCGGCGCGGGCTCTTCCTTCCTGTCGTCGGGCTTGCCGGCTTCCTTCTTCGTCTCGTCCTTGGGCGCGCCGTCGGGGAACGCGGATTTGAACTTTCCGCTGAAGATCGCCGCCACGACGCGCTTGCCGGCGGGAACGCTCTGCTTGCCGAGGTCCTCGGGCTGGGCGAACTGCATCACGGCCGCGGGAATCTCGCCGGTTTGCGCCGAGGTCTCGATGAGCGGGGTGAACGTGAGGTTGCTGCCGGCCTTGGGTGCGACGCTGCCGGCGTCGATCACCGTCACGCGGCCGAGCTGCGCGGTCGGCGGCGCGCTGGTGTTGAAGCCGCGGTGCTCAAAGGTCAGCCACGTCGGGACGCGGATGATGTCGTTGCCGGACTGCGCGTCGGTCGCGTTCTCCGGGTCGCTCAGGACCTTCTGCGCGTCGTACTGCACGCCGTAGGCCTCGAGGAGGCGCGGCAGGTCGCTGGAGACATTCGGCGGCGGCCCGCCCATCATGGACTGCTGGCCGGCCTGGCGGCGCATGTATTCCGACGACGGGTCGACGGCGAGAAACACGGGTTTGCCCGCCAGGAGGAACTGGTCGATCGAGTATTGCAGCGCCTCGGAAACATTTTCCGGCTGGATCACGGCGAGGACATCGAGATTGGCGGGCAGGCTTGTCGCCCCCGGCTCAATCGTCACGACCTCATAGGTGTCGCTCCATTCCTCGATCACAAACTGGCTCGGCTGGGGCTGGCGGCCCATCATCCGCATCATCTGCATTTCCTGGGGACTGCTGCCGCGCAGGGGCAGGCTGGTGAGCAGGCCGAGCTTCGGCTTGTCGAGCTGCTGCACCGCGTAGATCAGCTTGGTCAGGTCGTACTCGAGGAACTGTTCGCGCTGCGGGGTGAAGGCGGGAATCGTCTTCTGCTGGTCGGCCTGCGTGACCACGAGGCCGAAATAGACCTTGTCGCCACCCGGCTGGAACACCTCGGGCGAGAGGCCGGCGGCCGTGGCCTTTTCCTCCTCGGGCGTGTCGGGGAGCGGATTGATGCGCGTCAGGGTGAGCCGGCCGTGCGAAGCGCGCACGTATTGCCGCAGCATTTCCTCGATGCGCGTCGCGTAGTTTTTGTAACCGATCGGGAGGCCGGCCGCATCCTTCGAGTAGTAGAGCTCGAGCGTGATCGGCTCCCCGACCTTCGCGAGGATGGCCCGGGTGCCCGGCGACAATGAATAGATCTTCTCCGCGGTGGCGTCGAAGCGGAAGGGCAGCGACGAGACGAGGTAGTTGACGAGCACGAGCCCGGCGAAAAGGAGAAGGGCGGCGGTGATCTTGCGTCCGAGTGGCATGGCAGGCTTAGCGTTCGAGGACGACGACGTTGAGGAAAAGCGTGAAGCCCATGAGCGACGCGAAGTAGATCACGTCCTTGGGATCGATGATGCCCTTGGTGAACGCGTCAAAATGGGTGATGAAGCTGAAATTCGCCACCGCGTCGGCCACCGGAATCGGGAAGATCCCCTCGAGGAAGGCGGTGAAGCCGCTCAGGCCGAGAAACACGATGACGGCGCAGGCCACGAGACTGAGCACGAAGCTGATCACCTGGCTGCGCGTGAGCGCCGAGGTCAGCGAACACACGCCAAGGTAGCCGCCGGCCATGAGAATGGCGCCGAGATAGGTGGTCGCCACGACGCCCCAGTCGGGCTGGCCGAGATATCCGATCGTCAGCGCCATCGGGAAGCTGAGGAGCACGGCGAGGGCGAGGAACGCCCAGGCGGCGAGGAACTTTCCCACGACCGCGTCGAGGGTCGTCAGCGGCAGGGTGAAAAGCAGCTCCACCGTGCCCGAGCGCTTCTCCTCCGACCACAGCCGCATGCCGACCGCCGGCACGAGGAAAAGAAACATCCACGGGAAGAACATGAAGTAGCTCTCCAGGCTCGCCTGCCCGCCCTTGAAGAAGCCGCCAAAACGGGAGAAGGCCAGCGACACCGAGATGACGAGAAAGGAGATGAGAAACACGTAGGCGACCGGCGCGCGGAAATAGCCGAGGAACTCGCGCTTGAAGACAGGATAGACGGAACGCATGGCAGTTATCGGGTCAGAGGTCGCCCTGGGTCAGTTCACGGAAGATCTCGTCGAGCCGCGCGCCGGGCCGCCGGGCCTGGAGCTGCGCCGGCGTCTCGTCCGCCACGACGCGGCCGCGCGAGATGATGATGACCCGGTTGCAGATCGCCTCGACCTCCTCAAGGATGTGGGTCGAGAGGATCACGGCCTTTTCCGCCGCCATCCGCTTGATCAGCGCGCGGACCTCGTTCTTCTGGTTGGGGTCGAGGCCGTCGGTTGGTTCGTCGAGGACGAGCGTCGGCGGATCGTGCAGCAGCGCCTGGGCGAAGCCGACGCGCTGCTTGTAGCCCTTCGAGAGCGTCTCGATGGTCTGCTTCCGCACGCTTTCGAGATGGGTGAGTCCCACGGCGTGTTCCACGCGCTCCTGGCGTGCGGCGGCGCGGAAGCCGCGCATCTCCGCGATGAAGATGAGGAATTCCTCGACCGTCATTTCGGGATACGCCGGGGCGCTTTCCGGCAGGTAACCGATGCGGCTTTTCACGCCCACGGGATCCGCGGCCACATCGAGGCCGTCGACCGTCACCCGGCCTGCGTCGGCCCGCAGGAATCCGGTGATGACCTTCATCGTGGTGGACTTGCCGGCCCCGTTGGGTCCGAGAAACCCGAGGATGTCCCCCTTCCTGACCGAGAAACTGACGCCGTCGACCGCGCGCTTGGTGCCGTAGGTTTTGACCAGTCCTTGAACGTCAATCATTGGTGTCGAAAGGGGTAGCTAATCGCTGAGACGCCCGGGGCGTCGCGAAAGTTGCAGGACGATCATTCCGGAAAATCTTTCCGCCAACGCCAAGTCCAAAATTCGGCCGCGGGGTGGCGGGGCGCGAAAATAGGGGCGCGGCCTACGGACGGATCCCGCGGGTCCGCGCCTCGAGCGCGAGATCGAGATTCTTCCGGAGTGCGTCGTTGGCGGGATCGAGCGCGAGCGCGGCGCGGTATTCCGCGATCGCGTCGTCGACCCGGCCGGCGAAAAGGAGCGCGTTGCCCAGATTGTTGCGGATATCGGTCGCGCCCGGCCGGAGATCGCGCGCTTCCCGGAGCGGCGCGATCGCGTCCGCATAGCGGCCCTGCGCGGCGAGCATGTTGCCGAGACCGAAGGCGGCCTCCGGCGTGGCCTCGAGCGCCAGCGCGGCGCGGTAATGTTTCGCGGCGGCGGCGAACTGCCCGAGGGCTTCGTGGGCTTCGCCGAGATAACGCTGGGATTCGGCGCGATGCCTTGGCGCGGACTGCGCCTTTTCCAGATGCGGGATCGCCTCGGCGGCGTGGCCTTCATCCAGCAGCGACGCGCCGAGGTTGTACTGGGCCGGCAGATAATCGGGATCGGCATCGATGGCGGCGGCGAAATCCGCCCGGGCGCCGGCCGCGTCGCCGGCGGCGAGGCGCGCCTGTCCGAGATTGTTGCGGGCCCGGGGATTCGCGGGCGCCTTCGCCACCGTGTCGCTCCACAGCGCCACCGCGCTGAAATAGTCCCGGTTGCGCCGGATCGTGGCCGCCCCGAGCGCCACCGTGGCGGCGCCGGTCAGGATGATGAATCCGATGCGGCCGGCGGGCCAGCGGCGCACGGCGGAGAAGGCCGCGGCGACAATCAAGCCCAGGACCGCCGCCAGCGGCAGATACATGCGGTGTTCGGCGATCGGTTCGGTCACGATGGGGACGACACTCGAAGTCGGCGCCAGCACGGCGAAGAAAAAAAGTCCGGCGAAGCCGGCGGGATGCCTCCGGCCCACGGCCCACCCCGTGAGAACGAGGGCGGCGAGCACCACCAGGGCGGAGGCGAGGACCGCGGCGGGCTGGCGGTCGAGGTGCGGACCGTAGTCGAACACGAGGTGGTCCGGCCAGAGAGCCAGCCGGAGGTAGGTCCCGAGCGCGCGGCACTGCGTGAGAAGGTAGGACCAGGAATCGGCGCCGGCGGCCGCCCCGACGGTTCCGCCGCGGCCACGGGTGCTGCCCATCAGGGCGGCGAGGAGGATCCAGGTGCCGGCCAGCGCGAGATGAAGACGCCCGCGCCGCCGCCACAACTCTGTCCAGCTCGCGGCCGTGAACATCCGGTCATACGCCAGCACGACGATCGGCGCGGACACCATGCTTTCCTTCGTGGCCATCCCGGCGAGACACGACGCGATGCAGGCCGCGGCCCACCACCGCTCCGCGACGCCGTCATTCGCGGCGGCGCGCGCGAAGGCATAAAGGGTGAGGAGATAGAACAGTCCCATCAGGGACTCGGCGCGTTGGATGACGTAGGTGACGGCTTCGGTCTGCAGTGAATGAACGGCCCACAGCAGGGCGAGAACGAAGGCGATTCCGAGACATTCGCCCGGGCCGAATGGAAGACTCCGGCCGCATTGTTCGAGCAGGCGCCGGACGAGCCCGAAGAGGGTCAGCGCCGCGAGGGCATGGATCGCGATGTTGACCAGATGGTAGCCGGCCACGCTGTTTCCACCGAACGCGGCATTGAGGCCGAGCGACAGATTGAGCAGCGGGCGGCCGCCCACGGTGCCGGCTTCATCGCCTGGATAAAACAGCAGCGCCGGAAGGGAAAGTGGCGGCCGCAGGGTGGGGTTTTCCAGAATCGCCGGAACGTCATCGTAAACGAAGACGCCGCGGACGCTGTTGGCGTAGACCGCGGCGACGACGACCACGAGAGCAAGGGCCGCCGGAGTGCGGTCCGCCACCTCGCGAACCGCGCCCGACGGCCGGCCTTCGCGCGGCCGAGCCGCGCGCCCCGGATCAGAAGAGGAATTTGGCGCTGAGGGAATAACGACGCGGCGGGATGATGCGTTCGGCCGCGGGTGTCCCGTCGAAGTTATACGAGACGGGCAGGAGATAACCGTTTGAGGTCAGGTCGGAAACATTGAACTGCACCTTGCAATGCAGGTCACGCGCCCACGGCATCTTGAAGAAATAGGAGACCCAGGCGTCGATGTGGTACTTGGCGGGAGTGTAGAGCGGGTTGTTGACGTCGGGCGCGGCGATCTGGCCGGTGGAATTGAGGTTGTTGGGATCGCCGTAGTAGCCCGCGGTGGCCTGGCCGTCGTAGGTCACGGCGCCGCCGAAGCCGAGATGCTTCAGCTTGCCGGTCTCGATCGTGTAATTGGTCAGGTAACTCCAGCTATACTGCCGCTGGTTGGGGGCGAGGGCCCCATTGTTGGCCTCATCGATCGCGAGTTGGGAACCCACCACGATGTTGTAGTAATTCTGCGTGGTGGTCCACCCGTTGATGTTGCCGGGCCCACTGACGTTGGAGTCGTAGCCGTAGGCACTCCAGAAATTGCCGAGGTACATCGGATTTCCATTGGCCAGCGTATAGATGGTGGACAGGTCGGATGCCGTGTAGGCCGTCCACGCCGGCATCCGGTGGTCGACCCAGGCCTGGGCCTGCGCGGCCGCGCCCGTGATCGTCGTCCGCTGATGGCCCCACGTGAATTTCATCGTCCAGTTCGGGAGGGGATTATACGTGAGCTCGAGTTCGACGCCCTTCGCCACGCCATTCTCCGAGGCGTTGGGATTAACGAATTCGCCGGTTTCGCCGACGTTGCCGCCATACGTATAGGGCAGGCCGGTGAGCTGGGCGATCGAATCCTGCATCGCGGTCGTGATCGGATAGACGTTCGTGTTGCCGAAATTCGGGTCGGCGGGATTCTGCCCGCTGCGGATCTCGACGACCTTGGTCGCCCAGTTCTTGAGCTCCGTCTGGTCGATGTAGTTGGCGCGCGCGGTGGAGGTCAGCGTCACGAGCGCGTTCTGATTGGTCGTCTTGAACCAAGTTGCGCGGAGGAAGAACTTGTTGTCGGGCGTGGCGATTTCGAAGCCGAGGTCCTTTTCGCGTCCCGACGGCTTGCCGAGGTCGTTGCCGAAGTAATCGGTGTAGTGGGCCGGCGGCGGATTGAAGTTGTCCGCCCGGTTGTAGGTCAGGCTGATCGTGCGCAGCGCGGCCGCGGCGAAGTTGCCGCGATCGGCGGACGCATCGAGGCCCTTCCAGCCCTTGAAGGCATGGACCACGACGCCGTCGGTATGGGTGGTGCCGTTGATATACGTCCACGGACCGTACTTGTACCACAGGGCGGTGTTGGCGAAGCCGCCCGGAAACTCGACCGCGGTTGGATTCACAGTCGGAAACAGCGTGCTGCGGTTCTTGACCTTGTCCTGATTGACGCCGACCGAGCCCACGATGCGGTCATCCCAGAGGAAGCTCTGCCAGAAGAACGTCTTCGAATCCTGCAGGTTCTCGCTCAGGCCGCCGGTGGCGAACAGGAGCGAATCCATGTTGAGCTGGGACGAGCCCCACTGGCCGGTGGCATAGTTATAGGTCGAGATGTTGGCGGTGGTCGGTCCGCCATAGTTCGGCCGATTGTAGAAGCCGGGGCTGGAGGCGCCGTAACCTGGCGCGCCGGCCTGGGGTCCGCCGAGATAGAACCATTGCTCGATCGCCGAGTTGCTCGCGGCATAGGAGTATCCGGCCGCGTTGGCGAGGGTGGCGGCGGTCGGGAGGTAATTGGCGTCGCCGCCGTCGATGGCGGGGCGGTAGCGCAGGGCGGTCGCGACATCATCGTGCTGCGTGAACACGCCGAGCAGGCGATGGTGGCCGATCCAGTTCAGCCAGTGCGGAACCTTGCCGCGGAAGTCGGGCTCATAGTCGAGCATCGCGCGCCAGTTGTTGTTGATCTCGGGCTGCGAGTACACGTCGCTGGCATACACGTCGACGAACGGCTGGCCGAGGTGCGGGTTGGGCCTCCCGTCGAAGGTGTACGAATTCGTATCCACATAGATCGTCGTGGCGTTCGCCTGCGACAGCGGGGCGTCCTGGAGCTGCTTGAGTTCCTGGCGGAACCAGGCGACCTGCACGCTGAAGTTCGAGAGGATCTGCTGTTGGACCGACAGCGTGTAGGTGGTGGCGGATGTCGTGGTGTTGTTCAACGAGTCGACGTTGATGGTCGACCAGTCATAGACGCTCTTGCTGGTCACGCCCGGAAAATACCAGGTCTGATAATGGGACGGATTCGGCAGGTTCGTGGAGAGCGTGTAGCGTTCCTCGTTCACCAGCTTGCCGGCGTTGGTCATGGCGGCGACCGCCGGAACCCAGCCGGGAATGTTGAGGCCGCTTTGCGCGCCGTTGAAGAAGTTCTCGAGGTTGCCCTGGTCGATGAACATCGTGCGATGGCTGGTCGTCAGAAAGGTGAGCGACGGGACGAAGTAGGGCGAGGTGGCCTGGGTGAGATTCGCCTGCGTGATGGGCGCGCTGTAGTTGGGATAGGCGTTCGACAGCGCGTAGGCGGCGGTGACTTGGCCCGTGGCCTGGTAGGTGACCGTGTCGGTGAGCGGATTCCATACCGGCTGGCCGCTGGCGAGCCAGGGCGTGACGAAGTCGACCGGCGTGATGCCGTTCGGATCATTGGCGTAGTTGCTGTAGCGTTCGACGCTGCCGGTGATCTTCGTCTTGAGGTTGGCGAAGGGATAGGCCGTGAACGCCGCATAACCGCGCCGGGTGATGTCCGAGGCCGGCTTTTGCTTGAAACCCTCGGAATCGTAAACCTGGGCGATATACAGCCCGAGCCGGTTCTGAATCACGGGGATGTTGAAGCCGACGCTCTCGCGGTAGCCGCCCCAACTGCTGCCGGTGAATTTGACCTCGCCGCGGAACTGATCGGTCGTCGCCTCCGTGCGCTCCTGATTGACGATGCCGGCGGGGCTGCCGGTGCCGAAGATGATCGAGTTGGGGCCGCGGTTGATGTCGATGGCCTGCGTGTTGTATGAGTCGAACGGAATGCGGTAGAGGGAGAAGAAATTATCCTCTTCCTGGTCGGCGGCGGAGAGGCCGCGGACGCGGTTGCCGGTGGTGAGGGCGCTCGTGAAATTGCCCGTGGTGCCGCCGCCGCCGCCCAGCGCGTCGGAGAGGTTGGAGCGCACAAGCGAGAACGGGGTGTAGGTGAGCGCACCCTCGGTGTTCGTTTCGTAGCGGAAGACGTCGTTCACGTTGACCGACAGGGTGTCCTCGAGCTGCTGCTTGGTGACGACCGTGATCGACGACGGCAGGTCGGCGATGTTGTTGTTGAGACGCGTGCCGGCCAGGGTGTTGGGCGTGAAGTAGCCCTTTTCCTGCGAGGCGTTGACCTCAAAGGGCGAAAGCGTGATCGGTTGGCCATCCGCGCCGGTCGCGGGGGCAGTGGCGGCCGCCTGCCCGCTAACGCGGGCGGCGAGCGCGATGGTCAGCAGGGGGACGGACGCGCCGCGGAGCCAGCGGCCGGTCCGGGGTGATATCAGGGTACTCATGGGTTCTTGGGGTTGCGGATGGGTCGGGGCACACCGGGCAGATCCGAAAAGCAGACGGAGGCGGCCTGGGGCGGGCTTGCGGTGGGGGATAAACCGGGGAGCGGGTGGGGTGGTGAGGCTGCTCTTGGAAATTCTGAACCATTTTCCGCTCGAACGCACAACGCGACCTGCCCTCAGACAGTCCGAAAGTTGCGCCTCGGGCGTTGAAGCGGGGACGGTCAGGTCGGATGGGTGGCCGGGAATCCCTCCGCCGCCAGCGATTTTTCGGTCCGGAACGCGCGGCGGAGCGCGTCGGCCATGCCTGCGACCTCGGGCACCGCGGCGGGTGCGCCATTGTAGTCGCGCCAGTGCACCAGAGTGGGCGGCACCGAGCGGATGGGGGTGGAGTGATGGACGGCTTCGACCAGCGACGCGAGGCTGGCGGCCATCTCGGAGGTGCAGATCGGAACGGAGGGGTCGTGCAGGCGTTGCACCGACGCGTCCATCATCGCGCGACGGGCGCCATATGCGTCGAGGAGCGGCTGGCGTGAGCACACGCCGTCCGCCGCGCGCCACCAGGCCTCCGATTCGTAACGCCAGCAGGCGGTGCCGCCGGCGCCCACGATGTCGATCTCCGGTTCAATGGTCTCGCTGCCGGCATGGCTCGCTCCGAACCACAGGCGGACGCCATCGCCCGTGTGCGCGGTGACGACGCAGGTATCGAAGCTGTCGATCGCGTGCGCGCGAAACACCTCCACCCCGTCCAGGGTCGCGCGCGCGGCGGGCGATCCCTGCCTGGCGGCGAAGTACAGGCTGAGCATCGCGAAATGCGAGAAGGCGTTGTTCAGCGGCGAATCGAGGACGGGAACCCCGTCGCGCTGCAGGCGCCCGGCCCAGTCGTTTCGGGTGAAATAGGCGCGGTCGCGCGGCCACAGGCCCAGGAAACGCACCGAGCGGACGGGCCCGATCACCCCGCGCTGGAGCTCGCGGCGCAGCCACGACGTGCCGGGCTCGTAGAAATCCTGGAAGCCGACCGCCACGAAACGTCCCGACGCCGCCTCCGCCGCGCGGATGGCCACGACCTCGGCGGACGAGGCCGCCAGCGGTTTCTCGACGAGGACGTTGGCGCCCGATTCGAGCGCCGCGATCGTCATGCGCGAATGCCAGTGGATGCCGGTGGGAATCAGGCACAGGTCGATGCGTCCCCGGAACTCCCGGAGCATGGCGCGATAATCCGAAAACACCGCGCAGCCCGCGGCGCGAAGCTCGGCGACGTTGGCCGCCTCATCCGCGGGATTGATCACCGTGGCGGCCACGATCTCGGCCTCGCCGCGGTCCCGGCATTCGCGGGCCAGTTGCAGGTGAATCCGGCCATAACCCGAGATCCCGATCACGGCGAGTCGCGCGCGGGGTGCGGTCATGAAGAGATGGGCGACGTCGTCCGCAGGCGGGCGCGGTCCGTCGGGGTTTGCAGCCAAAGTATGCTCACGGGATCGCCAATGAAGGGAAAGACGCGCCGCCACAACGATTGTCGCGGGGATCGGGTCGGCGGGGATGACCTGCATAGCGAGTCGGTCGGGGTAGGCCATTCGTCCCCGCTTTGACAGTCCGAGTTGCCGGGCCTTGCCGCCCCCGCCCCGGGCCGTTGGATACCGGTGCGTCCGATGGGAACGGGCGCGGGTTTCTTCCTCCCGTCATGCCGACACACTTTCGCCCCGCGATCCTTCTTTGCCCGCTCTGGTGGCTCACCTCGGCGGCCGGGTCCGACGCGGTGCCCGCGTCGCACTTTGTGTTTTCCGGCGCGGCTTCGGACGGCGCGGTGCGGGTTGCGGCGACCGATGACTTTGATTCCGCCCGCGGATTCGGGTTCGACCTCGGCACGAGGCCGGGTGCCGGGCGCCCGTTTTTCTTTTCCGTCGGCGAACCGGAGGGATCGTATCGCGTCACGGTGATTTTGGGCGATGCCCGCGCCGCCGGCGACACCACCGTTCGCGCGGAATCCCGCCAGCTCATGCTCGAGTCGGTGGCGACCCGGTCGGGCGATTCGGTGCGCCGCCAGTTCCTGGTCAACGTCCGCCGTCCCGGAATTCCGCCGCCGCCGCGCCATGCGCCGGGCGGCACCACCGTCCTGCTCAACGAGCGCGAGAAGGGCCTGCTGCGCTGGGACGACAAGCTCACGCTCGAGTTCGACGGGCCCGCGCCCGCGGTCAGCGCGATCGACATCGAGCCCGCCCCCGGCCCGGTGGTTTATCTGGCGGGCGACTCGACCGTCACCGACCAGCCGGCCGAACCCGGGGCGAGTTGGGGGCAGATGCTCCCGCGTTTCCTTCCGGGAGTGGTGGTGGCCAATCACGCCGAGTCCGGCGAGACGCTCAAATCGTTTCTGAGCGAGCTGCGCCTCGCGAAGATCCTGAGCCAGATCCATCCGGGCGACTACCTGTTCATCCAGTTTGGCCACAACGACGAAAAGCAGAGCTGGCCGCAGACCTACGCCGATCCCGCCATGACGTTTCCGGCCTATCTTCGTGTCTTCATCGCCGAGGCTCGCGCGCGCGGGGCCACGCCCGTCCTCGTCACGCCGATGCAGCGGCGGATGTTCGACGCGCACGGCCGGATCCGGAATTCCCACGGTGCCTATCCGCAGGCGGTGCGGGGGGTCGCGGCGGCCGAGCACGTGCCGCTGATCGACCTCGAGACGATGAGCATCGCATTCCTCGAGGCCTTGGGGACGGATCGGTCCGCGCTGGCCTTCCCGTCCGGCGGCCGGGACATCACGCACACCAACGATTATGGCGGCTATGAGCTGGCCCGGTGCATGGCGCAGGGCATCCGCGACTCCGGCCTGCCGCTCGCCCGGTTCCTGGCGCCCGATTTCACCGGCTTTGATCCATCACGGCCCGATCCACCGGAGAACTTTCACCTGCCTCCCAGCGTTCAGCACAGCAACGATCCGCCGCGGAGTAACTGACGCCCTCATTTCGCCCGCGCAATCTCCACGGCGTAGACCTGCGTGGCCCCATGCATGTTCGAGCGGAAGATCACCCATTTGCCGTCGGGGGAGAAGGTGACGTTCGGTTCGAGATGGTACTGGTGCTTCGACATGTTGACCAGACGTTCGGCCACCAGGCGTCCCGGATGGATGAGGGTCTCGGACGACGGCGCGCGGATGCCGGCGACATCCGGGATGGCGCGCGGACGAAACAGGTAGATCCACTTTCCGTCAGAGGCGTGTGCGACCATCTCGCTGTCACCGCCGTCGCCGGCAAACAAGGTTCCGTCCGGCGACACATTGTAGTGGACTGACCATTCGTTGCGGTCGAGCGCGTACCAGGTCCGCCGTCCGGTCGCGAGTTCCACGCCGGCCACCCAGAAGACCTCGCCGCGCGGAGTCTGGAGATCATACCAGAGCGTGCCGCCGTCGTGACTGAAGAACTCGTGGCCCCAGATCTCCATGTTCATCGTCCGCGTGTGCCTCTTGGTCAGACCGGTGCCGTCCGCGCGAATGGTCCAGAGGCGGTCCACCTCGTGCCATGGTCCCTCGTGGCAGAACATGATCAGCCCCGGATCGGTCGGCGAGAACTGCACGTGATTGATCCATTCACTTTGGCGGAGGATGACCTTGATCTCGCCGGTCGCCGTATTGAGCGTGAAAAGCGATCGCGGGGGTTCGTGGTGAATCCGGGCGAGAGTGTCGTGCAGGCTCAGTTCCTTGGCCTCGGCAAAGGTCGCGCCGCGCCGCTCGGTCGGAGGCGCCGAGGCGTCGGCGCCCGTCCGCGCGGGAATGTCCTCCCGCAGGCGCGGGCCGTGCGGTTCGTCGACCGCGGCGAAGGTCCCGACAAGCAGCGTCTCGTCGGCGTTGAGCGAAGTGACCCCGCCGCGCGGCAGGCGAGCGATCCGCCGCGTCGCCTTGGTGTCGATGTTCGTCGCCTCGATCCAATTTTCGGAACCTTCCATCCGCGAATAATACACGTCGCCGGATTTCCGGCCGACGACGATGACGGCCACCCGGTCGGCGACGACCTCCTCGATTTTCCGGTCGGCGAGGGCGATCGTCGAAATGCCATGCGGCGTCGTGACGACCAGCTTGCGGCCGTCGGGCGAGTAGGCGTTCTGGTGGAAATACAGGCTCGCGGTGCCGGGCTCGTCGGACAGCCGGACGATGCGGTGACCAGTGTCGGGATCGATCCACTCGCGGGGGACGGACGAGGCGGACGGTTCGTCGGCGGCCGGCGCCGGCACGAAGGCGAGCGCGGGAAGGAGCAGGAGCGCGCGTTTCATCGGGGTAAGGCAGGGAGATTACCCCGAGCCCCTCCCACCGCAACGCGATCGACGGTCCGAGAGGCTCAGACAGTCCGAAGCAGCCGGGGTTGCCGTTTGACCGCGCCGGGGGGGAGCGTAGCGTTTCGACCGCCTGGCCGCATGAGCAAGAAACCATCCATCGAGTCCGCGCCTCCGGCTCGTTTCGACCGCGGATCCACCGGCCGGCCGACATGAACGGACGACGTTTTGCCTTCGTCGGAACGGGCGGACGGGCGCTCTCGTTCATCGAGCCGCTCGTCACCACTTATCGGGAACACCACGACCTCGTGGCCTTGTGCGACGTGAGCGCGGCGCGCATGGAGTATTACAACCGGCTGCTGGCCGGCGATCTGGGTTACCGGAGCGTGCCGGCGTACGCGGCGGCGGACTTCGACGAGATGTTGCGCCGCGAGCGGCCCGACGTGGTTTTCGTGACCAGCGTCGATGCCACGCACGCCGACTATATCGTCCGGTCGCTGCGGGCGGGCTGCGACGTGATCACGGAGAAGCCGATGACCATCGACGCGGCGCAATGCCGCGCCGTCCTGGCGGCGGCATCCGAGACCGGGCGACGCGTGCGCGTGGCGTTCAACTACCGCTGGGCACCGTTTCGCACGAAGGTCCGTGAATTGATCGCGTCCGGCGTGATCGGCCGGGTGCGTTCGGTCAACCTGGAGTACCTGCTCGATACCAATCACGGGGCGGACTACTTCCGGCGCTGGCACGCGCATGCCGGGAATTCGGGCACATTGCTGGTCCACAAGTCGACGCATCACTTCGATCTCGTGAACTGGTGGCTCAATGCCATCCCGGCCCAGGTCTTCGGCTATGGCGACCTGGTTTTCTACGGGCGAAAAAATGCCGAGGCGCGCGGCGACGGCCGGCTGGCGGCGTATCCGCGCTACACCGGCCATCCGGAAAGTCGAGGCGACCCGTTTCATCTCGACCTCGACGCGAGCGAGTCGTTTCGCGGGCTCTATCGCGCGGGAGAGGCGGATTCGGGCTACATTCGCGACCGCAACGTGTTTCGCGACGACATCACGATCTTCGACCAGATGTCCCTGAATGTCCGCTACCGGACGGGCGAGGTGCTGACCTATTCGCTCACCTGCTACAGCCCGCGTGAGGGCATGCGCGTGAGCTTCAACGGCGACCGCGGTCGCATCGAGTACCAGGAATTCACCGGCACACACATGAATCGCGCCACCCGCGCGAAGGATTTCACGTTCGACTCGAAACCCGGGGCGGAGGCGGAGGGCGAAACCATCCGCGTGCACCCGCATTTTCAGGGAAGTCATGCCGTGCCGGTCGAGACCCATGCCGGGGCGCACGGCGGCGGCGACGAATTGTTGTGCCGGTCGCTGTTCGACCCCGCGGCAAACGCCGACGCCTGGGGCCGCGCCGCGGGACCGGAACAGGGCGCGGCTTCCGTGCTCGTGGGAGTGGCGGGCGTCACCGCGATCCGCGAGAACCGTCCGGTCAATCTTCTGGACCTGGTCCCTCTGCGGCCCGCGGCCGCGCGCCTCGACGAGCTGTCGTGAATCCGCGACCGGGCGCCGTGGACCGCCTTTACCACGGGGTTTCGTACTATCCGGAGCTTTGGCCCGAGGAGGATGGGCCGCGCGACATCGCCGCGATGCAGGCGATCGGCCTCGACCTGGTCCGAATCGGGGACTTCGCCTGGTCGGCGTTCGAGCCCGACGAAGGGCGCATCTCGACCGATTTGTACCGCCGGGTGATGGATCGGATGCATGCGGCCGGAATCGGCGTCGTGTTGTGCACGCCCACCGCCGCGCCCCCGGTCTGGCTGACTCACGGACATCCGGAACGCTGTTTTGTCGACGCCGAAGGCCGCGTCATGGGCCACGGCGCCCGGCAGCACGCCTCGTACGACGACCCCGCGGTCCGCGCCGCGTGCCTGCGGATCGCCGAGGCGATGGCCCGCGATCTCGGGCGTCATCCCGCGCTTGTCGCCTGGCAGGTCGACAACGAACTGAAATGTCACGTGGCGGAGGACTTCAATCCGTCGTCGGTGGCGAAGTGGCATCGCTGGCTCGAGCGGCGTTTTGGGACCATCGAACGCCTCAACGACGCGTGGGGCACGCACACCTGGAGCCAGCATTACCAGCGGTTCGACCAGGTGCCGGCTCCGCGGCCGACGCCATTTCTGCACAGTGCTTCGCTCACAACGGCGTATCGCCTGTTTTCACGCGAAAGCATCGCGGAGTTTCTCGACGAGCAGGCGACAGTGCTCCGCCGGCACTCGACCGCGCCGGTCACGCACAACTTCAGCCCGGCCTTCGCGGTGAGCCTCGAGCGGATGTGCCCCGGCCTCGATTTCGCCTCGTTCGACTCCTACGCGAGCCGCGCGAACTGGCGGGCGCTGGCTTTCGACCATGACCTGTTTCGCGGCGCCGTTCCCGGCCGGGCCCACTGGCTCATCGAGACCAGCGTGGCGCACAACGGCTGGCTCGGCGAACACGAGACGGTGCATCCACCGGGATTTCTCGCCGCGGAAGCCGTGGCATCCTTCGCGCTCGGATCGGCCGCGTTCTGTTACTGGCTCTGGCGTCAGACCCGGGCGGGCGCCGAGCTTCCGCACAGCGCGGTGATGAGCTCATGGTTCCGTCCGGGAATCGGCCACTCGCAGGTGGTCGCGGTTAGCGCTGCGCGTCGGGAACTGGAGCCGCTCCTGCTCGACAGCACGCCCGTGCCCGCGCCCGCTGCGGTCACGTGGTCCGACCTCGGGCGCGCCATGATCCAAACGGAGCCGTTGGGCGGCAGCCGGGCGCATCGGGTCGACTATCTCGACTCGGTTCGCCAGTGGCATGAGCTTCTGATCGAGGCCGGTATTCCGCGTGACGTGCGTTTTGCCGGGGCGTCGCTGGACGGGTTGCGGCTGCTGGTCACGCCGATGATGCCTCATCCGCCGGCTGATTTCCTGGTGCGGGTCGAAGAATGGGTGCGGGCGGGTGGCGTCTGGCTGTGCGCGCCGGTCACCGGCACGCGCGGACCGGAACACACCGTGCCGCTCGAAGCGGGCCTCGGGCCGATCGATGCGCTGGCGGGCGTCGAAACCGTTTTTGGGTTTCCCCTCACGGGCGCCGGTGCGGTCGGAGAAGCCTTTGGCCGGCGCGCGCCCCTCACGGGCTGGTGCTCCGCGCTTCGCGCCGCCCATCCGGACACACGCGTGCACGGACGGCTCGACACCGCGCTCGCGCCGGGACTCGCGCTGATCACCGAGCGCAAGCTGGGCCGGGGCGCGGTCATCCTGCTGGGCGCGATGCTCGAGGGCGGGGCCGGGCACGAATTGCTTGCGGCCCTGGTCGATCATTGTGCCACCATGGCCGAAATTTCATCATCGCCCCGCGCCACGTCGGGCACCCTGGTCTGTCCGCGAATTCGCTCGTCGGGCCGGCGCGCCTGGATCGCCGTGAATCTCGATGGTGCGGGCGGAACCGTGGATCTCCCGGCGCATGCAGCCAACGCGATCGACGGCGGAAAACTGCCGGCCGGTCCCCGTGCGCTGGCGCCCTTCGGCTGGCTGGCCTTCGAGGAATCCTGACCAGATCCGGCCCTACTCGGGCGGTGGTCCGGCCAGCGCGAGACACTGGATGGCGGCGAGCCCCCATTGCGCCGTGGCGTTGGTCGACACGAACGGAGCTTCGTCGATCGGGTTCAGCACGGCGGGGCCGGTGATGCGCTGGGTTTCGAATTTGAACCGGGGCCGGTAGCCGCTCTTGCCCTCGAAGAACTCCTCCCAGGCGCGCCGGGCGAGTTCGGGATTCTTCTCCTCGTGCGCGGCAAAGGCGGTGAGCCGCGAATGCCCCTGCTCGAGGTTCAGGCCGGTCAGCGGGTGTCCGAGGCGCTTCGCCTGCTCCTCGGCGGGCGCATTGTAGAGTTCGCAATAGTCCAGCCACGCCCGCCGGAATTCCGGGACGTCGAGCAACTGGATGAGCTCGGCGCAGATTTCGACCAGGCCGAAGACCGAGCTGAGGTGCGAGACGCTGACGCGATCGCTCGACGAGATCTGAAACTTGCCGGAGTCGAGTTCCATGATCGACGCGCCGGTGAAGAAACCGCGCGGCTGGGCCGCGATGGTCCGCATGCTGTTGACGAGGCGGTCGCGCACCCGGTCATCGCCCGTGCGCTCCCACTCGGTCAGCCAGGCGGCGGAGACCGCGCCCCAGTCCGTCCCGAAGCCGACGCCGGCATGGCGGTCGTCGGACGGCGTGGGGCGATCGTGATCCCCGGGATTGCGGGCCGACTTGAGTTTGCGCCCGGGCCGGATCTTCACGAGCGCGCGCACCGCCTCCACCTGTTCGTGCATGAGGTCGCCGACCCGCTCGTCGGCCGTCAGGTAGTAATAATAGCGGCGATTGGCGGCGGTGCTGATGCGAAGCTGCTTCGCGCTGCAGCCCCAGTGCAGCACGTTGTGGCGGGAGCCGAGGGGGGCGAACCGCCCGAGATGATGCACGTCGACCTCGCCCGTGTGGCGCGTCATGGCCTCGGCGAAGCGGAACACATCCGCGCGTCCCGTCCGGAGGAAATAGAGCCACAGCCAGATGTCGGTCGACAACTCGGAGTTGTCCCACGCAAAGCCACCAACGTCGTAACGCCAGGTGTGGCGGTCCGTGTCGTAGGTGTGCCGCACGTCGCCGAAGTTCCAGAATCCGTACCAGGAGTGTTCGTCGCGCTGCCTGAGGTAGTAGTCGAAGAAGAAATTCAGCTCGTCCTCGATTTTCGCCGCCGCGGGATGGGATCTTTGTGCGGGCGCCCAGAGATCGCCGAAGACGGCGCAGGCGTGATAATATTCGGGCCGGGCCACGATCTGGGGCGGCGTTTGCATGGCGCCTCCGATTTCGACCAACCGTTCGCGGGAGGGTGTGGCTGGCAGCACCCAAAGGCTCATCTCGCTCGTGCGCGCCACGCCTTCCGGCCGGTCGAAGCCGGGTTCGTAGTCCTCGTAGGTGATGTCGAGGGCATCGCTCTGCTTCGCGTAGTCGTCCTCGCCCATGCCGTCGTGGTAGCCGCGCAGATCCATCGGCGCCGCCTCGGGGGACCATGTCCACAGCGTCACCTGGGCCTCGTCCCCGGCCGCACCGAGGATGTCCAGTTGGGACGGAAAGCTCTGCCAGAGATTGCGGAGGCCAAACGCCACGCCACCGGACGGGCCGCCGACGTAGCCGAGCCCGCCTGCGCGCCGCCCGGCGCCGGCCCGGATCCACGTGTAGCCGGGCTTGGTGCGCTTGCTGATCTCGAAGCCGTCGGCCGACAACTGCCGGAGCGTGTGATCGCCCCACACGGGCACGTATTTGAGATGCGAGGCGACGATCGAGCCCCATTCCGCGAGGGGCGGGCATGCGCGTCCGGCCAACTGGGCCTCGCGCACCGCTGCTCCGGGATCGCGGCGCAATCCGGTGATTCCCTGCACGGCCTCGGCGAACAGTCCCGCGCCTTCGCCGCTGAACCGGATGTGCCGGTCGTAGACGGGATCGGACATCGCCACGTCGAACTGCAGGCCGAGCCCGCGGATGAAATCCTTCTTTTCGTCGCCATCGAAAACGATCGTGTGCAACACGCGGATCGCCGACCCGCCGGCGTGGAAATACAGCCGGACGACAAAAGGCAGCCAGGAGCGGCCGGCGCCGGCATGCCGGCCCTCGAGTTTCACCACCGCGCGAACGGGCCCGCTTTGTTCAATCGTGACGCGGGAGATTTCGCCGGCGAAGGACTCCGGCGCGGCACCGGCGTCGGGCGTCGCCTGGTTGAGCAGCACGAGACGCCCGTGGCGCAGGATCTCGCGTCCGCCGGTGCTGATCCCCGTGATCAGTTCGCGGCCGGTCTTGGCGAGCCGGGCCTGGATGACGCCGGTATCGATTGTGATCGCGTCGGCGGTTTCGTGAACGGTGAGCGGGGTGCCGGGCGCCGCGGGCGTCCCGGGGACGAGTTCGTAGCCGCTCGCAAGCGCAGCGTTCGCGGGGAGGGCGTGGCCGGTCCATTTGAGCGAGCCGTCCGGCCAGTAGGCGAGCGGCCAGCTTTGCACGGGCACCGATTCGCCGGCGGCCGTGCGCAACGCGAACGTGGCGGTCCGCGGCTGCGCCCCGCGCGCCCAGGACACGCCCCAGGTGGTGCCGCCCAAGGCGGTCGGCGTTGCGCCTTCAAGCCAGTGCAGTTCGACCTTTCCCTCGGCCAGGGGCGGCGGTGGCGCCGGAGTCGTCGGATCATCCGCGGCGCCAAGACGGGAGGTGAGGTGGGCGGCGGCCGCGGCGAGCGCGGTGCGGCGGACAAATTCGCGGCGGGTGAGTGTGTTCATGGCGGGCGGCAATTCAGTCGAGATGGAAAACTTCCCCGATTTCGCGGGCAACAGGGCTGTGGTCCGGATTGGACGGCATGACGTCGGCCATGTGTTTCCACCACCGGCGGCATTCCGGCGTGTCGGCGATCGCGGCCCAGCGCGCCTCGTCCTCGATCTCGACATAGCCGAAGAGCTGGCGCGTCCCGGGATGGAGGAAGATTGAGTAGTTGTGGACTCCATGCGCCCTGAGGACGGCGTCGAGCTCGGGCCAGATCGGCTGGTGGCGGCGGGCGTATTCGGCCTCGCGGCCGGCGTGGACGGACATGACGAAGGCTTTGCGAATCATGGCGGAGGGGAGGGTGAAACGGAGCGGTGCGCTCGCCGGCGGCCGCAAAATCGAGAGTGGTGGCGCGATTCCGGCGTGCCGAGACAGGCGCGGCGTGGACAGTCAGACGTCGCGGTGCGCGCGGCGCCATTCCGCAGATTGGAATTGAACTCAACCCGCGGCATTCAATGGTTGCGGCCCGATGTCTGCCCCTGCCCCCACGCTGCGGACGCTCGCGCGGCAACTTGGCTTGTCGCGGACCACCGTCTCGGACGCGTTGCGCGGGTCGCTGCGGGTCAAGGCCATCACGGTCCAACGCGTGCGCGCCGCGGCGAAGGCGGCCGGTTACGAGCGCAATCCGCTCACCGGGGCCGTGATGTCGCAACTGCGCCGGTCGCGCGGCCAGCAGTTCCGCGGCGTGCTGGCGGCGCTCGAGGTGGTCGATCCGGGCTCGTCCGAACTCACCGCGCGCTACAACCAGACGCTGATCCAGGGCATCTCGCAGCGGGCGAACAACCTCGGCTTCAAGATCGAGCGATTCGAGGTGGGCGCGCACGCGGTGCGGTTGAACCGCCTCGACACCATTCTCCACACCCGCGGCATCCAGGGCCTGATCCTGCTGCCGGCCTCGGGGTTTCCGGATCTTTCCGGATTGAACTGGGAGCGCTACACGGCGGTTTACGCGGACTATTTCATCGACCAGCCGCCGCTGCACTGCGTGTGCTCCGATCACTATCGCTCGATGGTCGGGCTGCTGCAGGAACTGCATCGCCGCGGCTACCGGCGCCCGGGTCTCGTCATGGAGATCCCGCTCGACGAGCGGCTGCAGTTCCGGTGGGAGGGCGCCTTCCTCGCGCTGCAGAAATATCTGCCCGACATCACCGAGGTCCCGCCGCTGCGCGTGCCGAAGATCACGCAGCCGGGATTCGAGGAGTGGTTTCGCGCGCACGATCCGGATGTCGTGCTGGGCCATTTCCCCGCCGTGGCCGCCTGGATGCGCGGCTGCGGGGCCCGGCTGCCGAAGACCCACGCCTTCGTGTGCCTCAATTCGCTCCGCACCGCCGGCGAATGCGCCGCGCTCGATCTCCAGACGGCGGAACTCGGCGCCCGTGCGGCCGAGCTCGTGATCGGCCAGTTGCTCCACAACGAATTCGGCATCCCGTCGCAGCCGTCGCTCACCACGCTTCCCGCGAAGCTGCTCGAGGGTCCGACGCTGCGCGCACCGGGTGCGGCCACCCGGAAACGTTAGAGCGCGACTCGCTATATTGCGGCCAGCCTCAGTGGCTCGGCACCGGTGGAGATGCCACGGCGACATCGGCGGCCAGCGGATCGCCGGGCAGCGCGCGCAATCCATCGACCACGATGCGGGCGTTCTCCCGGGCGCCCGCCTCGCTCGTATGGGTGTGCGCGTCCCCGAACATTGGTTCGACGGCCGCCGGCCCGAGGCGGTCGTAGTGCTCCGCCACAAGTTCATTCAGGTCGATGACCGCGACTCCCTCGGCCTTGGCGACCGCGCGCGCCCAGCCGGCATACGTCGAGCCTGAGCGCACAATATGCCCGTCTTTCCAGACCTTGCGCGGGATCGGGGTGCAGACCACGGGAGTCATGCCGCGCTCGCGGCAGTCGTGGATGTATTGCCGCAAATACCAGCCATAGGAATGCACCGTCTCGTGCCGGTGCGTGAGCAGATTGTCGATTTCCTGCGATTCGTCGCCGATGCCCTTGATGGTACCGCGCGCCCTCGTGGTGTCGTTCAGCGGGCCGTCGTCGTTGTGGCCGAACTGCATCACCACGATATCGCCGCGCTTGAGGAGCCCGAGGGCATGCTGCCAATGCCCCTGAGTCAGGAACGTGCGGCTGCTCAGGCCGCCGACGGCCCGATTGACGACATTCAGCCGGTCGGCGCGAAACGCCGGCGCCACATAGTCACCCCAGCCCCACTGTCCGCCCGCGCCGTCACCGCGTCCGTTGCGCACCGTCGAGTCGCCGATGAACATCAGGGTCGGCAGTTTGGGATCGGCCGGTTCGGGCAGGTTCAACCAACCGATCCGGTCGGTCTCCACGGCCCGGCCTTTCGCCGACAACCACGACTCGAAGGGATTCTTCGGCAGACCCTTCAGGCCGGCGACCACCATCGAGGCATTCAATTCCGCTCCCGTCGCGTTCGTATGGGTGTGATCCTTCGGGAATAATTCCTTCACCTTGTTTTCGCCCATGGCCTCGTACTCGTCGGCGACGATGCGGGTCAGATCGACAAACTCGACGCTCGCGGCGCGGGCGAGCTCGCGGTCCCATTCGCGATAGTGTCCGGAGCCCCGCTCGACGTGACCGTCGTGCCAGATGTTCCGGACGGTGAGCGACAGCACGATCGGCGTGGCGTGATGCGCCTTCACGTCGGCGATCATCTTGCGGATGTACCAGCCGAAGGTGTGCACCACCTCGTGCTTTTTGGTCAGGACGTTGTCGATTTCCTTCGTTTCCTCACCCACGCCCGGAATCGTCCCGCGCGCGCGGAGCGGCGGAGGCGGCTCGTCGTTCAGCGCGCCGGCATCGTTGTGGCCGAACTGGATCAGGACGATGTCGCCCGGATGCACCTGCGCGAGGAGCGCGTCCCATAGGCCTTCGGTGATGAATGTCCGGCTGCTGCGGCCGGCGCGGGCGAGATTGACCACGTTCACCCTGGCCGGGTCGAAGAAACCCGCAAATGGCACGCCCCAACCCTGGATCGGACCGGTGTCGTTTTTCGCCGCGGTCGAATCGCTGGCCACGAAGATCGTCGGCCTGGCCGCGGGAGCGGGAGCGGGTACCGGGGATGCTTCGGCGGGAGCGGCGCGGACGACGGTGGTGGCGGCCAGGACGAGCAGGCCGGCAATGGTGCGGAGGGAAACAACGGGCGGGTTCATCGGTTCTGAGGTTCGGACAGTGGGAAAAGTTTCGAGTCGCGCGAATTCCGGCACCGTGCCTCGATGCCGGCATGATCGGACGCCTCGTGCTGCTTGCCGTCACCGCCGGAATCACGGCGGCCGGAGCGGATCGCCCCGCGATTATCGCCGATGAATTTGACCACGGCCTGGCGCAATGGGTTGTCGAGCAACAGCCGGGCGGTAAGGTCGCAGCGGCGGACGGGGTCCTGCGGATCGACGATCGGGACGGATGCACGGTGTGGTTTCGTCCGTGTCTGACCGCGCCGGTGCGGATAACCTACGAGGCCCGCGTGCGCGCCAGCGGGCGGGTTTCCGACTTGAACTGCTTCTGGATGGCGACCGATCCGCGGCGGCCCGATGACCTGTTCGCTCCCGGACATCGACGGGACGGCCGGTTCGCGTCGTACGACTCGCTGCTCACCTACTACGTCGGCTGCGGGGGAAACGACAACACCACCACGCGTTTTCGACGCTATGACGGCACCGGCGCGCGTCCGCTGGCGCCGGAGTTCGACCGCCGCGACTGCGCTTCCCTGCTCGAGGGCGACCGGACGTACCGGATCGAACTCGTCGCCGCGGCTGACGGCCGCGTGCAATTCATCCGCGACGGGGTGGTGGTCTTCGATTTCCACGATCCGCAGCCACTCCGGCGCGGCTGGTTTGGAATCCGCACGGTGCGGAGCCGGATCGAGATCCGCCACTTCCGCGTGGCGTCCGTCGCGGCCCCCTGACGCGCGGTCGACCGTCCAGGCAGCGGCGGTAAGTGCAATCAGAAGGCTCACGGCCCGGCCAGTTTGAGAAGCAGGATGAACAGCCCGACGATCCCGCCGGTGAGGGCGCAGCAGGCGATGAAGCCGATCGTATCGACGCGATCCCAGCGGCAGAATTCCCACGATGACGCGGCGCCGAACAGCTTCGTCCGGTCGAAGCGGTGCGGGTCACGGTAGGTTTCCCCGACCGCGGCGGCCTCGAGCTCCGGCGTGGCGCCGACCGGCGTCTTCATGCGCCCATAGAAACGGTCCGCCCGCGCGCGGTCGGTGGCCGGCGTGACGAGGCTGACCAGCAGCAGGATGGCGAAGGGAAAAAGGCCGTCGAAAAAGAACTGCAGGCTGAAACGCTGGTTCGGGGTCAGGCGCGGCACGTTGATGACCGGCGAGAGCAGCCACGCCTCGAGATTGAAGCGGCCCGATCCGACCAGCGGGGACGAGAGGTCGTCCGCGCGTTCATGCACCACCGATTCGAAATACACGCCTGTGCCGGGGTGGGACGAGGGGAGGGCCAGCGACGGATGATGCGCCACGGCGGGCACGAATTGCGCGACCTTGGGCACGAGCAGGATCACGACGGTCGACAGCAGGACGCAGCTCCAGACAGCCGGCGCGGTCGTGCGTCGCCACCAGAACGTCAGGAGAACGGCGGCGCCGAACGGGATGTTGACCGTCAGCACCAGGTTCACGATCGAGTAGAAGCTGCCCATCAGCAGCGCCGAGACCGTGCCCAGCGCGAGGACGGCCACGATGGTGCAGCGCGCGAGAAAAACGCCCCGGGCCTGGGTGATGCCGGGCCAGATCGGGCGGTACACGTTGCGCACGAAAAGCGAGGAGATCGCGAGCGCCTTGGCGGCGAGCGTCGACATCGTGCCCGCCAGCACCCCCGCCAGCATCAATCCGATCAGGCCCGGCCCGAGGAGGTGGCTCGACAGCGCGCCCCAGACGGCGTCGGGGTCGGAAAGTCCGCCGGTGCCGAAGAGCGCCACCGCGATCAACCCGGCGAACGCCCACAGGATGATCATGAAGCGCTTGAGATAGTTGCCCGACACCCCGGTCCGCGCGGCGAACTCGTTTCGCGCCGAGCCCAGAATGCCCATGTTGTGGCTGAGGCCGGCGTTCTGGACGATGCTGACGAGCAGGATCGCCAGGAGCGCGACGACGGAGTTCTGGTCGGACCCCGTGGCGCCGAACAGGTCGAACATGCGCGCGGGAATCTTGTGGGCCAGCGCCGACCAGCCGCCGATCGCGTGGAGGCCCGTGGGGATGAGCAGCAGGGAAAAGACGATGATCAACACGCTCTGCAGGCCCTCGTTCACCGCCGCTCCGGCCATGCCGCCGAGCACGATGTAGGCCCCGACGATGATGGAAAACCCGATATAGAACGCCGCCGGATGCAGCAGGGTGATGCTGCTTTGCAGTTCACCGCGCGCCGACCGCTCATGGAGCAGCGCCAGCCGTCCGCGGGCGGTGGCGTCGAGATCCGCGGCGGGCCGGTGTTCGAGTGCGAGCATTTCGCGGTAGGACTCGACCGACTCGCGTTCGCCGGCGGTCCACGCCGCCTCGGATTTCGCCGTCAGGGACGAGGCGATCCGGTACGCCGTCACGTTGCCAAAGCCGAGAAACACACAGGCGACGAGGATCTGGAACATCGCGTACGAGAAGCTCAGACCGCGGCTCCCGAATCGGTCCTCGAAAAGGTCGGCCAGCGTCGTGAGCCGCACCCGCCGGAACCAGACGTGCATGAACCAGAAATACGGATTCATGAACACCGTCTGGAACGACAGCCAGCAGCCGGGCGCACCCTGCTGGTAGACGAAGCTGGCCGTGCTGACCGCGCCCTGGGGCTCGGTGGCGTTGCCGAAGTTCAGGAAAAACTGGTACAGCTTGCCGAGTTTGCGGCCGGCGAGGAAGAAGCCCTCCTCACTCGCCGAGGCCTTGGACGCGCGCTGCCCGATCACCACGACGGCCACCAGGTAGCCCACGATGATCGCGAGGTCGATGAGGTGGAGGCTGCCGATGTGCATCGTCAGGATTGGGCGCGGATGGCCGGCGCGGACGGACAGGGAAGGGCGGCGCTCGGAAGCATGGGGTTCGCGCGCAGGGGCCGGCGCACGGAACGCGCAGGTTCGGGGAAAAACCGGCGCGGTTCAACCCCGGCCGCGCGACGAGCTTTCGGACAGTTCGCGGGGCGCCGTGATCCGGCGCGCGGCGCGCTGGGCGAGCAGGGCCAGCTCGGCCGCCATGAACGCGTGCTCCTGGGTCATCGCGGTTTCGGTGCGCTGCCGGCAGTCGTCGATCAATTGGCCGAAGAACTGAAATCTCATCGGCGCACGCAGGTCGAAACGCCGCTCGCGCCGCCCATCGACGAGAATCAGGTGGTCGCCGGCGGCCGTGCGGCCGACATCGATGTATTTGCGCAGCTCGATATAGCCGTCGGTTCCGAGGATCACCGTCCGTCCGTCGCCCCAGGTGCGAAGTCCGTCGGGGGTGAGCCAGTCGACGCGGAAGTAGCCGGAGGCGCCGTTGTCGCCGAGCAGCGAGGCCTCGCCGAAATCCTCGAGGCCGGGAGTCGCCGGGTGGGCGACATTGCCGGCGGCCGCGTGCATCACGGTGGCCTGGCGTGCGCCGGTGTAGAAAAGGAACTGTTCCGTCTGATGGCTGCCGATATCGCACAGGATTCCGCCATACTGCCGGCGCCGGAAAAACCAATCCGGCCGGCTCGCCGCGCGCAGCCGGTGCGGTCCGAGGCCGAGCACCTGCACCACCCGTCCGATCGCGCCGGCCTGCACGAGTTCGCCCGCGCGCACCGCGCATTTCACGTGGAGGCGCTCGCTGTAATAGACGGCATGTTTGCGGCCCGTCCGGCGGACCGCGCGACGGGCGGTCTCGAGCTGCGCCAGCGTGGTGAACGGCGCCTTGTCGCTGAAGTAATCCTTGCCCGCTGCCATCACCTTGATCCCGGTGGGACCGCGTTCGGAGGGCACGCCCGCGGCCGCCACGAGGCGGACGCCGGGATCGTCGAGAATTTCCGCGAAGGTCCGCGCGGCGCGCGTTTCGGGAAAACGGCGCCGGAAGGCCGCCACTTTGGCGGAATCGGGATCGAACACCCAACGGAACGTCGCGCCCGCATCCCGGAGTCCCTCCGCCATGGGGTAAATGTGGTCGTGCTCGAGAAACGCGGCGGCACAGCCGAAGGGCTCAACCCGGGAGGGGGATCGTTTTCCGGCGGTCGGGGAGCGGGGCATGGCGCGGCCATTTCGTTTCCCACGTCATCGGCGGTGCGTCAATCCCGGGTCCCCGCGGCGGAGCCGGCCAGTCCGAGGTTCCGCCGGGTCGAGGTGGAATAGGCTTCCGGAATGAGGCGGACCCGTGTTTGTTTGGGAGCAACCGTTTCGAATTCGATTCATGTCTTCCATTGCCATAGTCGGACCCGGCGCCATCGGCAGTGTCATGGCCGTCTGGCTGGGACAGACCGGCCGCCACGACCTCACACTCTGCTCGCGGCGTCCGCTCGCGGAGCTGGTGGTCGAGACCCCGCAGGGGCCGCTGCGGCTCCGCCCCACGGTCATCACCGACCCGGCCACGGCCGCGCCGGTCGACTGGATCCTCGTCACGACCAAGGCCAATGACACCGCTGGTGCCGCCACCTGGCTGGGTCCGCTCGGCGCCGCGGGCGCGCCGGTGGCGATCCTGCAGAACGGCGTGGAGCACGTGGAGCGGTTTTCGCCCCACGTTCCGCCCGACCGCATCGTGCCGGTGATGGTGGACTGCCCCGCGGAACGCTCGTCGCCGACGCGCACGCGCCAGCGCGGGCCGGCGAAGCTGGTGGTGCCCGACACCACGCGCGGCCGGGAATTCGTCAGCCTGTTTGCCGGAACGGCCGTCGATGTCACCACGACTCCGGATTTCCGGAGCGCCGTGTGGCGCAAGCTGTGCATCAACGTCGCGGGCGTGATTTCGGGCCTGCTGCAGCTTCCCGCGGGCATCATGCGCGACCCGCAGATCGGCGAAGTCTCGCTGCAACTGGTGCGCGAATGCATCGCCGTGGGCCGTGCCGAGGGGGCGGTGCTGGATGACACCCTGGCCGAAACGGTGCTGGCCGCCTATCGGGACGCGCCGCCGGACTCCATCAATTCGCTCCACGCCGACCGCATCGCCGGCCGGCCGATGGAGGTCGATGCCCGCAACGGCGTCATTGTCCGCCTCGGCCGCAGGCACGGCATTCCCACCCCCTGCAATCAGATGGCCGTCGCGCTGCTCGAGGCGATGGTGCGGCGGCCGGAGTAAGGCTCCGCGCGGGACCTGTCGTCGCGACCACCGGGAACGGTGGAAGCGGCTTCACGCCGCGCGGATGGCCGGCGGAACGATCCAACGGGGTCAGCCTGGACACCGTTCGTCTCGTTTGCCTTCCAAACAGGTTCCGTCTCCGTCCGGTCCGGTAGGGATCGATGTCCTTATCGATCCGCCGATCAAGACATCGGATTGCCCACGAAACACTCGGATTGCCCACGAAACACACCAAATACGCGAAAGAACTCACAAACCGGCACAAGGCTTATCCACGACCCGAGACGATGCCGCCCTTTCGATTGGCCAATCAAAACACCGGATTTGCCCACGGAACACGCAGAACACACGGAACGGGAAAAACGACCCACGCCGGGATGGACCAATCCCCTGAACAGGATCCGTTTCCGTCCAAGCCGGTAGGGATCGATGTCCCATCGATCCGCCGATCAAGACATCGGATGGCCCGCGAAACACACCAAATACGCGAAAGAGGTCGGAAGCCGGCGATCCATTGTTCCGGGTTGATCACATGGTGGCTGGCGTCCGGAAATTCAATGCACCACCGTCGGGTGATGGTATTCGATTTCGCTCAAACGGGCATTTCTGTCCAGAGTCAAGACGTGACGTCTTTGGATCGGCCGGGTTGATCACATGGTGGCAAACGCCCTGGAATTGAAGCCGCCACGGTCCTCGATTCGCTCAAGCGGGCCACTTCTGTCCGGAGTCAAGACGTGACATCTTTGGTTCGACCAACTCGAAAGCAGGTACGATCTGCTGATAGGGGGGCAATCCGATGGGGTCTAGCCGACCCTTTCCGTCTCGTTCTTCGCGCCGGCTTTTCATTCAGAAAATACCGAAAAGATAAATCTAACTCTCACATGGAATGAGTCAGCCTTTCCCGGGCCGTGTATCGATACAGCGCGCCATTTTTTCAGCGCCTCAATTGAGTTTCTTGCAAAATCCGGCGCGTCACTCTTTTCGGTCGTTATCTCGCCAATTTCCCCGTTTCGCCGAACGGCACATGACAAGATCACCTCTCCAACCACGCCAGCGTGCAATAGCTCTGCAGGATATCTCGGTAGTGGCAGTTCTTGCGGAAACTGAAACTCAACGTTATCCGCTCTAGATGAGATCAATTGAACAGCAACACTAAACCCAAGGCGCATGGCGTCTGACTCGTTCTCTTTTATCACCATGAAACGTGGCCTAATAATCTCCGGCTCAGATGCACTGTTCGCCTGTGCAGACACTACTAGGCAGCAGAACATCAACCCGAACGCTTTTGCCAATCGAATGGACATCATGGTTTAATGGGGCCTAACGTTTCCGTAACGCCCAGATGCTGCCGCCCGATTGATCCAGCGCAACTCCGGACAGTGGCGTGTGCGGCTCGGCCGCGATGTATTTGCGATCGCCGTCGAGGGGGCCGACCACAAACCCGAAAGCCTGATCCCGTCCAATCGGCCCCGCGAAAGAGCTCCGACACCGGCGATCCGTTGCCACGGGTTGATCACATGGTGGCAAACGCCCTGGAATTGAAGCCGCCACGGTCCTCGATTTGCTCAAGCGGACCACTTCTGTCCAGAGTCAAGACGTGACGTCTTTGGATCGGCTCCTTCGACATCTTATCGCCATTGGTCCCCAACGAGACGAGTTGATTCGCAAAATTCCAAACCGCTCCACCCATTTGAGCGCTCAGCATGTCCATGTCGTCACCCATTCTAACACCAAGGCCTGTCGACATAGCCCAGCCAATCCCGTTGGATGCATTGCCGCCCCCGGAAGAGGTGAACCCAGAGAGATGCCCATCTGCCGCTTCGCCCACCAACGGGATACTGTTGTTGCCCAATATGTCGCTCCGATCGATTCCGTTGTTACCACAAAACGCGTAGAGATTCACACTGCCGGATTCTTCGATCGGATCGCGATTCACGAAGCGTCCGAGCTTCGGATTGTAGTACCGATTGCCGTAGTAAACAAGGCCACTCTCCAAATCGGTGAACTTGCTAGAAAATCGTATTGCATTGTCGGCCATAACCGTATCGCTGGTCGGCATGTCCGCGCGCAGAAAGTTCCCGTACGGGTCGTACTCGTACGCGACAGCGAACGCCCCGCTGCTCACGGAATTGTAAAGCGCCGCGACATTCCCGTTGCCGTCGTATGTCGGCCAGTAGGTGTTGCCCGACGAACCGCCCGGCCCGGCGTTGGCGTAACCATGAATCTGCAGCAGGCCGCCCACGCCTCCAGCAGCGTCCAAGTCTCCGGTCACGTCAAGCCCCCAGGTGTACGACCGCGTGACGGTGCTTCCGGTGCTGTTCAGCTCCGCGACGAGGTTCCAGCCGTCGTACAGGTAGCGCGTGTCTGACAGCGCCGAGCCGGTGTAGGCCGAACCGTTCCAGCCGCCATAGACCTTCTTTTCCACCCGGCGGCCACGGTAGTCGTAAACGAAGACCAATTTTCGCGCGTCCGTGGATGCGATCATGCCGGTCCCGATGGCCGCGGAGACATTTTCCATTTCCACCAGCCGGTTTTCGGCGTCGTAGTTGTAGTGCCAGCAGAGTGATCCAACGGGGTCAGGCTTTGGGGTTTGGGGTCATCCAGAGTCAAGACGTGACATCTTTGGATCGGCCCGCGCGCCGATCCCACCAGGCCAAAATCCGCCAACGGCGGTGAGCGCGGGCAAAAAATCACGATCAACGTGGTCAGTCTCGGCCCAATCTTCACGAAACGGAGCTCTTATATCAAAACGACCCGTTTTTCAGCAGCCTGTTAGGAGCGAACTTGGCTTACAGGACACTAGTCGATACGCTCATAATCAGTCGCTTCATGCTTTGTAAATGATACTTGCCCGAACAGCGTTCGGGACGCCGTCGCGCATACATGTATATTACTAGGTGCACTCCGAACCGCTGGGTTAAGTTTACCTTCGGCGGTGAGCGTAAGCCGAATACCCGTCATGCATATCACACACATCTTCCTATTAAAGGACCACGTACCTTTAGCTTCAAGAGTCGTTTTATCGCTCAACTCGACCAGTTGCTCGCATCGCCCATCTGCCTCGAGTGTTATTGTTTCCGTTGTCTGTTTGGGCAATTTGACGCGATATTGGCCGACCATATCAGTCCAATCGATTGGGCGGAAAAAGCACCACGCCAAGGCAAGGGCAACGATTGGCAATACGCATATCCCCCAGAAAAATGACCTCTTTTTTGCCATAAACATTTATATCCGGCCTATCGCAATGGAACAGCTTTCATATGGATTCTAGGGAACGATCCAACGGGGTCAGGCTTTGGGGTTTGTGGTCGCATCGGTGCAGTCAAGACATAGGTAACACGAAATCATCGAAAAAGCCGGGCGGTGACGTCGTTGCGGCATCCGATCATGCCGGGATGCTGCCGCCCGATTGATCCAGCGCAACTCCGGACAATGGCGTGCGCGGCTCGACCGCTCGGCCGCGATGTATTTGCGATCGCCGTCGAGGGGGTTACCACAGCCCCAAAGCCTGACCCCGTCCAATCGGCCCCGCGAAAGAGCTCCGACACCGGCGATCCGTTGCCACGGGTTGATCACATGGTGGCAAACGCCCGGGAATTCACTGCGCCACGGTCCTCGATTCGCTCAAGCGGACCACTTCTGTCCAGAGTCAAGACGTGACGTCTTTGGATCGGCCCAAGACGTGACGGGTACGATCTGCTGATAGGTAACACTTCGTCCAAGCTGATGGGTTACACTTTTGGTTTAGATTTTGAGTGGAATAAGGCGAGCGGTTTGTGGTTGGGCGGAGCGATGTAGGCCGGAGGCCGGAAT
>DASYDZ010000228.1:0-1785 GCA_036499305.1 Candidatus Didemnitutus sp.
GCCTTCCATCGCGTCGTCGATCGCCTGCCAGTGCTGCTTCACCCGCGCCTCTTCCGAGAACGCCTGCTGGCGCACCGCCGCGCCGGCGCGCAGCGTGCCTTTGGCGTCTATCGCCATCTCGTTGAGCTCGGGGATGCGGAGGATGGAGACCAGTTTTTTCGCCTGCGGGAAACCGGTGCGCTCGCGGCGCAGCGCGTGCGACATGCCGCCGCAAACCAGCGCCGACTCGCCCGCGGCGAGGAGCTTGACCGCTTCTTCCACGCTCGCCGCATGGATGAACTCCGGATCGAACGGGCGCGCGCCCGACGGGCGGCCGGAGGCGATGCGGGCCCAGGTCCCGCCCTTGGGCGCTTGCGCCGGCGCCGGCTTCTCGTCCGCGTAGAGTTCCGGGTGCAGCCCTCGGTGGACTTTTTCCGCGGTGATGGGCAGTGCGTGAATGCGCACGCCGACGGCGTCCGCGATGGCGTTTGCGATCACGGCGGGCACGGCGTCGAGGCCGATCTCGCCCAGGCCCTTCGCGCCGAACGGGCCCGAAGGCTCGTAGGAATCGGCGAAGGCGACGTGCAGCTTCGGCACCAGCGCCGCGCCCGGGATCGGGTAGTCCTTCAGCTGCGGGTCGGTGGGCTGGCCGTTCCACCAGTCGAAATATTCCGTCATGGCGAGCCCGAAGCCCTGCATGACGCCGCCCTGGACCTGGCCGATGGCGGTCGCGGGATTGATGACGGTGCCGCAGTCCACGGCAGAGGCGATCTCCAGTACCTTGATCTCGCCGGTCGCGCGGTCCACCTCGACCTCCGCGGTCTGCGCGATGAAGTTGTAGGCGCCCGATTCGTTGCCGTAGCGGTTGTGGTCCGGAAACTCCGACGGGTTGTCGAAGTTACCCACGCCGACGATGGGCTGGCCGCCGGGCTTATAGATGTTGGCCCGGACAATCGCGCCGACCGGCTTGAAGTCGGTCTCGGAGCCGTTGTGCGGGCCGATCTCGCCGTTGAGGATGGTCAGCTCGGAGACCGGCCGCTTCATCTGCTCGGCGGCGGCCTCGAGCAGCTGCTTTGCCGCGGCAGTGGCCGCATTCTTCACTGCATTGCCCGCCACGTAGGTGAGCCGGCTCGCCAGCGCGCCCAGCGAATGGGAATTCACGTCCGTGTCCGGGCGCGTAATGTCCACGTGGTCATAAGGTAAACCCAGCTCCTCCGCCGCGATCTGGCGCAGCACGGTGAGGTTGCCCTGGCCGATCTCGCCCTCGCCGGTGATGACGGTGGCGCGGCCGTCCTCGTTGATGCGCACGATGGCGGAGCTCCCGTCCCAGTCGCCGAAGCTGCGCCGGCCGTTGACGTGAACGCTGCAGCCCATTCCGAGGCCGCGGTTTTTAACCCTGTGCTTGCGTTTTTCCTTCCAGCGGATCAGCGCGACGGACTGGTCCATGCACTGCTTCAGCTCGCAGCTCGTGATCTTGTGGTTGTGCGGCGAGACATCGCCGGGGTCCGTCGCGTTCAGGCGCAACAGGTCGTAGACATCCATATGAAGCTTCTCGGCGGCGAGGTCCCAGGCCTGCTCGACCGCCCAGTCGGCCGAGGGGTTGCCGAAGCCGCGGAACGCGCCGGTCGGCACCAGGTTGGTGTAGACCAGCGTCGAGTTTCCCCGCACGCAGGGGTACTTGTAGAGCGCGTCGTGACGCACGCTCGCCGCGCCGAGGATCGCCTGCGACTTGCCGGTGTAGGCGCCATTGTCCGCCCACATCCGGATTTCCTTGGCGGCGACACGGCCATCCTTGCGGAAGCCGAG
>DASYDZ010000229.1:0-5583 GCA_036499305.1 Candidatus Didemnitutus sp.
AGGGTTTCACCACGGGCTTGAGCTTTTCCACCTCATCATTCGAAAGGCCCAGACGGTCGGCCAGGACCTTGAGATCCGAGTCCCGCCAGGATTCCATGCGCGGCCGGAGCGGAGGGCGACGGCCGAATCGCATGTTCACGACGAATCCGCCCGTGACCACGCCGGCGGCGAAGATGCCGACCAGCAGGAAGATCAGTTTCCAGGGCTTTTCCATCCTCACGAAAGATCAAAAACTTCCGTCACGCCGTCGTCAGCGCCGGTGTCGTTTTCGTGGTCGCTGTTCCACGACGAATAGCCGAACGCCGCGGCCGCCGCGCCGCAGGCACACGCCGCGATGAGGCCGCGGATGGCGAATTTCTCGAACAAAGCCCAGGACGCCGACCGCGGCGTGCTCATGGCCAGGCCGGCCATCCGCGTCGAGAAGCCGAATGGAGCCGCCACGTCCATGCGCAGCGGCAGCGAGCGCGCGGCGGTCGCAAGTTTCTGCCAATTCCGGTCGTCGGTGCTCATATTCTCTCCCTTTGTTGTAGGTCCTGAAAAAGTTTTTGCAATTTCCGACGCGCACGGAATGCGCGCACCTTGATCATCGACTGTCCCCACCCGGTCAACGCGCTGATTTCCGCGATGCTCTTCTGCTCGAGGTCGAGCATCTGGATGACGGTGCGGTCCTCGGGTTTCAACTGATCGAGCAGCTTTCCGACCAGTTCGCGCGTCGCCAGCGAGTCGCTCGGACCGTCGTCGCGCGAATCCGTGAGGACATTGTCCAGCACCTCCGCCTCGGTTTCCGACAGATCGGCCCAGCGCAGTTCCGGCCGGCGCTTCTGGGCGCGGAGCTGGTCGATGCACGTGGTAACGGCAATGCGTGACACCCAATGGGTGAACGGCACATTGCCTTGGTACTGTTCCAGGCGGGAAAACATTTTCAGAAAGATGTCCTGGGCGAGATCCTCCTCGGGTACGCGGCGGGGCAGATGCGCCCGAACGATTCGGATGACCAGTGGATAAAGGTGCTCAACCAGGGACTTGGCTGCCGCCTGGTCGCGCACGCGAACGCGCTCGAGGCATCCGACCAGATCGAACGTCTCGTCAGCCATGCAGCATATGGGTGAGGGTGAGGCACGTCGAAAGTGACGCCCCGCCGACGCCCGGAGTTACCCTGAAAGGCTGATGCACACCTCGAGGTAACCCACGATGGGCCAGCAACCAAGACCTTTTTGGGACCTTTTTGACAGGGTTCCGGCCGCGCTTGCCAAGCGCCCCTTCGCCGGCAGAATCCCGCAATCCATGGCCGCCCCCCCGTCGCCCTCGAGTTCCACCGCCGGTGAAATCGGCCGGCTGGGGCGCGATCTGTTGCTGCTCATCGCGTTGACGGCCGTCCTTTTTGGGCTGCGCCTGGGGACGGCGCCGCTCGCCAACCCGGACGAGGGGCGATATGCGGAGATACCCCGCGAAATGATCGCCCGGAACGATTGGGTGACCCCGCACCTCGATGGCGTGGACTACTTTGAAAAGCCGCCACTCGTCTACTGGATCACCGCGGCGAGCATGAAGGCCTTCGGGGAGGATGAGTGGGCGGTGCGGGCGGTGCCGGCGGCGTTCGCCCTGATCGGCGTGCTGCTCACCTATGCCTCCACCCGCCGGTTGTTCGGACGGACGGCGGGCCTGGCTGCGGGCATTGTGCTGGCCACCTCGCTCCTGTACTTCGCGCTGGCGCGCATCGTCGTGCTGGACATGGCCGTGGCGGTACTGATGAGCGCGTCCTTGTTCGCGTTCATCCTCGGGTTGCGGGAGCCGCGCGGCCTGCGGCGCCGGCTGCTTTTCTACGGGTTGTACGTGTCGATGGCGCTGGCGACGCTCACCAAGGGACTGATGGGGTTCCTCGTGACGGGCGCGATCATGTTCCTTTGGCTGCTGGTGTTCAACCAATGGAAGCGCCTGCGTCCGCTCTACCTTCCGACCGGCGGTCTCCTTTTCCTCGCCGTGGCCGCGCCATGGCACATCCTCGCGGCGCAGGCGAATCCCACGTGGGTGCACCGGTATTTTGTCTATGAGCACTGGGAGCGTTTCTCGTCGCCGGCGGCGGGACGTCCGGGGGCGTGGTGGTATTTCATCCCCGTGCTCCTGCTGGGACTTTTCCCCTGGACCGGTTTCCTGCCGAGTGCCCTGCGCGAATCGCTCAAGGGCGGATGGGCGGCCCGCAAACGCAACGCCGAGGCCTGGTTCTTCGTCGTGTGGGCGGCATTCGTGTTTTTGTTTTTCTCCGCCTCGCACTCCAAGCTCGTCACCTACATCCTGCCCGTCTTTCCCGCGCTGGCCGTGTTGATCGGCACGCGCCTCGCCGCGATGTGGCAGGGCCGGAAACGGCAGCTCGACACGGGTCTGCTGGTGTTCACCGGCTTTTCGGTGTTGCTGGCGGTCTCCCTTGCGCTGGCCGTCCTCCGACCGGAATGGTTTCACCTGCCGGAGCAGACGCGTGCCCTCCAGCCTTATGCGTTCGCCCTGGCCGGCGTCGCTCTCGCCGGAGGAGCCGCCGCGCACCATCTCGCAGAGCGTGTCGGCGCCCGCTCCGCCATCACGACAGTGGCCGTCACCGCGGTCGGATTCTTTGCCCTGCTGACGCTGGTCATCGGCGAGGTGCAGCGGCCGGGCACGAAGGAACTGGCCCTCATCGTGAAGGCGAAGGCGGGACCCGAGGACGAGGTCATCCACTACCACGAGTTTTTCCACGACTTCACATTTTATGCCGGACGCGTCGTCGATGTCGTCTCCGGCAAGGGCGAACTCGAACTCGAGGAGGACGTCGCGGCGCAGAAGAGCGGGCGTTTCATGGACGATGCCGAGTTCATGCGGCGCTGGGCCGGACCCCGCCGCGTGTGGGTGGTCACGAACAAGAAGGATGCCGCGGCGCAGGCGCTCCTGGAGGACGGGAACTTCCATTATCATTTGATCGGCGAAAGCCGCGGACACACCCTGATCAGCAATCAACCCTGACATGTCGGCCCCCTCGCCTTCCGCAACCACCCCCGCGTTCCTGCCGTTCACTCGGCCCACCATCGACGAGGCGACGATCGCCGGCGTCGTCGACGTGCTGCGCTCGGGCTGGATCACCTCCGGACCCAACGTGAAGGCGTTCGAGGCCCGGCTCTCGGACCTGTTCGGCGGCCGGCCGGTGCGGGCCTTCAATTCCGGGACCTGCACGATGGAGATCGCGCTGCGCATCGCCGGCATCGGGGCCGGACACGAGGTGATCACCACGCCGCTTTCCTGGGTCGCCACCAGCAACGTCATCCTCGAGGTCGGAGCGCGCCCGGTGTTCGTCGACATCGATCCGGCGACCCGCAACATCGACCTCGGTCGGGTCGAGGCCGCCATCACGCCGGCCACCCGCGCGATCATGCCGGTCGATCTCGCGGGCCAGCCGGTCGACCGCGATCGTCTGCATGCGCTCGCGCGCAAGCACAACCTGCGCGTCATCGAGGATGCCGCGCAATCGATCGGCGCCCGCTGGAACGGCAAACTGATCGGCAGCTTCGGGGACTTTGTCTCGTTCAGCTTTCATCCCAACAAGAACATCACCACGATCGAGGGTGGCTGCCTGGTGATGACCACCGAGGCCGAGGCCAGACTCGCGGAGCAATACCGCCTCCAGGGCGTCGTGCGCTCGGGCGTCGATGGCATGGAGGTCGAGGTCGTCGGCGGCAAATTCAACCTCACCGACGTGGCCGCGCGCGTGGGCCTCGGGCAGTTGCCGCATCTCGAGTCGTTCAACGAGCAGCGGCGCGAACTGGCCCGCCTTTATTTCGAGCTTTTCGCGCGGCCGGAGAACCGGTTCACCGGGCTGCGCCTGCCGCCGGCCGAATTCGGAAACTCGAACTGGCACATGTTCCAGGTGATTCTGCCCGAGGAGCACCTGACCTGCCAGCGCGCCGAAGTGATGACCGCTCTGCAGGCGGCGGGCATCGGCAACCAGGTTCATTATCCGGCCATCCATCTGTTCGCCGTCTACCGCAAACTGGGCTGGAAGCCGGGCGATTTCCCCCATGCCGAGTACGCCGGACGCAACATCATCACGCTGCCGCTCTTTCCCGGCATGGTGCGCGGGGACGTCGAACGCGTCGTGCGCGAACTGGTCGCCATCCTCCGCACGCACGCTCGCACCTGACCCGGCATGAACTCCCGCCCCCAAGTTTCCATCGTCATTCCCGTCTACAACGAGGCGCTGAACCTGCCGACCCTGTTCGGCCGGCTGTATCCGGTTCTCGACGCGCTCGGCCGCACCTACGAGATCGTTTTCACGAACGACGGCAGCGCCGACGCGTCGTTCCAGCTCCTGTCCGCGCAGTATCAGGCCCGCCCGGACGTGACCCGCGTGATCGATTTCAACGCGAATTACGGCCAGCACATGGCGATCATGGCCGCGTTTGAGAACGTGCAGGGCGACGTCATTGTCACGCTCGACGCCGATCTCCAAAATCCGCCCGAGGACATCCCCCTGCTCCTCGGGAAGATCGACGAGGGGAGCGATTATGTCGGCGGCTGCCGGCGGAACCGCCAGGATTCGCTGTTCCGGACGCTGGCTTCCAAGGTGATTAATTTCGTCCGGGAGAAGACGACGAACATCCGGATGACCGACCAGGGATGCATGCTCCGGGCCTACCGGCGGCCGATCATCGACGCCATCGTGCGCAGCGGGGCGATCAACACGTTCATCCCCGCCCTCGCCTACAGCTTTGCCGGGAAACCCACCGAGGTCGAGGTCCGCCACGAGGAACGCCACGCGGGCGTGTCGAACTATTCCTTCTACAAGCTGGTCCGGCTCAATTTCGACCTCATCACCGGGTTCTCGATCGCGCCGCTGGAGTATTTCACGATGTTCGCGGGCGCGTGCGCGACCGGCAGCATGGCGCTGGTCGCGGTCCTCTTTTATCGGCGCTTCGTTCTCGACAATCCCGATCGCGATTCCTTCGGCGTGTTCACGCTGTTCGGCATCCTGTTCTTCCTCCTCAGCGTCGCGATGATCGGCATCGGCCTGATCGGTGAATACGTGGGCCGCACCTACCAGGTCGTCCGCGCCCGCCAGCGCTTCCACATCCGCGAGATCCTCCAGCGCCCCGCATGACCGCGCCGAAGCCGCGCATCGTCTTCTTCGGTTACAGCGAGGTCGGTTACGAGTGCCTCTCGCTCCTGCTTGAGCGCGGCGACAACGTCGTGGCGCTCTTCACGCACGAGGACAACCCGAACGAGAGGATCTGGTTCAAGACCCCGGTCCTAGCGGCGCGCGAGAAGGGCATCCCGGTTTTCACGCCGGAAAAGCTTTCCGCGCCCGAGTGGCCCGACCGCATTGCCGCCCTGCGCCCGGATCTGATCCTGTCGGTGTATTACCGCAACATGATCAGCCCGCGGATCCTCGCGCTCGCCCCGCTGGGGGCGTTCAACATGCACGGCTCGTTGCTGCCGAAATACCGCGGTCGCGCCCCGATCAACTGGGCCGTGCTCCACGGCGAACCGCAGGTCGGCATGACACTCCACCGCATGGTCAAGGCGCCCGACGCCGGCGCGATCGTTGACCAGGAGGGAGTCGGG
>DASYDZ010000230.1:0-27315 GCA_036499305.1 Candidatus Didemnitutus sp.
CTCAGGTAGTCGTTGAGCTCGATTCCGAACTGCGCGCAGTCGTGGATGTGGTTGCGGACGACCCGCGGACCCATCGTCGTAGGCTGGATGCCGTTCGCCCAGCGGCCGTAGGTGACGTGGGAAATCTCGTTTCCCTCGATCCAGATGTCGGGGTCCTCGCCAGGCTTGAACGAGAGGTCGGCGGCCTCGCAACTGATCGCGGATTGATTGTACTGGGTCGCCGTGCCCGGGGCGATGTCGTGAACCTTGTTGCCGCGGATCGTGATGTGGTAGCTCCGGCTCTTGATGTTGATGCCTTCGGAATTGCCGGTCCGGGAGATGTCGTTGCCCTCGATCCAGACGTGCTCGACGTTCTCGAACGGTGGGCTGCCCTGGCCAATATATACGCCTTCGGACCACTGGGGATGATTGTGCCCGGTGTCGTAGAGCCGGCAGTCCCGGACATCGATGTAGCGCGAGGTTCCCCGGATATGGATGATTTCCTGGCCGGTATCGTGGGCCGTGAGGTTGAGGAAGATGAAGTGATCGATGTCCTGGCCGTAGATCGGCCGGTTGCCGCCGATGAACTCGAGGCCGTCGAAGACGACATAGCTCGACCGGCTGAGTTCCGCGAGGTGGTCCGGCTCGTGGCCCGTGCCGCGGATCACGGGATGCGTTCCCGGGGCGGCTTTGATGACCAGCGGAGCGTCCGCGGTGAAATGCCGGTCCGTGAGCTTGAACGCGCCATAGGAGCCCGAACCGAGCTGCAGGACGTCGCCGCCGCGGGCGGCGTCAATCTTCGCCTGCAGGTCGTCATGATCGGCGACGGGGATCACGGCGGCCGAGGCCCGGCTGGCGCAGCCGAGAAGAAACGCGAAATTCAGGAAGACGCGGAGCAATTGCCTTGGGCTGGGGGTCGTCACGGGGAAACGGGAGGCGTCGGTTGGGTCGTTGCCATGAGATGGCAAATTTCCATGGCGGGCAGAACATCGGCTGGAGCCGGGGAGAATTTGCCGCCGGTCCGCGCCGTGTGGATGAACGCCTCGGTCTCCGCGTAGGTGCCGTTGGCGACGAACAGGGGTGCCCCCGGCGAGAGCAGTTCCTCCTTGTCCAGGCGATCGCCGGACCATGCCCGCCACCCGCCGCGATCGAACTCGGCGCTGCGAACCTCCACGCGAAAACCGTCACCGGAAAGCTCGATGGACTCGGATTGCACGCCGGCGATAGGCTGCAGATTGATCGACGCGGTCATGCCCCCCGCGAAGGCCAGATCGGCCTGGTACGAGTCGCCGCCGCCGGATGGCTTTCGGCGGGTGATGCGCGACGTGACCTCGCCGCCGATGGAGCAGACCGCATCGACGACATGCAGCCCGGTGTGCTCGACAAATTCCGGCTCGGTGCGGGCCGGGCGCGTCATCGTGGCCTTGAGGTGGAGGATCGGTTTCGGGCCGATCCAGGCGAGCGCCGCGCGAAGGAACGGATCGAAGCGGCGGTTCATGCTGACCATGGCGCGGGCATCGATGGCGGTTAGGTCTTTGACCAACTGGCGCGCTTCGGCGATCGTGGCCCCGAGCGGTTTTTCCATCAGGATCGGCAGGCCTTCGCGTGCCATTTGCAGCGCGACGCGGGCGTTGACTGCCACCGGGGTAATGACGAAGCAGGCGTCCGGCTTGGCGCGGGACATCATTTCCTCCGGGGTGGCGTGGGCGGATTCAAAGCCGAAGCTGGTGGCTGCGACCCTGGCCGCGCTCAGGTCGGGGTCGACGAATCCCGTGAGCTTCGCGGCGCCCGGGTGCAGGCGGACGAAATGGGCGAGGGCCGGCAGGTGAAAGGTCCGGCTGTGATGGCCGGCGCCGATGACGGCGATGCGAAGGGGAGGAGGGATGGGTGAGGCCACGAGGGAAGTGCGTCGATGAGTCTAGCGCACGCGATGCGATTGCGTGAGGATTAAATCGGTCCGCTCAGGACAAATTCGACAAGCCTGCAGCGAATCTGGCGGACGCGGATTGTCTTGAAAACCGTGTTTTCATCAAATTCCGGAAATTGCGGATGCACGCCATATTGCGGGCCGGCCGCCAAGAACGGGGATGGTCGATTGCGGGCCCCGGCGCGGCGGGCATCGGTGCCAAAATGAACGGGTAACGCTATTTCGTGGCTGCTCCGCCCGGCACCGCACCACCAGGGCGCGCGGTTTCGGCAAAAACCTCCAGAACGGCTCTCATCGGGTCGCTCGGCTTCGTTTTCGGCAGATGGCGCATGCCCCACAGGGCGAGCGCGCCCAGCACGGGCTTCAAGTCTTCGCCTTTCAGGGTGAGCGAATAGTCATGGCGCGGCGGATTTTGCTGATAGGGTAAACGTTTGACGAGTCCCGCGAACTCGAGGCGTTGCAGGCGCCCGGCCAGGATATTGGTCGGGATGCCCTCCGGTGACTCAAGAAACTCGCCATAGCGGGACTTGCCGCCGACGAGATCGCGGATGAGGAGGAGGGTCCAGCGATCGCCCAGCAGGTCGAGCGAGCAGGCCACGGGGCACGGGGAGCGGCGGGGGGGAGTGACGGATGGCGCGGAGCGGGAACGGGGCATGACGAAAACATACCTCGTGACTTGCAAAAAACAAGTATCGGGACACCGGTGTGACTTGCGATATACAAGTGACCTGGTGCGCCGCCTCTGAAACCATGAAAAACCCTCTCCTGCCCATCCCGGAGATCGGCGCCGCTCCCGGTGCCGCGCCGAGCCCTGCGGACGCCGAGCGGACCCGGCGCGCGCGGGTGATGTTCGCGGTGCTGTCGACGGTCTTCATGGCGTTGCTCGACGTGTTCATTGTGAACGTGGCGTTTCCGGCCATCGCACGGCACTTTTCCGCGACGGAGACGACCCGCCTGTCGTGGCTGTTGAACGCCTACGCGATTGTCTTTGCGGCTCTGCTCGTTCCCGCGGGGCGCTGGGCGGACCGCTGGGGGCGCAGGCGAATATTCCTGGCCGGGCTCGCGCTCTTCACCGTCGCGTCGGCCCTTTGCGCCGGGGCGATCTCGGTCGGGATGCTGATTGGCGCGAGGGTCTTGCAGGCGATTGGGGCCGCGCTGCTCTCGCCGGCCGCCACGGCCCTGCTGCTCCTCGAATTTCCGCCGGGGAAGCGGTCCTCGGCCGTCGCGCTCCTGGTCACGGTGGGGGGAGTGGCGGCGGCCCTGGGTGCCCCGGTGGGCGGCCTGCTCTCCCAACTCAGCTGGCACTGGGTTTTCCTCGTGAACCTCCCAACGGGTGTCGCGGCGTGGATTGTGGGCGCACGCGCGTTGCGCGAGAACCGGGGTCCGGCCGATCGTCAAGCGGCCGATTTGACCGGCGCGGTCCTGCTCATGGCCACCGTGGGCTGCCTGGTGCTGGGGACGGTGAAGGGCGGCGAATGGGGCTGGACGAGCCCCGCGGTGATCGGCTGCGGCGTCGCGACCCTCCTGCTGGGGGTTGGGTTTGTGCGCCGGGCGCAATGGCATCCGGCACCCGTCGTCGAGTTGCCCATGCTGCGTGAGCGGACCTTCGCCGCGGCCAACGCGTCGGCGCTCCTGTTCGCGAGCGCGTTCGGTGCCCTCATCCTTGCGAACGTCATTTTCATGGCGCGGGTGTGGCAGTCGAGCCCGTGGCGGCTCGGGTTGCAACTCGCCCCGGGTCCGCTGGCTGCCGCGGCGCTGGCTTTACTGGTCGGGCGCTGGTGTGAACGGTGGAGTCCGCGCCCGTTCGCGGTGGCGGGGGCGCTGTTCTTTCTGCTCGGCTGCTTCTGGTTCCGTCGGAATCTCGGTCCGGTTCCGCGCTACCTGAATGAGTTTCTTCCGGGATCGATCCTGACCGGCCTCGGCGTGGGACTGAGCCTGCCGAGTGTTTCCAGCGCCGCGCTGGTTTCGCTGCCGCCCTCGCGGCTCTCGACGGGAGCGGCGGTGCTGACGATGTCGCGGCAAATCGGCACGGCCCTCGGCGTCGCGATTCTGGTCGCGATCATCGGCGATGCGACGGCGTCCAGCGGCCTGGGGCGGTTTCGCATCGCCTACGCGACGATGGGACTGGCGGCGCTCGGTTCGGGCGCCGCCGCCTTCGGACTCGCGGCTCCCAAACAAAATTCACCCCCAAACGGAGGATAACATGAAAAATTCAGGTTCAAAAATCACGCGCGACATCGTTCTCGTGACCGGTGCGGCTGGCGGGCAGCAGGGCCGCACCGGCCGGCATGTTGCCGAAATGCTGCTGGCCCGCGGCGTCCCGGTCCGGGCTTTCGTCCACCGGAGCGACGCACGCTCGGAACGGCTGCGCGCCCGCGGCGCCGAGGTGGTCGAGGGAGATTTCCTCGACTACCCGTCCGTCCGCCGTGCGGTGCGCGGGGTCTCCTCCGTTTATTTCGCCTATCCCGTCCAGGAGGGATTGCTCGACGCGACCGCGATCATGGTCGCAGCCGCACGGGAAGCGGGCGTGTTCCGTCTCGTCGACCTGGTGATGTATTTGTCCTCGCCGGACGCCCCGACCCCGCGAATGCGACAGAATTATTTCTCCGAACAAGTCTTCGAGTGGGCGGGCATCGGGGCGGCGCACGTCCGGGCGACGGTCTTTTATGAGAATATCCGCGCCCTGGTCAGTCCAACCCTGACAACGCAGGGAATGGTCCTGCTGCCGTGGGGCAGCGACCGCACCGCGATTTCACTCGTGTCGGCCGAGGATGTCGCCCGCGTCGTCACCGGCGTGTTGACCGGTCCGCCGGTGCCAACGGGCAGTGTTTTCCCCGTCATCGGCGAAGTCCTCACGCTGCGGGACATTGTCGACACACTGGGCCGGGTCTTTGACCGGACCGTGCGTTACGAGGACATCACGGACGAGCAGTGGCGGGACGGCGCGCTCGCGCAGGGTCTGAACCGGCACGCGGTCGAGCACCTGTCCCAACTGTGGCGGTCGATCCGCGCGAACCCCGTCGCTTCGGTGGTTCCGGATACCATCAAAAGACTCGGCGGCGTCGAACCCAAGACCTTCGAGGAATTCGCGCGGCAGGAAAAGGATTCGTTCACACCGCAAAGGAAATCATGAAGCCGCCCGCGCCCACATCGCGAGGCCGCCGACCCGGCACAATCTTGGCGGCGCCCTCATGGGTGAGATTGGGAACATTCGCACCAACGGGCCCGGGAGGCGGTCAAAGCACGAATGTCCGGCGAAAATGACCGGGCCGGAATTTCAACCCACGAAGATGACCAAACCCAGCCGGCGAAAGGAATATCATGAGTGAATCAACCCAGCGAATCATCGAGGCCAACGGCATCCATCTGCATATTGCCGAACAGGGCAGCGGTCCGGCGGTGATCTTGTGTCACGGCTTTCCCGAATCGTGGTATTCCTGGCGCCACCAGATTGAAGCATTGGCCGCGGCGGGTTTCCACGCGATCGCGCCGGACCTGCGGGGTTATGGAAAAAGCGACTGTCCGGAGGCGATCGATCGATACACCGTCTTTCACATGGTCGGAGACATGGTGGGCATCCTGGACGTTCTCGAAGTGCCGACGGCCGTGATCGCCGGTCACGACGTCGGCGCCAATGTCGCCTGGCAGGGCGCGCTCTGGCGTCCCGATCGTTTCCGCGCGGTGGTCGGGCTGAGCGTGCCATTCCGGCCCCGCGGCCAGATGGCGCCGACCAGCGTCATGCCGCGGACCGCGGAGGCGCAGTTTTATCAGCTCTATTTCCAGGAACCCGGCGTCGCCGAGGCGGAGTTCGACCGGGACCCGCGGGAGACGATCCGCAACATGCTCTTTGCGGGATCGGGGGACGCCCAGGTCAGTGGCGGGGGAACCAACTTCGCCATGGTGCCGCGCGGAGGCCTGTTCCTGCGGGGCGCCAGGGCACCCGACGCGCTGCCCCCGTGGCTCGACGAACGCGACATAGATTTTTATGCCCGGGAATTCAAGCGCACCGGATTCCGCGGCGCACTCAACTGGTATCGCAATATCGACCGCAATTGGGATTTGTCCGCGCCCTTCGCGGGTGCGCAGGTGCGGGTCCCGGCGCTTTATATCGCGGGCGAAAAAGACATGGTTGTTTCCGCTCCGGGCATGGACCAGTTGCTGGCCAATCTGAAAACGTTCGTCCCCGAATTGCGCGACAAACGAATGCTTCCGGGTTGCGGCCACTGGACCCAGCAGGAGCGCCCGGACGAGGTCAGTGCCGCGATGATCGATTTTCTGCACAAGACCCCCGAACGGAAAAAATGACCCGGGCGAAACCGTCGCTTCGCACAGTACTGATCCCCGGAGCAAGTTCCGGCGCATTTGATCAAGACAGCCCATGCAACCGAGTCCCTCTCTTTAGCTGTGGGAGCGGTTTACCCCGCGATTTCCAGTTCGATCGCGGCATGATGCCGCTCCTGCAACCATCCAAGCCGAAGCAAACTCGGGGTTTCGGACCCACGGCGAATGAATTCACGCTCCGCGCTCCGCGGCACCCTATCCGGAGCCTCAGCGGGGAAGCCGGCAGGCGGATGATTCTGTGCGGCCGAACCGGATGGCTGGAGCCGAGATCGAGGAACTTTGGAGATGGATGGCGTATTCGATCCTCATCACCAACGGGGATGATCCCTGCGCAATCGTGGGCTCCTCCGTGTGGAGCGCGGTTTTTGGCGGCTTGCTCCCGCCTTCGATCTCAATCCGTTTCCGGACCGAGCGCGCGAACTGGAGACCTGGGTCTCCGCGGATACCCGCCCCGAGGCCATCTCGAGCGGGGCAATTTCGAGCAATTCCCCGACAGTTCGCGCAAGGGGGCGGGCGACAGTTGCGGCAAACGGTGCTAATGTGAACCCCACAATCAACGACCGGAGATCCAAAATATGAAACAACGCGCCTTGGGAAGCAGCAGTCTAACAGTCTCGGCCCTCGGGCTGGGCTGCATGGGCATGAGTTCGGGTTACGGTCCGGCGGGAGAAAAGCAGGAAATGATTTCGGTGATCCGAGCGGCCGTCCAAAACGGCGTCACCTTTTTCGACACTGCGGAAATCTACGGCCCCTGGAAAAACGAGGAACTCGTCGGCGAGGCCCTCGCGCCTTTTCGCGCACAGGTGAAGATTGCGACGAAGTTCGGCTTCAAGATTGGACCGAACGGAGAGCGTCTCGAGGGCTTGGACAGCCGGCCTGCCCACATCAAGGAGGTCGCCGAGGCCTCGCTCAAACGCCTCAAGACCGACGTCATCGACCTGTTTTACCAGCACCGCGTCGATCCGGAGGTGCCGATTGAGGACACGGCCGGCGCCGTGAAGGAGCTGATCCAGGCCGGCAAGGTGAAGCATTTCGGCCTGTCGGAAGCCGGTGCGAAAACCATCCGACGCGCCCACGCCGTCCAGCCCGTCACCGCGCTGCAGAGCGAATACTCGCTGTTCTGGCGCGAACCGGAGACGGAAATAATGCCGCTGCTCGAGGAACTCGGGATCGGGTTCGTGCCCTTCAGTCCGCTCGGCAAGGGATTTCTCACCGGCAAAATCGACGAGAACACGAAGTTCGACGCCACCGATTTTCGCAACGTCGTCCCGCGTTTCTCGCCCGAGGCCCGAAAAGCCAATCAGGCCGTGGTCGATCTGCTCAACACGATCGCCGCGCGTCTGAAGGCAACGCCCGCGCAGGTCGCGCTGGCGTGGCTGCTGGGGCAAAAACCGTGGATCGTGCCGATTCCCGGCACCACGAAGCTTCCGCGCCTGCTCGAAAATCTCGGAGCCGCGGCGCTCGAACTGACGCCGAGCGACCTCCGTGAAATCAACGCCGCCAGCGACAGGATATTGCTTCAGGGCGAACGCTATCCGGCCCATCTCCAAAAACTAGTCGGCCGCTGAGCCGTCGCTCGCGCACGAATCTCCATCCTCCGCCAAGTTGAAAAACGGCGTGGCTCTGAATAGGGACAGGCTATGTTTCTGGGCACTGGAGATTGTCCAGAAGGTCACCGGCCTCGCACCACGGCGATAGTGCCCACGCACTACTTCCATCCTGGGCGGGAAGAGTTTCGCTGCACGCTGGCCGGCAAACTGCCGGCCTTGCTGGGCGACCGCTCAAAGCCGGCGGCCGAAGCCTTCAACATCGCCGACCTGCGCGCGAAACTGACTGCCATGGAAGCCTCCACGTGGCGGTTTGTTCGGCTGAATTGCTCAGCCGTCTGCCGGCAGAGGTGAATGTCACACCACCGCAACTTGTTCAGCGCAAACGGGCTTTCGCGGCCTGATGTAGAAATGTCAATGTATTGACATTAAACAGGGATAAGAGTCTATTTATTGACCTTAATCCATGCGATCCTCCCTCCATGATGTCCTGCCGCCCCAGACGCGCCGCGCCCTGTCCAAACTCGGGCAGGATGTGGCGACGGCGCGCCGTAAGCGCCATTTCACCGTCGCGATGATGGTGGAACGAATGGGAGTGGCCACAAACACCTACCGCCGGGTGGAGAAGGGGGATCCCACGGTGGCGATGGGCGCCTATGCGATGGCGCTCTTCGTTTTGGGCTTCGGCACCGCCTTGGGTGATGTGGTTGATCCCAAACGCGACGATGTGGGCCTCCAATTGGACGAAGCCCGGCTCCCGAAACGCGTGCGCATCAGGAAAACCCCGACCTCGCTATGAAACGCACCCTCCAGGTTTACATCGGCGACGAGGGCCGGAACGTCGGCACCCTGCATTACGATCAGAATGGGGCGCGGGAGCATGCTGCTTTCACTTACGACGAAACGTGGCTGGCCGCACCGGATCGTTTCGCGATTGAGCCGAATCTGCCGTTGGTCACCGGCGCACAGTTTCATCGCAAGGCGGCAGAAGGCTCCGTGTTTCACGCCGCGATCGCGGACACCGAACCGGAAGGCTGGGGCCGGCGCGTGATCCTGCGCGATCACGCCAAACGCCGTCAGACGGCGCGGCGGGCCGGAACCGATGCCGGCCCCGCTCAACTCAACGCCATCGATTTCCTCCTGGCCGTGGACGACGGCAGTCGGGTCGGAGCGCTTCGTTTCCGCGATGAGCAGGGCGTGTTTCAGCGAGCCGCGGAGCCGGATCGGCGCACCGCGTCTCCATTGGTGGAGTTGCGCCACCTGATGAACGCGTTTCGGGCGGTGGAAACCGAAACGGAAACGGCGGCTGATCTCGCCTACCTGCGGGGCCGCGGCACTTCCCTGGGCGGATTGCGCCCCAAGTGCACCGTGGTCGATGACGACGGCATGTTGGCGATTGGGAAATTTCCGAGCGTGCAGGACGAACGCTCGGTCACCAAAGGCGAAGTGCTGGCCATGACTTTGGCCAAGACGGCCGGCTTGGCGGTCGCTCCGGCGCGCCTCGTGGACAGCGATGGGGTACCGGTCGCCTTGATTCGCCGTTTTGATCGCACGCTCGACGGCAAGCGATTGATGTATGTTTCGGCCGCGACGCTGCTCGGCGTCGAGTCGGCCGATGCCCAGGAACATGCCTACACCGAAATCGTGGACGCCCTGCGCGTAAACGGAGCAGCGGCTCAAGCCGACATCGAGGAACTCTGGCGGCGCATGGCGTATTCCATCCTCATCACGAACGTGGACGATCACCTGCGCAACCACGGGTTCCTCCATGCCGAGCGGGGCCTCTGGCGGCTCGCGCCCGCCTTCGATCTCAATCCCTTCCCCGACCGCGCGCGCGAACTGAAAACCTGGGTTTCATCGGACACCGGCCCCGAGGCAACGATCGATGCGTTGATGTCGGTTATCGCCTACTTCCGACTACCGCTACCACGCGCGAAAGAAATCTTGCGCGAAGTCGAGCGGGCCGTGGCCGGTTGGCGGGAGGCTGGGAAATCCTTGGGCATGTCGCACCGTGAACTGGAAGACTACGCCGACGCTTTCGAGCATCCCGAGCGCCAAGCGGCGCGCGACCGTTCGGCGTGATTGAAAAAAGCTGAATAGTTCAAACCACGTTTGAGCTATCGGATATTTTCAATCAACGCTCCCTGAAACAGGGACAGGCTATGGTTTCGGGCAGCTCTAAGGAGAATCGCTTACGTGGGCCTTGACTCACATCTGCTTGGTATTCAGATACCAAAAGTCCGCCGGAACGATCCGACGGACTATTAAATTGGGTGAAGGGGCTGGATTTGAACCAGCCCTTGCGGATATCCGGACGGCGGCGGCCGCGTCCCTGGGCGAATTGCTGAGCGAATACGAAAACGATCTCAACGGCCGTGGGCTCGATACGAAGCACGTCCACGACAGCGTGACGCGGGTGCATCGCCTGTTTGCCCAAACTGGTTGGCGTCGGCTGGGGGACATTCGCACCGACGCGTTCGTGAAATGGCGCGCGTCACTCATCTGCTCGGCCAAGACTGCGAAGGAATACCAGGTCTCGGCGTGCGCGTTCCTGAACTGGCTGGTGCGGACCGACCGGTTGGCGACCAATCCCCTCGCGAAGGTGGACAAAATCGATGTCCGCGGGAAGCAGGTCAGGGCATCTCGGACCTATACGGAGGCCGAGTTGGCCCGGCTCTTCGCCGTGACCGGCAAATACGCCATCGGCTATCAAGTTTTGCTCTACACCGCGCGGCGGTGGTCGGAGGTCCATGCCCTGGTGTGGGGAGATCTTCATTTTGACCAGGACGAGCCGTTTGCCCTCTTCCGCGAGGGCACGACGAAGGACAAGGACAAGTGCGCTGTGCCGCTAAAGGTGGAACTGGCGGACGAGCTTCGTTTGATGCGCCCGGCCGATTTCACGCCGACGGATCGGGTGCTCAGAGGCCGCTTGGCCAACTACGAGCTTTTCCGGAAGCACCTCAAGCGGGCCGGCATCGAGCACAAGGACGCCCTTGGGTTCGTGCTGCACCTGCACTCATTCCGCAAGACTTGGCAGACCCTGGGCGTGCGCTACGGCGTCAACCAGCGGGCCGCTCAGGAGGTCCTGGGCCACTCCGACGCAAACCTGACCGCGAAGGCCTACACGGACGTGCCGGCGCTGGCGCTCGGCGCGGAGGTGGCCAAGGTGCCGTGGATCTCCACCGCCGGGGAAAGCGCACAAAGGAGCGCACAAAAATCCGGAAATCCCGGTCATTCGGCGTCACTCACCGGCATCTTGGCCCAACTGATCCCGTTTATGAAAGAGGCCGGCAGTGAGGAGCTTAGTCACTTGCCGGCCTTTTCCGACGCCCTGTGGCGTGTTCTTAAATTGGGTGCAGGGGCTGGATTTGAACCAGCGACCTTCAGGTTATGAGGGCCTTTATATTTTTCTGACGCCCGGTTTCTTCCGGGAAAAGCAGCTTATACTCTGTGTATAAATCCGAGAGACGCTTGGCAAAACGATGCCGCAAGTTACTCGTGGTTTCAACACGTTTCATCTGCTGTCATGGGATTAGAAATACAAAGAGGCAAGAGTCGCTGGTGGTACGGCCGCGTTGTAATCAACGGCCGCTCGCTCTCGCGTAACCTGGGTGTCGAGATCAAGGGAGCGATCCCGAAGCATCTCGCCAAGCAGGGCGACGCGGAATTCGAGCGCCCGCGCAAGGAGGCATTATTCGCCTTCCATAAATTCGAGATCGAGTTGAAGAGCCGCAAATCGGCGGAGGAGTTAATCCAGACGATCCACGAAATCCGGACGGGCGAACGGATTCAGGCCATCCCCTTGGACGAGTGCGCCGCAAAGTGGGCAGAGCTGCCGCGGCGCCGCCCGCTGGCTGAGCGTTATCTTTCGTCAGCTCAGCGCACGATCGCGCGCTTTATTACTTTCATTCGCGCGAACCACAAAGGAGTTCAGGCCATGGACCAAGTGCAAGTGCGCATGGCGCGGGCATTCGTGCGGGAGGAAGACAAACGCGGGATCGCTGCCGCGACGTATAATAAAAACCTGATTCTCCTGCGCTCCGTGTTCGAATCGCTGCGGCGTGAAGCCGGCATGGCGGAAAATCCGTTCACCGGAATTCCGACCCGCGATGGTGATAGCATTTTCAGAAAACCGTTCTCGGTCGAGGAACTGGAATTGATCATCAAGGCGGCCGAGGCTGATCCTTTTATATATCCCCTCATTATCACCGGGGCCTGCACCGCAATGCGCAAAGGCGATTGCTGCACGCTCCTGCGGAGCGCGGTCGATATGGCGGCGGGATTCATTTCCGTGAAAACCTCGAAGACGGGCGAGTCGATCCAGATTCCGATTTTTCCTCTCCTCCGTGGTGTCCTGGAAAAAGCCCTGGCGGTGCCGACCACCCGCGCACCGTTCTACGTCTTTCCTAATTTGGAGGCGCACTATAAAATCAACCCCGACCACCTGACCGACCGCGTGAAGCGGGTGATCAAGGCGGCCGGGTTTTTCGACCCGGATGACGAGAGCGATCCCGACGGGCCGGAGTCGCGGGGCGCGCTGAGCGCGGACCGGGAGCACGGCTTACGCCGCGCCTCACTGCGCGATTTCCACTCGTTCCGGGTGACCTGGGTGACCCTCGCCTTGACGGCGGGCGTGCCGATGGAGGTGGTCAAGAAAGTGACGGGGCATCGCACCGCCGATATCGTGATGAAGCACGATTTTCAGCCGGGCCGGCAGGAGTTCCGGCGCACGCTGGCAACCAAGTTGCCGCCGATCCTCGGCGGCCGGAATGAAGCTCCCGCCCTCGCGTCCGCTGAACTGCGCGAACGCCTCATCGCCATGACGGCGCAGACGTGGCAGGCGATCCGCGACGAATTGCTCGGGCGGCTGCCCGGTGAGCCGAAGCCGGTGATCGATGTGGTTGCCGACCCGGGCAGCCCCAAAGCGCTCGTCCTTTCCGCCTGAATCTTTTTCTCCCAAGCCGTGAACTGCGAAAAGCAAAACCTGCCGCGATTAAATCTGCTCGTGCTGCGCGCGCGTGACGCGGACGCCCTGGCGACTTTTTACTCGGCGCTCGGATTGCGCTTCGTTCGGCACCGTCACGGCACTGGTCCCGAGCATCATGCCGCCGAAGGGCCAGGGAGCGTATTCGAAATCTATCCCGCGAACGCCGACGGTGCCACCCAAGCTGTCCGGATCGGCTTTGCCGTCGAGGATGTGCGAGTGGCCGTGGAGCGTGCGCAAGCGGCCGGCGGCACAATCGTGAGCCCGCCGGTCGACTCGCCATGGGTTTTGCGGGCCGTGGTGAGCGATTTGGAGGGGCATCGGATGGAGCTAACGCAAGTCCATGGCCCCACACCCTAGCATTGAGTATTGGTGGCCCTAGTCTTTGTGAATCATGTGCTTCTGCCTGAATGCTTCAGTAAGAGATCAGGTTTTGAAACAAATATGATATCGAGTTTGTTTCAAAACGCCGAAAGTGGCTTGTTTTTGAAACGAATTCATCTACATTTTCGTTACAAAAATGGGTAAACACGCCAAATCCACTCAAACACTGATCTGGGATCGTATCCTCCAGCACGGTCCCGGCTGGCCGTTCACGCCCGCGTCGTTCGTTGATCTGGGAACGCCGGCCGGCGTGCGGCTCACGCTGCACCGACTCAAGAAGAGTGGCACCATCCGACCGATTGGTCGCGGACTCTACGATTATCCAAAACAGGACCCGCAACTGGGGGCCTTGTCGCCGTCCGCGGATGCGGTGGTGCAGGCTCTGAAGGGCCGCGACGCGGTCCGCCTGCAACCCACCGGCGCCCACGCCGCCAATCTCCTGGGACTTTCCACGCAGGTTCCCGTGCGGCTGGTGTATCAAACCGATGGCCGCACCCGCTCCCTAAAATTGGGCAAGCAGGTGATCCAGTTCCGGCGCACGACGCCGCGCAATCTGGCGACGGCCGGCCGCACGAGCGGCCTTGTAATCCAAGCGCTGCGTCAGCTCGGCAAGGACGCGGTGACCGATGACGTGATCCGGCATCTGGACGGGAAACTTTCCGTAGCCGATAAGGCGCAGTTGCAGGCGGACCTCGCCTATGCCCCGCAATGGATGGCCCCCATTTTCAAGAAGCTGGCGCCCCCGGTCGCGACCGCATGAACACCTTCCTGCAATTGCCGCCCGAGCGCCAGCGGACTATTTTCGAGGAGACCCAGGCCCGGCGCGGTCTCACGGCGCAAAGTCTGGAAAAGGATTTCTGGGTTTGCTGGACGCTGCGCGAACTCTTCACCCTGCCCGGCTGGGTGGGCCATCTTACCTTCAAGGGCGGCACCTCGCTCTCCAAAGCCTGGGGCCTTATCGACCGGCTTTCCGAGGACATCGACGTTGTCATTGACCGCGAGTATCTCGGCTTCGGCGGCGAGAAACTGAGCAACAAAAAGATTGGAAAATTGCGGGCGGAAAGCGCCCGCCGGGTGCAAGAGGACATCCAGCCCGCCTTTGCCGCGCGGATCGCGACACTCCTCCCCGCCGAGAGCCAAAAGAAAGTGACGCTCACCGTGGACCCGGAAGCCAAGGACGGGCAGACGCTGCTGTTCGTCTATCCCACCGTTTTTGACGTGCCCGCGGATTATCTCCAGCCGCGCGTCAAAATCGAAATGGGCGCTCGCTCGCATATCGAGCCGCACGCGGATGCCACGATCCGGCCTTACATCGCGGAGGAGTTTCCTGCGGTCGCCCCCGACGCTTCCTTTCCGATCCGGACGGTTCTCGCCCGGCGCACCTTCTGGGAGAAGGTCATGGCCCTGCACGAACTGCGCCTCCAACCGGAAGACAAACGCGATCCGGAAAAGAGCTTGGCGCGGCACTACTACGACGTGCACCGCCTGATTGCCGCCGGCATCGCCGACGAAGCCGTCGCTGATGTCGCGCTGTTCGACCAGGTGCGGGAACACCGGATCAATTTTTTCCCGTTTAACTGGATGGACTACGAGACCCTCCGGCGCGGGAAGATCAATCCCGTGCCGCTCGACCAGCATCTGGCCGGATGGAAAAAGGACTACACCGCGATGCGTCGGGAAATGTTCTTCGACGATCCGCCGGATTTCGACGTGGTGCTAAACTCGGTCGCGGAATTCGCGGCCAAGTTCAACGCGGGTTCCTGATTTTTCCTCAGTTGTTATCCGATGCGGTGGAGAGTTGCGGTTGCGTCGCCTTGAGCTGCGCGACAACCTCGGTTCCGATGCCGGTTTCAGAAATCACCCGCCACCTGATCCTCGATTATCTCCGGGGAGAATCGGCCGTTTACCACGGCAAGATGGACGAGATCGAATTTCTCGGCCGGCTCTTTGACCTGACCAAGATCAAGTCCGACGACCCCCGCAGTAAAACCTTCCGGGGCGACATCAGCACTCATCGTTACCAATTCCAAGATTGGGAGAACAGCTGGATTTATACCGACGATCGGTTCGCGCTGGCCCGGGCCGACGACGGCTTATTTTTGCGCTTTCTCTGCCAGATGCTGCATCCGCTTACCCTGCGTCCGAGGACAGAGGCCGCGCGCTTGCTCGGCGAGTTTAATAAATATCTCGCCGCCGATGGCTGGCAAATTGCCCGGGGCGGCGAGATCAGCGGCAAGCCCTATTACGAACCGGCGGTGTATAGCCGGGGCCGGGTCGGAGCATTGGGGAAAGTGAAGCGCCTGCCGGTTGCCCTCACGTCCCTGCAGCTCGCCCGACAAATAAAACGGCTCGAATCATCCGTGGATAGCGATCCGGAACTCGCGATCGGCACCGCCAAGGAATTATTGGAAACGGTGTGCCGCACGATCCTGGGCGAACGGGGCCAGCCCGTCACCGGCGCGCCGGACATTCCGACCTTGAACCGGCTCACGCTGAAGGAACTCGATTTGCTCCCCGACCATGCCCATGCGCATTCAAAGGGCACCGAAGTGATGAGTCGGCTCCTGAGCAATTTGGGCAGCATCACCCATGGCGTCGCGGAGATTCGCGGGCTCTATGGCACCGGTCACGGCAAGGACGGCAACAATCCCTCGCTCGATGCCCGCCATGCCCGCCTCGCCATCGGCGCCGCCGCAACCATGGCCACGTTTCTCTACGAGACCCACCTGGCGAATCGAGCCGCGCTCCCGCGCCCGTAGCTTCTAAACACAGCGTCATAAGTAATTGCCTATCGTCTTGAGCGGGTGCATCGTCAGCGCAATGAAAGCACTGACGATTTCCGATCAAGAGAACATGATTCTTGCCCTGCAGGACGAGATTCGCCGCAACGATACCTCACGGTATGACCATCGCTTGCACGGAGTCCTGCTTGTGGCCCAAGGAATGACCGGCCCACGTGTCGCCGAGATGCTCGGCGACTCGCCGCGCACAGTGGTGAACTGGGTGCAACGATTCGAAGCGCAGGGGTTCGCCGGCTTGTCGGATGGAGAGCGCTCCGGCCGGCCAAGCCGTTTGAGCGAGACCCACTTAGCGAAGGTGGCGGCCGCGTTGCGCGCCAGTCCGACACAGTTTGGTTTACCAACGCAGATGTGGGACGGGCCGACTCTGGCCGCGTTCTTGTGGCGCGAACTCGGAGTGAAACTAAAGGTGCGACAATGCCAGCGGCTTTTCCGTCAGCTCGGCTTCCGGTTGCGTAAGCCCAGACCCCAGGTCGCGCAGGCGGATCCTCAACTCCAAGCGGCGCATAAAAAAACTCCGTCGCCTGGCGGGAAGGAACGACGTGGATCTGTGGGCGATCGATGAGGTGCATTTCCAGCAACACGGTTCGCGCTGTCGCCTTTGGGTTCCTCCCGAGGTCGCCGAGCCGGTCTGTCGGCACGCTCCAACGCGCAAGAGCGTCAGCTTCTTCGGGGCGGTCCGCCTGAAGGACGGCAAACTGGTCATGTCGCGACCGGAAGGCATGTTTGACGCGCAGACTTGCTGGGCCTTCCTGCGCAAATTGGAGCGGCTCAGTCGCCACACTGGCCGGAAGGTCGTCATCATCAGCGACAATGCCCGCTACCATCACGCAAAGTTGCACGCTCCCTGGCGTCGGGCAATGGCCGGACACTTCCGTTTGCACTTCTTGCCGCCCTATAGCCCGGAACTCAATCCGATCGAGCGCGTGTGGAAATTGCTTCGCCGCCGGTGTCTGCACAATCAATACTTTCCGACGCTGGCGTGCGTGGTTACCGCCGTCCATCCGAGCCTCCACGCATGGTCGCGCCCGAACTCCACTCTGCGTCGTCTTTGCGGGATCGCCTAACATCGGCACCTATTTATGACGCTGTGTTTAGCTGCTCAGGCCAGGAGTTTCCCGCTGATCCAATTGCTTCAAAGCGTCATGGAGTTCCCTCAGATTGAGGCGCAGCATCCACTCGAAAAGTTCCAATCCCCGTTTCCGATACGTCGGCAAGCGATGCAAGGTCAGGGCAATGTTGATCAACTGCTCCTGCCGCAACGAAAGTCCGCCGCGCATGTCCCGCAATTCGGGCTCCGCCGTTTTTAAGAGATACCCGCAAACCTCGGCGGCCAGTGCGGGTTCCGCCTCGCAGCCAGCTGCGACGCGTTCGATCAGCTCGGGCAACCAAGTGCGGTTTTGCTGGAGATCGAGCCGCAAAAAGCGTCGCACCAGTCCAGCCTCCACGGACGTGAGGGCCCGCACGTCCAGGACCCGGATAAAACCGAAGGCGGCTTCGACGGTTTCCTTGCGCCGGCTGGCCAGCGCTTGTCCAATCAACCGACGCGCCTCGTCATGGGTTTCCGGGCAGCGGAAGAAATGCACGGCTGCGGCCGCCAGGCCCCGCAGGTAATCTTCGCCACCGGTCCCGGAAGGCTTCCGCAACATCCGCCGATGTGCGGGTGTCGGATGAAAGCCAAAAACCAGAAACGCGAGTTCGCCGGCAAACTGCCGGTTGACGGCGCCCCGCTGGCTCAAGGCCACGCCCACCAGCTCGCGCCCGGCGGTGCTGGGCTGGAGAAAGGGCACGGCATGGGCGAGCGCCAAGCGACCGGGGGTGAGTCGAACGATGCCGGGTTGCTGGCGAAGCAGCCGCCGGAGTAGCGCGGTGGCGGGCCGCGGCAAGTGCGCGAACACGGGGTGAGATTCCAGGAGGGCTTGGCCCCAGAAAAAGTTGGACCGACGCTGCCGGGTCTGGCGCTGGAGGATTTCCAGCATCCGGGCATACTTTCCGGCGTCGGGGCGCTGAAGGATGCCTTGCACAATGGCGCTCATCACCCGCGAGGACGAATCGCTGACGGACCACGTGACGTGGCCAAAGAGCAAAGTCCTGGAAGAGCGGGCATCGGAGTCCTCGACCCCGGCTTTTTCTTCCGGAAGGGGAAAATCATCCAGTCGCAGTAGCATGGCCTCGATCGCATCGTCCGGCAGCCCCTGTCCCCGCTTGGCGAGAATTTCGAGCGCGTTGGCCGCCTGGACCCGGAATTCCGGACTCGAAAATTCCCGCCGGCAGAAGTCCCGGAAAACATCGAGCACCTCGGGGGTGGGCAGTGTGGATTGGGCGAGCCCGCCCAGCAGCTCGCCCGCGTACAATTCATTCGTCTTAGGGGCCAAGCGCCGAGCCAGCGCCAGGCCGCGCTGCGGTTGCGATTTCACGAACGCACCCAAGGCACGGGCCTGTTGAATCGCACCACCGCTTCGTTCGACGCCCTCAATGTGCCAGCGGCGCTCGGGATGTTCCCAACCGGTTGAATCGGGCAGCGTGCCGATCAACGCCATGATCGCGTCATCGGTGGCGACCGCCATTTCCGTGTCCGGCATGGGCGCCCCGACGAATCCGCCCTGGCCACGGGGCGGGTTGATCCCCAGCTCGCCCAAATCGGATTCGGCCTGGGCGAGATACTGCTTCGCCGGAGCCGAGAGCCGCTCGCGGGGCAAGGCCCGCAGGAGCTGGGCCCGGCGACGCTGGGTCTGCCGGGCGGCGTATTCCTGATTTTGGGCCTCCGTCTCGCCACGAAAATTTTCGGCACCTACCGCGTAATTCAGCGCGGCCGTTTCCAGGGCGCGGATTGTCGCGTCTTCTCCTGCCGCGGCCAGCGCGTGAAACAGCACGATTGTATCATCGGCTTCCCAATAGTTGCCCAGGCTGAGCCGCCGCGGTTCGGCCAGCAGCCAAGCAAGCGCCGGGGCCTGCAATGGGGCGACGTTATGTGCGAAGCCCGCAGCCACCAAGCGCTGGGCAAACATATGCTCAAGGCGGCTCGCCCGCTCGGCAAATTCCAAAAACTCCGCTGGATGATTGGCGGCCAGCGCACGCGCCCCTTCCATCAACGGCCGCATCAGTCCGGAGCCATGGCCATACCGTTCGGGGTAGGACATCGTGGGGTCAGCATCGGGATAGCGGGCGCGGCGGTGGACGTTTTTGGCGGCCGTGAGAAGCGGGAGAATCTTGGCCACGATCGGCCAGCAGGCGCCTAGAAATTCCCGGGGGGCCTCGACGGCAAAGTCATCCACCGGCCAATGGCTCCATAGATCCTTTTCCAAAAGCGCGCCGAGAGCCTTGCGACCCTCGGCCGCTGAGCGGCGGTAAAGCCGGGTGGCGACGGCGGCGGCCGGCGCGAGGTTGAGGGCGAGCAGTTCAGCGCAGACCGCGGGGTTCGCCCGCTGCACCTCGGTCAATACCAGCCCGAGCTCGTCGGGAGCGATCGCCGGCGCGAGTGCTTTCAGCAACCGGAGAGTGGGCGAGCCCATGGCGCCCCGCGGCCAGATGGCGCGAAGGATCAACGTGTGACAGGGAGGGCGCGGTAGCCAAAACCGAGTGATCAGTCTCGCCGCCGTATCTTCCGCCACGGTGAACCCGCCGGAAACACAGCTGAGCGCGAGCGCCGCCCGGTCGGGCGGTGCCTTCAACCATTGCTGAAAACCGGCATCCCCGGCGAGACGACCGAACCAGCCCGGGCTGCCGGCGCACGCCCGCATCACGCGCGGCCCCTCCGCGTGGGAGCGAAGCAACGGCAGCAGCAAGGCGGCCTCGCCCGGCAACGGATCGGCTTGGCTGCCGACAAAACTGATCAGCAATTCCCGGACATGAAATCGGGTGGAACGGCCCCGAGGGGGCCGGAGCAGCCGAGTCAGTTCCCGCAGGTAGTCGCGAGGCGCCGTGGTGCGGAGGTGCCGCAAGGCCGCGAGCAGCGTGGGCCGGACGAACAATCCGCCCTGGCGTTGCCACACGTAGGCCGAAAGTGAAATCGCCGCCGATTCGAATTCGCGCAGCAGGGCGTAATCGAACAGGCTCTGATGGCGGAACCCAAAGGTCAGGCCATCGCGGCCTTCGACCAGGATTTCTTCGGAGAGAAGATGACGAAAGGCCGCCGGATTCCGATCACTGATCGCGGCTGGCAACCACAGTTGCTCTTGTTCGCGCACCCGGGTGGCCACTTCCCGCAGGAAGTCGATGGTGCCTGCCGGCGCTTGTTGACTCGCGATCCGTTCATTCCAGACGCGACCGAGGATCACGCTGAGGGAGCGGACTTCCTCGCCCGGCTGAGCGTGCCGTAGGTAGACGCTCAAATTCCAGGGATTGCGTAGCAGCCGGCGACAGTCCGCGGTGAGCCGCCCGGCGTCGTGCCCGGCTGCGGCCAAGGCTTGGTCCACCGCCTCCATCGCGAGGGGTTGCAGGACCACCTGCTGGTTGTCCTCGATGGCTTGCAGGCGCGTGTCATGTTTGAACTCGAAGGGACGACATGACGCGACCAAGTGAATCCCCGGTTGGTTGGCTGCCGCGCCAATGAGGGACAGCAGGACATTCAGTCGCGCGGTCTGCCGATCCATGATCTCGGCGACCGCGTCCAGCTGATCGACAAAAATGACCACCCGTTGTTGTCGCGCGATGACCGCCAGCCAGCGGGCCAGACCCTGGCCCGCCCATCCCGGAAGCAGATCATCCGGAGTCCTCACGTCCTGGGGCAAAGTGTCCGCCTTGAGGGCGAGGACGAGGGTATCGGGAAGCTGGACGCAATGTTCGGCCAAGCGCGCGAGCAGCGCCGACTTTCCGCTCCCCGGCTCACCGAGCAACAGCGAGGTGGAACTGGCCTGCGTGGTGATGGTGGCGGAAAGTTGGTCGTACTCCGGCCGGGGCAGCCACTGCCCGCTCGGCAGGGTGGCCGGCCACGCCAGCAGGGGTTGTGAGGCCACGGTCACACGCTCGAGGAAGTCCGTCCGGTCGATCGCGGAGAATTGCCCGCGGCCGGATTCCGAACTCAAGACCTCGTTCCAGCGTGGAGTCGGGCTAGCCAGGAGCAGCTGGCGCTTGAGCAGCGCATTTTCCCGATGAACCTGGGCAGCGCCGTCAAATTCCCGCAGAAAGTCCTCCCGTGTCAGCCGGCGTGCGTGGGCGCGGGTGCAGGCCTTGCACGCGGAGGCGAACAAGGCCGGGTAAGCCGCATCGCAGGCGGGCACGAGAAAAGACCACGCCTCGCCGTGGTGCACCAATTGCCGTTTGATCTCGGCTTCGAGCTTCTCCCGCGCCGGGGCCGAGGTATTCCACGTGATGCGCGCAAAGAATTCCTGCTGGATCAAGGGGAGCGCGGAGGTCCGCAGGAATGCACCCAACTCGGGTGAGAGATCGGCGCGGCCAAGCAGATGCGCCCGAATGCGGCCGGCGCTATCGGCGTCGGCCGCCGCTTGCTTCCAAAGTGAAATTCCCGCGATGCCGTCACCGAAGGGTGCACCCTGTTCAATCACCATGGGCGAAGTGGTCACGTAACGTAATTCACAACGGAACGCGGGATTCGCCCGCACCATCTCCCAGAAATTATTCAGGGTTTGAATGATTTCGGCGCGTCCCAAACTCACCGAATCGGCGCGGGCTTTGAACTGCCACGCTTGCGCACTCTGGTCCTGGGATGAACACACGTCGCAATCCTCGACCCCCTCCAGATAAAGGGCTTCGTCCGGCCGCAGGTTAATCCAGCGCAACATCGCCTGCTCAATCTGATAGATATATCCGGCGAATGACGCCCAAGCCTGCCGGTCCACCTGGGCGGCTAATGGGTTCTGGAGCGGCGGACTTCCGGGCATCCTCTTGCTAATAGAGTGAATACCGTCCGAAGAAAGCCCATATGCCGGTGCGTTTTCCACGGGCTTGGATCGACGCAAAAAAGGGGCCGAAGCCCCTTGGCTTTAGTCCTCGTCGGGTAACATCAAAGTAAGCACCGGTTCACCGGCATCGCCCGGACCGATGTGCAGTTTGAGCGTGTGCTCGGAGCCGGCGATGATGACCTTGAAGTAGACGCGGTCGATGTCCGCCGGTTTGGCGAATCCGAGCTTCGCCATGGTCGAGATGTCGTGACAGATCCCGGGGACATCTTGACCCTCTCGTTTCGCGGCCTGCTCAACGATCGTCCACACGGCCGCGGTGCAGGCGATTGGAACCTTCCAATGGTGGCGCATCGACTCAATTTGCGTCAGGTCCGCCAGGATGCCGTCCCGGATAGCCTGGGCTCGGCTGTAGGAATAGATGGGTTCGCCGAACGGATGTTCATCTTTCATGATATGTGCCGCCTGGCAGGATCGAACGTGGTTCACGGCATGTGACCTTATCGCCGACTGCCGATGGGCGATTTCGCCCACGCCCGAAGTCAAAGCGGTGGACCGAGCGCCGAGCGCAGCGAGGGGGAAGCGAGGTGTTTTCGCGGGGTGGAGCCCGCACCGCGGGACTACCTTGACGAGGACGTACAATGGCGAAACAGCGGCTGGCAGTAGCTGGAGGAAAACGAGCGCAGCGAGCATCGGTCGGATTGCTCGTCGCGCCCTGCGATATTTCGGCGCCGCCGGAGTCGCGGGACGCAAGAAGCGCAGCCGAGCGGGTAAGCCGGAGACGCCGGTGCGGCGGAGGTGGACGGCCGGCGACAGCGACGCGCGCGCCCGCGTCTCCGCGCCCGTCCGACCTTGGTCCCGCTGTCGCGAACGCACCGGAACGGCACGGCGCGGTGCGGTGGCGGCGGTCGGAATGCGGGAGAGTCCGGCTCCTCGCCGCCCGGTTTCTCGGGAGGAAGTCGCTTGAGAAGCCCCCGCCGTGGGCGAAATTGGCGGCATGAAAATGCGCACTCAAACCTTACGTTCTGACGTAAGGGGTAAGGCGTTCCTCCCTGAAAGAAACGCGACTGCGTTTCCCAATTCTCGTTCGCCAAGTGGCGACAATGCTTGCGCGCCATGCTGAAGCCGAAGGCACAGTTGAATCTGAAAAATGCCCGGGAATATTTCCGGGAGCACCTGTCGGTGGGTGACTACTACGCGGGCGAAAAAATTGCCGGTGAATGGTTCGGCCAGGGTGCCGCGAAATTGGGCCTGGCCGGAACCGTGAAAGAGGATGCGTTCCTCGCCTTGTGTGCCGGCCAGAACCCGGCAGCCGGCAAGCTGACCTCCCGCCAGAACTCCGTGCGGCATGAAGGTGGAAGAGAGGCGGCCAACCGCCGCATCTTTTACGACTTCACGATCAGCCCGCCGAAAAGCGTATCGCTCGTCGCCCTGTATCAGGATCAACGCATCATCGACCTGCACAACCGCGCCATGCGGACCATGCTGGCGGAACTGGAGCGGTTCGCGGAGGCCCGCGTTCGTAAGGCCGGACAGAATGCCGAGCGGGTCACGGGCAATGTGGTCGCGGCCTGCTTCCGGCATGACACCAGCCGCGAACTCGACCCGCATCTGCACACCCACTGCGTGGTGTTCAATGCGACCTTCGATCCGGTCGAGCAGCGCTGGAAGGCGCTCCACAACGGCGGCATGTATCGTGCCCAAAAGTTTGCCGAGAATCTCTACTACCATGAACTCGCCAAGGGGCTCCGGTCCTTGGGCTACGAGATCGAGAATTCGCGCACCGGTTTCGAGATCCGCGGCGTGCCGGCGGCCGTCATCGCGCGCTTCTCCAAACGCCACGCGCAGATCGACGAGGAAGCGCAGCGACAGGAGCAGGCCGGCTTCACCGGCAACGTCAAGGCGCTCCGCGAGCAGATCGCGCATGACAGGTGCCGCCGGAAACAGAAGGAGTCCACCGCCGACCGCTTGCGCGGTCATTGGGCAAAGCAGCTCACCCCGATCGAGCGCGACGCCATGATGAGCCTGCGCGCTTCGCCGGTGCGAACGGATAAATCGGCGGATGCGGTCGAAATCGTCGCGTGGGCTGACGAACACCTGTTCGCGCGTCGTTCGGTCGTGCACGAACACGAGTTGCTATCCGCGGCCTTGGGCCGCGGACGGGGAGAGGACTTCGGCTTGGAGGAGTTGCGCGGCGCCGTCCAGCGCCGGGGTTACGTGCGAGAAGCCGAGACCGACCGGCTCACGTCACACGAGGTGCTGGGTTGCGAACTCGAAGTAGTCGTGGCGGCGCACGACGGCCGAGGCCGGTACGGCGCCCTCGCGCCCCATTATCAGCCCAACGAGTCGCTCTCGGCGGAGCAGAAGGCCGCCATCGAACAGATTCTCGGCAGCCGGGATTTCGTGACGTTGTTCCGGGGCGGGGCAGGAACGGGCAAGAGTTTCACTCTCCAGGAAATTGAGCGTGGCCTGTCCACCGCGCCCCGGCCGGTGGTGGTCCTGGTCCCGCAACGCCAGCAGGTGCTCGATTTGCAGGCCAACGGGCTGCGCGCTCAAACGCTGTCGCTGTTCCTACGCACCCCGCAGCTTCCTAAGAACGCCGTGGTTATGGTCGATGAGGCGGGCCAAATCGGCGGGCGGCAGCTCTGTGAACTGTTCCGGATCGTCCGGGCCAGCCACGGCCGGATCATCCTGTCCGGCGATACCCGCCAGCACGGCGCGGTGGCGGCCTCCGACGCGCTGCGCGCCATCGAAAAGCACGCGGGGCTCAAACCCGCGGAAATCCGCACCATTCGTCGCCAGGACCCCCAGTTCGGCACGACGGCGAAGGAACGGCGCTTCATTCGCGGTTATCTTCCGGAACAGAAGCGGAACGCCTCTCACTCGATTTGGCGTTCGGTACTTGCTGCGAAAACACCTACCGAAGCGGCTGTCGGCTGTCGCTGTTGGAAGCGGACGGCAAATTCACCCGCACCTACTTCGGCACACAACGGCGGTCTGCATGCTTAAGGCCGGCGTGGATTTCGCCATGATTAGCCAATGGCTCGGCCACTCGAGTCTCAAGGTGACCATGCGCTACGCCAAAGCCGATCTGGATCTCAAACGCCAAGTTTTGTCTCAGGTGATCCCAAAATCTCTGGGCGCAGCCCCGCCAGGCAGATTGCGCATGGACGGCAGCGAGCTAACCGGATGGCTTCGACGGCTCTGACTTATGTGAAGTAACTCCCCTAAGTGTGCAGGTGGAAAAACGTCTCCTGCACATAACTGCCGACTGCACATAAGTCGAATTATGGTGAGCTCACCATAACTGAACCACGTTAAACGTGGTCCAGAGATCGGTGGCCCGGTCACCGTAGCGGACGGGCGTCAGGAGCTTCTCCGGACTCAGCAGGCGGGTGATGGGCTGCGAGGCATCCCACCGCAAGGCGAGGGCCTGACGGGCCAGGTCCAAGCGACCGGCCTCCGTCAGCTGAGCCTGTTGCCAGCGGGCGACGATTTCCATGACGAGGGGCGTGCTTTCGGCGACCGCCCGGGCCGCCGCCGAAAACCTGTCGCGCGAAACATCGACGTGCCGGATCGCCACATGAGCGAAAGCCGCATCCGCGACAACCAGGCCATTGCGGCAAACGAGCCGGTAGAGGCCGGCGTCGATCCGGTAGGCGCGGGTGCCGTCATGGGCGTTTTGGAGAATCATCTCCGGCCGGGTCATCCCGACATCGAACGCGCTGCGTTCCAGATCAACGCGGCGTGCGAACCGAATCTCATGCATTTGGAATCCCTGCTTGTTCTCCAAGCGCACGCGCTGCTGATTTGCGCGCACAGGCTCCCAGCCTTCGTCCCGCAGCTGGTCAATGACCTGGGCCGTGGAAACGAACGTATAGCGCTGGGAAACACCCGGGCGGGCGCTTTCGGCAAACACGGACGGCGCGCAGCGCTGAAGATCGGCAGCCGTGAGGGCCGGGAACTGGCGCGCGGGATGAACGAGGGTGGTTTCTGACGTATTCATGGCTTTGTCTCCTGTTTCTTGCGCCCCAACGAGGGCGCATCTGTAGCGGTCCGCGCTACGCGGACCCCTGACCGAGCCGAACCGTTAAATCGGCCGCCCCGGAGGGATGCCGACGATCAGCGCCGAGGGTCAAGGTGGAGCGCAGCGCAGCGAGCAATACCTTGAGGCGTGGACGGCACGAAGGGCGTCAGCCCGAGCGCCGCCCGCCGGACGCCGGCGCTATAATCAGGCAGCCCTCAGGGAGTGGCTTCGCTAACTACCGAAGCGCGAGCGGTGCAACGAGAGCGAGCGAGGAGCCGGCGCGGCGATTGAGCGCATCCCTCTCAACTGGGGGAAGAGGTGCCCGCTTAGGGCGCTATTTTTCCTGCGACGCTGCGACTAGATTGGATGCACCACCTCCCGTGAACGCCACCAGTCGAGCTTTCCTCCAGACCGTATTGACGACCGACTCCTCGCTCGCCGAGGTCGAGCGGGCCACGCTCGTGAGAATCATCGAGGGCAAGGTCGAAGAGGAGGTCGCATCCACGAGTGAGCCGACGGAGCAACTCGCGTTGACACAAAAGGCCGCAGCCCGGGCGCTCGACGTGAGCCGGGTGACCATCTGGCGGATGACGCGCGACTGTCTTTTGCATCCGGTCGAGATTCTGCCCGGCGTGTGGCGTTACCCATTCGAGGAGTTGGCGAGGCTGATCCGGCCCACTTCAGCCAAAAACCGCGAATCGCGGAAAACGGTCTCCGCGTAAGGAGCGGACCCGGAGTTCACCCGTAGTGGCGAGGGCGTTGGTTTGGGTGCAACGCCTTGTGGCTGCGGAGCTGCGCTTCAGCTGACAGCCTGAAGGCCGGAAAATTTGAAATGCGTTTTCAGCATTAGAATCACTACGGTGTGAACTACGGGAATTTGGCCTCAAAAGGGCCCGATATTACCCAAAGTTGGCTAATGTTGCATTTCCCAAAATGAGGGAAGATGTGTCACGCAAACCCCTAAAATTCAAAACCCTCCGAATGATTCGGAGGGTTTCAAATTGGGTGCAGGGGCTGGATTTGAACCAGCGACCTTCAGGTTATGAGCCTGACGAGCTACCAGGCTGCTCCACCCTGCAACAAGGGGAAGGGCAACGTGCGAATGGCCCCATGGGCTGTCAACGTCGATTTTGGGCTTTCCGGCGAAAGGTCTTGCCAGAGACGCCGCCGGTCTCTGTTTTTGACGGTTCCTGTTCCTTCAAACCAACCACGCAATCCCACCCGGGGCACCACCGACAGGAGTGGCCGCACCGGGCAACCGTTAGCGATCGCAAGGCGGCCTGCCCTGAGCCAGTCGAAAGGGCCCATCCGGCCGGCCTGTGTATCGACGATACATAGATCATCATGAACATCACTCCGAAAGACCTCCTCGACGCCGGCGTCCACCTGGGCCACCAAACCCGCCGCTGGAACCCGCGTTCGAAGCCCTACGTGTTCGGCCACCGCCAGGGCATCACGATCATCGACCTC
>DASYDZ010000231.1:0-5559 GCA_036499305.1 Candidatus Didemnitutus sp.
CTACACCCTGGGCCTGCGCTATTCGCCGAACTACGCGAAGGGTCTCGAGATCCGCGTGGACTACTACCAGATCAAGCAGACCGACCTGATCGGCTCGCCGGGCGGCACCACCACGATGGTGTCGTCGGTCGAGCAGTACGGTGCCGCCTCGCCGTTCGCCCAGTTCGTCACGATCGGCGGCTTTGCCGGCCAGGGTGGAACGCAGGTCACCTCGCCGGGCCAGCTCTCGACCAACGTCACGAACCTGTACGTGCTGCAGTCGCTGGTGAACATCGCCAACCAGAAGCAGCATGGCTTCGACGTCTCGGTCCGCTACACGTTCCCGTGGCAGCAGTACGGCCGGTTCACCTTCAACTCGGAGATGAACTTCCTCCAGCAGTTCTTCCTCCAGACGGGTCCAACCGATGCCGGCTTCGACTACTCGGGCACGGACCTGTACGGCACGCTCGCCAAGTTCAGCGCCTACACGACGCTGGACTGGGAATACCAGAGCTACGGCGCCACGCTCGGCTTCACCCACAAGAATGCGGTTGATGACGGGTATGGTGACCAGATCTCGGCGTACAACACCTTCGACATCCAGGGCCACTACGAACTCGGCCAGTTGTCGCCGAAGCTGAAGGGCGTCACGATCGCTGTTGGTTGCAATAACTTCACCAACCGCGAGCCGCCGCTCGACCGCGCCAACTTCGCGAGCCCGCCGTTCGACGCGAGCGCGTACAGCTTCTTCGGCCGCGAGTACTACATGGACATCAAGGTCAAGTTCTGACCCTGACCGAAGCGGTTCTTCCTTCGGCGCCCCTCCCTCACCGGAGGGGCGCTTTTTTTGGCCCATATGGCAGGTCGTGGGCCGGCGCGGCCGAAAATGCCATTGCGACAATTCCGCGGGGACCATACGAAAACGCGAATGAAGCGCCTTTCCCTTGTCTTTGCCATCGTCCTAGCGCTCGTGCCGGTTGCAGCGATCGCGGACGATGCGAGCTTCAGCGGGGCCGTCGCGCCCGACGACTTCAAGGCGGCCGGACTGGACAAGCTTTCTCCCGAGCAGTTGCGCCGCTTGAACGAGCTGGTCCGCGCCTACAAGAACGACGAGCTGGCCGCGGCGCGCAAATCGCAGGAGGAAGCACGGGCGGCGCAGAAAGCGGCCGAGGCGGACGCGAAAAAGGCGGTCGCCGCGGCGGAGAAAGCCCGGACTGCGGCCGAGGCCGACGCGAAGGCGGCGAAGTCCGAGATCGCCGAGTCAAAGAAGGCCAGTCAGAGCTTCTTTTCCAAGGCCAAGGTACTCCTGGTGCCGGGCACCACGATCGAGTACGCCGTCATCAAGACGACGATTGTGGGGAAGTTCAACGGCTGGGAAGGCCGCACCGTGTTTGAGCTGGCGAACGGGCAGTACTGGCAGGTGACCAATAGCGGGGAATCCTATTTCACCCCGCCGAAGGAAAATGTCGAAGTGATGATCTCACCCGCTGCATTGGGCGGCTTCTGGATGGATTTTCCCATGCTGAAGACGAGGGTGCGGGTCCACCCGCTCATCGGCCGCTGAGCGCAATTAACGTCGGCGAGCTGTAGGGCGGCAGCTCTCGGGCTGCCGAAGCGGTTATCCGTGCTCATCCGCGAAATCGGTGGTTTCAACCGCTTTTTCAGGGCCAAAGGTGGTCGCCGATGTCCCCATCGGCGATCGGCGGCGACGCTCATCCACCGACCTGACCCCGGTCAGTTCGCCGACGCGCCGGCCGAAGGGACGTTTTTCGCGAGAAACGCCTCCAGCGCCCGGTAGAAATCGATGCGATTCGATTCGTTGCGGAAGCCATGCCCCTCATTATTCTCGAAGACGATCTGATAGTCCTTGTGGTATTCCTTCAGCTTGGACTCGAGGTGCTTCCACTGGGTGTAGTCAACCCGGGCGTCATTGTACCCATAGGCGTTGAGCAGCGGCACCCGGATCCGTTCGATGAAGTTCGCGGGTGAATGGTCGCGGAGGTAGTCGTGGTCGTCGCCAAGTTCCTGATGCAGGAAGATCCGGGCCGAATCCGACCCTCCGCTGTGCGTCCGTTCCGTGCCGGCCAGCAAGGCCAGGTCCGCGGGGCCGACATAATTGATGCCGCAGCAATAGAGTTCGGGCGTGTACACCAGGCCGGCCAGCGTCGCGTAGCCGCCATAGCTGGCGCCATAAATGACGACTCGCTTGGGGTCCGCAATCTTCTGCGCGATCGCCCATTGCACGGCATCCGTCAGGTCGTTCTGCATCTTGCCGCCCCACTCGCGAAAACCCGCCTGCTCAAATTTCCGGCCGTAGCCGCCCGACCCGCGATAGTTGACCTGCAGGACGGCGAACCCGCGATTGGCCAGAAACTGTATCTCCGGGTTGAAGCCCCAGTCATCCCTGATCCCAAACGGACCGCCGTGCGGATTGAGGATGAGCGGCGTCGGCCCATGCGCGCTGCGGGCCCGCGTCAGGTATCCGTGGATGACAAGCCCGTCGCGGGCCGTGAACTGGATGGGTTCCATCGGCTGCATTGCCGCAGGATCGATCTGCGGACGGGCCCTGGTTACCTGGCCGAGCCGGTTGTTCTTGAGCACATAAAAAGTTCCGGGATCCCGATCGCTGTGGGCGAGAATCACCATGGTCTTCTCATCCTCGGAACTGCTCACAATGACGTTCTCCGTTCCTGGCAGCGACCGGTCGATCATCGTCTGCAGCGCCTCGCGATGGGCGTCGAAAAAATGATAGTGCCGCCGATCCGAGATATACGTCACTCCATACAACTTTCGGCGGTCATAGGACATCAACACATTTTCAATTTCGCCCTCCGGTGGTTGAAATATCGGCGCACTTATTTCGCGAGTCCGAACATTGATTGTCTGGAGAACACCGATATCGGACTGGGCCCGATTGACGAAATACAGCGTTTCGTTGTCGCGGGCGAAATGGAGCAATTCCCAGGGCGGGCGGTCTTCCGGATAATCGGTCGCCGGGAAGTCCGCCAGTTTGACGTAGGGCGCCTCCGGGGCAGGGGAGGCATCAAAAACCATCCGGCCACCGATCAGGCTGAGGCGGGCCCGCAGAGCGCCATTGTTGTCCGCGATCACATTGCTGTCGAACAGGGTTTCATCGAAGCCGGGAACGTTGGTCCGCTCTCCGGTATGGGTGTCCATCAGAAAATATCGGAACGTGAAGCTGCCATAACCACTCCGCCCGTAAACCAGCACGTGCTTGGGATCGTAAGGGAGCGGATCGATGAGGCTGGCGAAGTTGGCGTCGTTGGAAATCCCGTCCCGCAGCGAATCCGCCAGCGAATAGGCGACGCGTTTGCCACCGTTTTTCGGCGGCACGATTGAAATTGATCGATAGGCGGGTCGCTCGTTGCCGCCGACATCTCCGTAGTAAATGATCGTCTCACTGCCTTTCCACAGGAATCCCTTGATGTTTTCGTCGTTGGCGGAGGCGAGGGGCTCGATTTTCCCGGTCGCGAGATCCATCAGCGCCACCCCGACCTTCCCATAACCCAGCATGGTCATGAACGCCAGATAGTGGCCATCCGGGGATACACGCATCGAGGTGGCCGGCTCGGCGAAGAAAGACTCGAGGGGGATGGGCGGGGCGGCGGGTTCGGCGAAGGCGGTCAGCAGGGCGCCGAGGCCGGCGCCGATGGTGAGCGAGCGAAGGGCAAAGTTCATGTTGTGTATGTCCTCAATGACAGCCGTGGCGGGCGTCGCGGGCAACTGCCGAAATCCGGTCCGTCCCGTCCCTCAATCTCTGCGCCGAAAGCGGGGAGTCACCGTGTCGAATGCATCGAGCGCCGGCCATCCCCGTCGGGGCGCCGCGTCGCCGACCATCCGACGCTCCCGATAACCGTCGGCGCGGCGAACCTCCACGCCGTCCGTAAGTGCGACATGGCTGATCGCCACCTGTCCGACGTCCCGGACGCCGATCCGTATCGGGTCGTCCGGCGACTCGAGCGGGGCGACGAACTCCCTCCGGATGTTCGCGGCGGGTCGTGCGGCGAATCCGCGAAACTCGATGGTGTGGCGGGACGCAATCTCGTGCCATGCGCCCGCGGGGTCCTGTCGCTCGACGAACACCTTTTGCGCGGCGGGGGCGAAATTGTGCACCCAGAACTGCACCTGCCACGCGCCACAGACAGGCGTGGAGCGGGTGACCGCCGCGGGGTCATGCGCCACGGTGCTCAGAAAGGTTCTCCAGGCGGCGAGACGTTGCCGGTCGGCGGACAGAATCGTCTCGTTTGCGCCGGTGGCACGGCGGTCGCGGGTCCGGCTCCACATTGCTCGCGCCGCCGCGAGCCCGGTTTTCATTTCGCCCGCGAACGCGGTCAGTTCCTTCCGGGCGGCCACGGCTGCGGCCGAAACGGCGGCAGCCTGCCCGGCGGCGAGCAGGCGCCGCCAGCGGAAAACGGCGCGCGCGGCCGAACGTACGAACGTGTCTCGCGCGGCCAGATAGCGCCGGAACCGGACGCTGGCCGCCAGGGACGGTGGAAGGTCCACCCGGGCAAGCCGTTGAAAGAACCGAAATTCGGCCTGGTAGGGCTGCACCGATTCCGTCCCGCCCTGCACGTCCCATCGGTCGTTGATTTGCCAGCGCGCGTAGCCGCTGAATGCGTGGCGGTCCGCCGCCAGGAGGCGTCGCGCGAGCGGGAGCGCCGCCGGGCGCCCAAATTGCCGCTCCAGTCCGTGGGCCAGCATCCGCGCCGGGTCGTCGGTCTCCGGTTCAAGCCACAGGCTCGCCGCCGCGGCATCGACCAGCGAGGCCGTCTCCTGGCCCAGTCGGGACGATTCCCATGAGGTGATGAGCATGCCTTCGGCCGCAACCTCGCGGCATCTCCGCCACCATGACTGGATGTTGCCGAGGCGATCCCCAAAAACCGGCATTGGTTCGTGACGGAACGCGCCGTTCATCGGACAGCCGAAATACCGGATGCCTTGGCGGCGAAACGCCGGCACGAGGTCGCGCTCGGCAAAATTGAAAAACTCCACCCGCGGGTGGTGCGGAAACGGATAATAATACCAGTCATAGGCGGTGATGCCCGCCGGGAGCAGCTCGATCGCCTCCGGGACGAAATGGAGCATGTCCGCCCAGATCCCGATCTGCAGCCCGAGGCTGCCGGCGAGCGCATGCAGCCGCCGGACATGTCCGGCGAAATGCCCCGCGAGCCCGATCCGCCGCACCTCGTCGCGACAGCGCTCGCATTTTCCCAGGTGAAACGACTCGTCCAGGCCGACGTGAACGCGGCCGGTGGTGCAGTACGGCGCCATATCGCGCAAAAGGCCTTCCGCCGCCTCGAGGGTCCGGGGATGCAACGGGCAGATCTGCCCCAGCGCCAGCGGCCGGCCGCGCTCGTCCCGAAGCTCGTTCAGGTCGTTCCACTCGGGACGCTTGATGAGATACTGCGTGTGACCAAGCAGGTTCACGATCGGCACCACCCCGACCCGAGCCCTCGCCGCCGTCAGCACGAGCTCGCCGAGCTGCTCGTAACTCAGCGCGTCGTCGCGCCCGACGCCGGGCAGGCTCGGGAAATGAACCGCGTCCTCAAGGTGGAGGTG
>DASYDZ010000232.1:0-3311 GCA_036499305.1 Candidatus Didemnitutus sp.
GATACTTTGCCGCACACACCAAGTGATACATCAGCACCGACACATTGTGCGGCTTGTGGATATACCGACTCTCCATCCCTCATCTTCCCATCCATCCAAGCCGGAGCAAGCTCCGGGGTATGGGACCCACAGTGAATCAAACCAGAAACAAGGTTTTGTCCCAATCTAGTCCCAATTTCCTGGCCTCATTCTCCCACGGAAATTGCGGAGGTGCTTATTTTCATTTTTGACCCTAATGGAAATAAGCCTCCTGCTTGTTTTCACCGGCGAAACCGAGCAAGCAGGCCGATCCGGCGGACCGATGGATCAAAACCCTGGAAGGATACAAAGCCTTCCGGCCTCATCCCCTCCCACCCGAACTCGTCGGGACACCGCGGTTGGTCCGCATCCTTTCGCAACCGGCGCCCGTGGCGACCATGCCACACCCGGAAAATTCCGCCGGACGCAGAACTGGATTGTCCGGCCGGGTTGCACGCTGGCCGATGCTTCGTATGTGCCGCCCCGCAGGATACTCTTCTCGCTCGCACGGCGGCCATGGGCGATTCCATTGCGGGCCCGGGAGAGGCCAAGATCGCCCTTCATGGGTCGGATCGGAGGGCGGTGGCGATTGAGACTCTCATACGACGAGCGTGAGACGCTCCTTCCATGAACGCGCCGCCGCGCAGGCTTGCCGAGTCCACCGCAGTTTTTCACCATCAATCCTCGTGGAAGGCTCCGGAAAAGACATCCAAATCACCTACAACGAATCGCTGCAGCCGCTGGCCGACCTGCTCGGCAGCACCAAGCGCCCCGGCGATCACTACAGCGCGGGCGCGTTCGAGACGCCCATGCCCGCGCTCGCCGTCGAAGGCGTGGGCGCCGTTTCCTTTCCCGTGCCACCCGCGCAGGCACGCGCCCTGATCGCCGCCGCCGCGGAACGCGCGCCCTACGGCCGCGGCGATCGGACGCTCGTCGATGAAAACGTCCGTAAGGTCTGGCAGGTCGTTCCGGGCAAACTCTCGCTCCGCGGCAAAGGCTGGGAGCGCTCGCAGCCGGCGCTGGTCGCCAAAGTCGCCGCCGACCTCGGTTGCGATTCGGCCAAGGTTTCTGCCGAATTCTACAAGCTGCTCATTTACGACGAAGGCGGCTTCTTCGCCGCCCATCGCGACACCGAGAAATCGCCCGGCATGTTCGGCACGCTCGTCGTCACGCTGCCCTCCGCGCACGAAGGCGGCGACCTGATCATTCGGCACGCCGGCCGCGAAACCATCGTCAGTCTCCGCAACGACGATCCCGGCGAAATCCGCTACGCCGCCTTCTACGCCGATTGCGAGCACGAGGTGCAACCGGTGACACGCGGCCACCGCGTCTGCCTCGTTTACAACCTCGTTCACACGGCCCTCCCCCGCTCCCCCGTCCCGCCCGACCATCGTCCCGCCGTCGAAGTCGCGGCGAAAATTCTGAATGCATGGGCCGGCGGCGATGACGAGCCCCACAAGCTCGTTTACCTGCTCGAACATCATTACACGCAGGCCGCGCTGTCCTTCGCCGCGCTGAAGGGTGGCGACGCCGCACGCGCCAGGGTGCTGAAGGAGGCGGCCGCGCGTTCCGGCTGTGCCCTGCACATCGGCATCGTCCATATCGAGGAATCCGGCTGGGCCGAATACACCGGCAATGGCGACGACAACTCTTCCCGCCGTCATTATTGGGACGACGATGCCGAGGGGGGAGAGGATGACGGCGGGACCGCCGAGGAATTCGAGGTCGGCGAGGTCTGCGGCGGGAGTTATTTCATCGACCAGTGGCATGACGCGGACGACCAGCCCGTGATCTTCGGCCGGATTGCGCTCGACGACGCGGAGGTGTTGCCCGTCGGCGCTCTCGACGCGGAGAAGCCCGACGAGGAACACTTCTCGGAGGCCACGGGCAACGAAGGCGCCTCCTTCGAACGCACCTACCTGCGGGCGGCCCTCGTGCTCTGGCCGCTGGCGCGCTTCGATGAGGTGTGCGCCTCCGCCGGCCTCGACGCCACCATCGCCCGGCTCGGCCAGTTGATTGCGGAGGCCACCGCACCCGGCGAAGCCGCCGACGCAACCGCACGCAAAGCGGCCCGCAAACACGTCCACCGTTTCGCGACGTTTATCCCCGGGGAATGGCCGGGCTATGAAGACCACGGCGCCCGGCTCGACGCGCTGCTCGGCCACCTCGCGCGCTTCGGGGATGTCGCGCTAATCGGGTCGCTGCTGCCGCCGGTGCTCGCACGGCACTACGCCGCCGGACGGAACCCGGCGCTGCTCGCGATCTCCCCCGTGCTCGGACCGGTGGGCAGCGGCGCCTTCTTCGACACGCTCTTCGCCGCCGCCGCACCCGCACACCCGGGCGGCTGCCTGGACCTGTGGCGTGCGCTCGCTGCTAGCGCCCTTTCCGACCGTCGCACGGAACTGGAAACATTGCTCGAAACGTTGATCGCTGCCGTGCCCCGCACCCGCAAGCCGGCCGAACCGCGTGCGCGACAGGGCTGGGCCCGCGCTGTCATTACGGAGGACGACCGCGAGGAAAGTGATGACGACAGCACGCCCACACCCGAGAAGGAGCCGCTTTCTCCGGAGATTCTGGCCGGCTTTCTCGCCGCGGTGAGCGGTACCCTCGGCGACGCGGCGTGCATCCGTTTCGTGGATGATCTGGAAAGCAATCCGGAGGCCTTCGCTCCCGAAACACTGCTTCTGCCCTGCCTCGAGTGTCTGGCCAAGGACGGACCAGTCCCGCTGGAAGCGGTTGCCCGGTTATGGGAGCAGTGCGCCGCGTTTTACCTGCGCCGTAGCGCCACCTCGCCGCCGGAGCCAGCCGATTGGGCGCAGAACGTCGCGATCCCCGGCAGCGAGAAGAACCCCTTCCTGCGCGAGTTGGAGGCCTTTGCGCGCGACGCGCACGCGCGCGCGCGGCGCTTCCCTCTAGCGACCGCGCTGCGGTCGGTGTTGCACCAGGCCATCGACCGTGCGGGCCTCGACATGACCCACGTCACGGAACGCAAAGGTCGTCCCTATACGCTGGTCTGCACAAAGACGCGCGCCACTTACGAGCGCACGCTGCGTCGCTATCGGGCCGATCTCGTCGACCTGCGCCGCCTGCTGGCGCTGCCTATGGCCCAAATCCCGAAAGCCACGCCCACCGTGAACCGCCTCCGCGAAGCGCTCGCCCAAGCCTGAGTCCAGGTCGCCTACCGCGTCAAAGAGCGAGCGACTCTCCGCCGGCTGATTGCTGAAGTGGACGCGGACAAAAGTATGGGCGCGATCCTACGAGGCATCGTGCGACATCGTTCTTTTTAGCCGGGA
>DASYDZ010000233.1:0-13044 GCA_036499305.1 Candidatus Didemnitutus sp.
TTGCGAAAAATCAGTCCGAGCTTTGTTTCGGTGACCTACGGCGCCGGTGGCACCACCCGCGACCGCTCGGCCCGGGCCAGCGCGATCCTGAAGGATGAATTCGGCTTCACGGTCATGCCACATCTGACCTGCGTCGGACACTCGCGCGCTGAGCTCGAGGTGATCGCGGACCAGATTCACGCGGGCGGCTTTCGCAACATCATGACGCTGCGCGGCGACCCGCCGAAAGGCGAAACATCCTACCAACCCGCAGCCGATGGTCTGCGATATGCGACTGAGTTGGTGGCGTTGCTGAGGGCACGCCATGACGATTTTTGCCTCGGAGTCGCCGGCTATCCGGAAAAACATCCCGAGGCGGCGTCCATCGAGAGCGATCTCGACAATCTCAGTCGCAAGGTCGACGCGGGAGGCGCATTCGTCACCACGCAGCTTTTTTTCGACAACGATCACTATTACCGGTTTGTCGATCGTTGTCGCTCCCGGGGCATCACCGTTCCGATTGTCCCCGGGATCATGCCGGTCTTGTCCCTGAAACAGGTCCAGCGGTTCACGTCGATGTGCGGCGCCAGCCTGCCGGAAAGACTGACCCGGCGCCTCGAAGCGGCCGGCGACGCGCCGGAAATCGTGGAGACACTGGGCATCGAATGGGCCCTGACCCAGATCCGCGACCTGCTGGCCCGGGGTGCGCCCGGCTATCATCTTTACATCATGAACCGGGCCAAGAGCGCACTCGCGCTGGCGGCGGGTCTCGCGGCCTGAGGCAAGTGCTGGGTTGAGGGTTGAAAGTTAAGGGTTGAGAAATGGCGACCGATCGATTCCCCGCCATGAAATCCCCGGTTGAATGCCTTCGAACCGTCAGAGCCCCTATGATGCAGTGGAAGCTGGTTCTGCTCCAGGATTGAGAGATCCTTTGGTGGTCGCCGATTTCCACGTCGGCGACAGAGGCGTCGGTATGGAAACCGACGCCCACCTACTGCATCGTTCCGGCCAAGGCGCCTATCCCCCGGCGAAAACCGGGCGAAATCCGGCCTCGGTGAGAATGCGCGCAATCACGTCGCGCTGGTCGCCCTGGATCTCGATCTGGCCGTCCTTCACGGTTCCGCCGCAGCCACACGCCGCGCGCATTTTTTTGGCGAGCTGTTCCTTCTCGGGCAACCCGATGCCGATGAATCCGCTGACCAGCGTCACGGTCTTTCCGCCGCGCCCCATCGTCGTGCGCCGGAGGTCGACGCGTCCGCGATTCTTCGCCTGGGCCTGGGCGACGGAACCCTTGGACGTCAGCGGCGCGCCGGCGGGCAGACCCGACGCGCTCAGGGCCCCGAAAGGATTCTGCCCGAGCGATTGTCCGCCGTTAGTCTGAATCTTATCGGAGGTCATATTTTCGCCTGGTTACCCCGCGTTCGAGAACGATTTTCCGCCGTCGGTTTGTATCTTGTCGGAGCTCATATTTACGCCAGGTTACTCGGCGTTCGAAGACGATTTTCCGCCGCCGGTCTGAATCTTGTCGGAGCTCATATTTTCGGCAGGTCACCCCGCGTTCGAGGGCGATTTTCCGCCGTCCAAGGAAACCTTGTTGGTGCTCATCGTGCGAGGTGGGTGCCTGCTATTTCGGCTGGCAGCCGCCCGGCGGTGTCGCCCCGGAGCCAAATTCCCGACTTTCACCGAACCATGCCAGCGCCTTGGCGTAACTGCGCCCTTCGAGAAAATGCAGCAGGCGCGGATGAAGTTCGGCCCGATGGGCCCCGCAAAGCGCCTCCACGTCGTTGAGCGCCGCCGAAAGCGCCGGGCCATCAGATCTCTTTATCGCCTCGGCGAACCGGATAAGCGCATCTTTGATCTCGGTCTCGACCATGAGCATGGGGGATTCTTAAGTTCTGTTTATCAGATGCTAACCAATGATTATGGAACCTGCGATCCGCGCCGATGGGACCTGAAACGACTTGAGTCGGGGCGACGCTGGTGCTCCATTGGCCCTTCCCGTTATACCACGGCGAGCAGACTTCAAGTCAACGCCGGCCCCAATCTGTTTTTGCCATGAATCCCGCCAATGTTTCCACGCCGGCCAATGCCGTCGTGGTTGAGGAATATTATCAGCGCTGGCTCGACAATCCCGAGTCCGTCGATCCGACGTGGCGCGCATTTTTCCAGGGCTTCTCGTTCGGCTCCGACGGCAAGGCGCTCAGCGCCGCTCCGGCCGCCGGCCTCGCCGCCGACAGCCTCAAGCAGGCGGCCGTCCATTATTACATCAACACGTTCCGCTCGATCGGCCACACGCAGGCGCACGTCAATCCGCTCGACAGCAATCCGCCGCCGCCGGCCCCGAAGCTGAAGCTTGAGCTTTTCCATTTGAGTGACGCGGACCGCGACACCGTGTTTGACCTCGGCAGCTATCTCGGCGGCGGACAGATGAAGCTGGGCGACATCGTGGCGGCGCTGAATCAGACGTACAGCGGCCATGTCGGCGTCGAGTTCACCCACATCCAGGATCAGGATTGCCGGCGCTGGCTGCAGGAACGCATGGAAACGACGCGCCTTCAGCCGAAGTTCACCAAGGCGCAAAAGATCCGCATCCTCCGCCGCGTCCACAAGGCGGAGCTCTTCGAAAAGTTCCTCCACACGAAATATGTGGGACAGAAGCGTTTCTCCCTTGAGGGTGGAGAGACGGTCATCGCGGCGCTCGACTCCGTGATCGATCACTGCCCCGCCGGCGGCATCGAGGAAATTGTCATGGGCATGGCCCACCGCGGCCGCCTCAACGTGCTCTGCAACATCATGCGGAAGTCGTTCGACCAGCTTTTCGAGCAGTTTTCAGAAAATTATGTTCCCGACACCGTCGCGGGCGACGGCGACGTGAAGTACCATCTCGGCTACGAGTCGGTGCTCAAGACGACCTCGGGCGAAAAAGTCGAGGTCCGCCTCGCCCCCAATCCGTCGCATCTCGAGATCGTCAACCCGGTGGTCGAGGGCAAGGCCCGCGCCCGCCAGCGCATCCGCGGCGACACCGTCGAGCGCCGCGCCGTCCTGCCGCTGCTGATCCACGGCGATGCCGCGATCGCGGGCCAGGGCATCGTGTCCGAGACGCTCCAGTTCTCCCAGTTGCCCGGTTATCGCACCGGCGGCACCGTCCATTTTGTCATCAACAACCAGATCGGGTTCACCACCGACCCGTCCGACTCGCGCTCGACGCGGTATTGCACGGACATCGCGAAGTCGATCGAGGCGCCGATTTTCCACGTCAACGGGGACGACCCGGAGGCCGTGTGCATGGTCGCGCAGCTCGCGGTCGATTTCCGCGTCAAGTTCAAGCGCGACGTGTTCGTCGACATGTACTGCTACCGGAAGCACGGCCACAACGAGACCGACGAGCCGTCCTTCACGCAGCCGCTGATGTACAAGCTGATCGCGGCGCACGACCTCGTCTCCGCGATCTACACCCGGCAGCTCATCGCCGAGGGCTCGATCACCGAGGCCGAAGGCGATGCGATCAGGGACGAATACAGCCGCGCGCTCGACGAGAACCTGGGCAAGGCCAAGGCCCGTGAGGCCGCGAAGGCCGAGAAACGCAAGAGCCTCGCCGACGCCTTCAAGGGCTCGACCGCCGTCTTCCAGCCCGACTATTCCCACACGCCCGTGAACACCGCCGTCCCCGCGGCCATGGTCGACCAGGTTTTCGCGGGTCTCACCACCGTTCCGGCCGGCTTCAAGGTTCACCCGAAAATCCAGCGTTTCATCGATACCCGCGCGGCCGCCCACAAGGCCGGCGGCCCGTTTGACTGGGGCATGGGCGAGGCCCTCGCCTTCGGCACGCTCCTGCTCGATGGAATCCCGGTTCGCGTGAGCGGACAGGACAGCGAGCGCGGCACGTTCACCCACCGGCACGCGGTGTTCAACGACATCGAGACCGGCGAAAAATACAAGCCGCTCAACCATCTCGCCGAAAAACAGGCGCGGTTCTGCGTCTACAACTCCCTGCTCTCCGAGGCCGCGGTGCTGGCGTTCGACTACGGCTACTCGCTCGATTATCCCGAAATGCTGTGCCTGTGGGAGGCGCAATTCGGCGACTTCGCCAACGGCGCCCAGGTGGTCATCGACCAGTTCTTCGCCGCCGGCGAATCGAAGTGGCAGCGGACCAGCAGCATCGTCCTGCTGCTGCCGCACGGCTATGAAGGACAGGGTCCCGAGCACTCGTCGGCCCGCCTCGAACGTTTCCTGCAGCTCTGCGCCGAGAACAACATCCAGGTCGCGAACCTCACGACGCCGGCGCAGTTTTTCCACGTGCTGCGCCGGCAGATGAAGCGCGACTTCAAGAAGCCGCTGGTCGTCATGTCGCCAAAATCGCTCCTGCGGCTCCCGGCCGCCGTGTCGCGCATCGAGGATTTCACCTCGGCGAATTTCGAGGAGATCATCGATGATCCCACCGCGACCGAAAAGACCGAGCGGCTCGTGCTGTGCTCCGGCAAGGTTTACTACGACCTCATCGACTTCCGCGAAAGGAACAAGGTCACCAACGCCGCGATCGTCCGCGTGGAGCAGCTTTATCCGCTCCATCGGACCCGCCTCGAGGAGATCGCGCGCAAGTATCCGGCCGCGCGCGTCATCTGGTGTCAGGAGGAGCCCGAGAACATGGGCGCATGGCGCTGGATCGCGCCGCAGCTCGAGTCCATTGCCGGACGCAAGCCCGAGTATGCCGGCCGGCACGAAGCCGCGTCGCCGGCCGTCGGACTCCTCGCCCTGCATCGCGCCCAGCTCGCGGCGTTCCTCACCAAGGCACTCATCGTCTGAGTTCATCCCCTTCCCATGGCCATCGAAGTCAAAATCCCCCCGATGGGCGAATCGATCACCTCCGGCGTGCTCGCCAAGTGGCACGTCAAGGACGGCGATGTCGTCAAGAAGGACCAGCCGCTCTTTGAGCTCGAGACCGACAAGATCACGTCGGAAGGCACGGCGGAATCCGCCGGTCGCATCGCGTTCAAGGTGCCCGCCGGCACCGAGGTGAAGATCGGCCAGGTGGTCGCCACCATCGATTCGTCCGCCGCGGCCGCCGCCGCGGCACCCGCTCCTGCCGCCGCGGCACCCACCGCGGTTGCGTCCGCTGCCGCAGAACCGTCCCCGGCCGTGCGCCGGCTCGCCGCCGAAACCGGCGTTGATCCGGCCTCGGTTTCCGGCACGGGCAAGGCCGGCCGCGTGACCAAGGGGGACATGCTTGCCGCCTCCTCCGCCAAGGCTCCGGAGGCCACGGCCTCGGAGAAGCCGGCGATGCCAGCCGTGCCCGCGACACCGTCGCCCGCGCCGGCCGCCGCGCCGACTCCACCGCCGGCCCCCGGCACGCGTCAGACGCGGACGAAGATGAACAAGCTGCGCCAGACGATCGCCAACCGGCTCGTCCAGGCCCAGCACCAGGCGGCGATGCTCACCACGTTCAACGAGTGCGACATGTCCGCGGTGATGGCGCTGCGCGCGAAGTACCAGGACGACTTCGTGAAGAAAAACGGCGTGAAGCTCGGCTTCATGTCCTTCTTCACCAGGGCCGTCGTCCAAGCGCTCAAGGATGTGCCGGCCGTCAATGCCCAGATCGACGGCGACACCATCGTCCAGAATCACTACTACGACATCAGCATGGCCGTCTCGACCGAGAAGGGCCTGATGGTGCCGGTCGTCCGCAACTGCGACACGCTCGGCATGGCCGACGTTGAAAAGGCGATCGCCGACGTCGCGAAGAAAGCCCGCGAGGGCCGCATCACGCTCGCCGACCTCGAGGGAGGTGTGTTTACGATCACCAATGGCGGCATCTTCGGCTCGATGCTGTCGACGCCGATCCTCAATGCGCCGCAAAGCGCCATCCTCGGGCTGCACTCCATCAACGAGCGACCGGTCGCCGTCAACGGGCAGGTCGTCATCCGCCCGATGATGTACCTGGCACTGAGCTACGATCACCGCCTGGTCGACGGCAAGGAAGCCGTCACCTTCCTCGTGAAGGTCAAGCAGGCGATCGAGGATCCGGCGCGCCTGCTGGTCGCGGTGTGAACCGGCGCTGCCCAGGGTGAGATGAAAGTTGAGGGTTGAGAGACCTGATGCTTCCGACCTCTAACATTCGGCCCCACTCTTCACTCTTCAATTCCCATGGATTCCTTCGACCTCATCGTGCTCGGCGCCGGACCGGGCGGCTATGTGTGCGCTTTCCGCGCCCAGCAACTTGGACTCAAGGTCGCGCTGGTGGAAAAACGCGCGACGCTCGGCGGCACCTGCCTCAACATCGGCTGCATCCCGAGCAAGGCGCTCCTGCATGCGAGCGAGCAATATGCCTGGGCGAAGCATCATGCGGCCGCCGCAGGCGTGAAACTCGGCGAGGTGAGCGCGGATCTGCCCACGATCCTGAAAAACAAGGACGCCGTCGTGACGAAGCTCGTCGGCGGCGTCGGTCTGCTCGCCAAGGCGCGCAAGATCACCGTGTACTCCGGCGCCGCCGCCTTCACATCACCGCGCGAGATCGCGGTCACCGGAACGGACGGCAAATCCACGGCGCTGTCCGCGAAGAATTTCGTCATTGCGACCGGCTCGGCCCCCGTCGAGCTCCCGTTCATGAAATTCAACGGGACTTCCATTGTGTCGAGCGACGATGCCCTCGGCTTCACCGCGGTGCCGAAGCGCCTCGTGGTGGTCGGCGGCGGAGCCATCGGGCTCGAACTCGGCTCGGTCTGGTCCCGTCTGGGCTCCGAGGTCACCGTCGTCGAGTTTCTGCCCAGGATCGCCGCGACGTATGACGACGACATCGTGCGCGCGTTTGCCCGACTGTTGCAGAAACAGGGACTGAAGATCGAAACCGGGGCGAAGGTCACCGGATTCACGTCGGGCAAGGACGGCGGCACGCTGCTCGCGGAGCGCGAGGGGCAAAAACTCGAATTTCCGGCGGACAAGGTTTTGGTGGCCGTCGGTCGCCGCCCCTACTCCGACGGCTTGGCGCTCGACCGGGCCGGGGTGCAACTCGACGAGAAGAAACGCATCAAGGTCGACGACCATCTTCGCACCAACGTCCCGAACATCCGGGCGATCGGCGATGTGGTGGCCGGACCGATGCTGGCGCACAAGGCCGAGGAGGACGGTGTCGCCGTGGCCGAGTGGATCGCCGGCAAGGCCGGGCATGTGAACTGGGATCTCGTGCCCGCGATCATCTACACCGACCCTGAGGTTGCCTCGGTCGGCCTCGGCGAGGACGCCGCGAAGGCCGCGGGTCGCGCGGTCAACGTGGGCAAATTCAATTTCGCCGCCAATGGTCGCGCGATCTCGGTGGAGGCCACCGATGGTTTCGTGAAGATTATCGCCGATGCCGGGACCGACCGCATTCTCGGCGCCCAGATTCTCGGACATGGCGCCGGCGAACTGATCAGCGAAGTCGTCACGCACATGGAATACGGCGGCAGCGCCGAGGACCTCGGCCGGACCATTCACGCGCATCCGACGATGAGCGAGGCCGTCAAGGAGGCCGGACTCGCGGTATCGAAATCGGCCATTCACGCGCTGTGACCGCCGCCGCCCACGGAAAGGCGGGGTCGACACCGATGAAGAAGCTCATCCTGTGGGACATCGACGGGACGCTGATCGTGTCGCATGGCGCCGGCGTGCGGGCGATGGAAGGCGCCTTCGAAAAGCAGTTCGGGTTGAAGGCCGACCTCAAGGGGATCGACTGGGCGGGTCGCACCGACAGTTGGATCACCGGCGAGGTCCTGCGGGTCAACGGACTCGAGCCGTCGGACACCAACCGGCACGACTATCTCGAGGCCTACCTGGAGCTGCTGCCAACGGAGCTGCGCCAAGGCCCGCAAGGCCGGGTGCTCCCGGGCGTGCTGGAGCTGCTCGAGATTTTCCATCGGCGCACCGATGTCGCCCAAGGGCTGCTGACCGGCAACCTGAAGCGTGGCGCGGAGTTCAAGCTCACCCATTATCGCGTGTGGCATTATTTTCCGTTTGGGGCGTTTGCCGACGACAGTCCGATTCGCAATGACCTCGGGCCCTTCGCTCTTCGCCGGGCGCGGGAGTGGCATGATCGCGAATTTACCGCGGCCAACACGTTCATCATCGGCGACACGCCGCACGACATCGAATGCGGCCGCGTCATCGGGGCGAAAACCATTGCGGTGGCCACCGGGCAGCATTCGCTGGCCGAGTTGGAAACGCACCATCCCACGGCTGCATTTTCGAACTTCGCCGACATCGCGGCGTTCCTGCGGGTGATCGACGGCCCGACGGCAGGCGCCTGAGGGGGAGGTCAGAAGTTGAAGGTTGAGGGTTGAGAGGCCGAGGCGCTGAGCCAGACTCCTGCCATTGAACACTCGATTGCCTCTGTGAAGCTGCGAATCAAACGGTGGAGCATGTTGTCCTCAACGCGCTTCGATTCGCGAACGTGTTGAGACAACGCGTTCCACTCCCCAACGGCATGAGTCCGGCTGGGTTGTAGCCGGGTCCGAAGGGCCCGGTGGAACGACGGCTTGTATTCGGCACTAAAGGCATCCGCGGCGTGCCCTGCGAATTCGCGGTGGTTGCCGACGTCCCCATCGGCGATTTTCTCTCTGCTTGCGTCGACGGGGCGACTGACGTTCACCCAAGGCGATCCTGCCCGGCGTTAACTGTGGTGATAGTCGATCGTGACCACTTTCCCGCCGCTGAATTCCACGCGCAGCTTCTCGTCCGGGTCGTAGCCGCCGCTCGAGATTCCCAACCCGCCGCCCACCGCGGAATGCCGGCCGGCGCTCACGCCGCCGATGCCGATGCTGATCTCCGGCTTGTTGTCGTGGTAAACCCAGACTTCGGTGTCACCTGTCGTCGACTTGCGCATGAAGCGGTGGGCCGGCTCGCCGAGCGCCAGGGTCACCATTTCCGGGGAGAAACCGATGTCGATCCGTCCGGCCTCGATGAGCCGCCGGGCGTCCGGCGACATCTGGTCGAAGGCCGCGCGATTGCTGGCGATGCGCGACGAGGGCGTCGAACATGCCGCCAGGACGAGGGCCGCAAGGACGAAGAGGACTGCCGTGATTCGGTTCATGGTTTTCTTGGCTGGCCTTTAATATGCCCCGGATTACCACCAGCACAACCGTCCAGAGGTAAACACCCACGAGCCATCCATGAACAAATTCACCATCGCCATCGGGTCGGATCATGCCGGCTTCGCCTACAAGGAAAAGATCAAGGCCATGCTTCTCGCGGAAGGGCATACCGTGCGCGATTTCGGAACGACGTCGGAAGCGCCATGCGACTATCCGGATTTCATTCGTCCCGTCGCCCAAGCCGTTGCGCGCGGCGACTATGAACGCGGCGTGATCCTCGGCGGTTCGGGCAATGGCGAGGCCATCGTGGCCAACCGCATCAAGGGCATTCGCTGCGGGGTCTGCTGGACCGAACAGGTGGCCATATGGAATCGCGCCCACAACGACGGAAACGTCATTTCGCTGGGGCAACGCACGATCGACGAGGCGACCGCGCTTAAGATCGTCAAAACGTGGCTTGAAACCCCCTTTGACGGCGGTCGCCATATTCCCAGGATCCAAAAAATCGATGGTGATTAATGGTTTAGATAGCTACGCAAAGTCGTTTGGTTTATTTTGACATTCAATCATATCACGTCAAATTGGTCACATGGGAACAAGACACCGTGGGTCAATCGAAGAGATCGGCGCCCTGAACGCGTTCATCAAGCTTCAGCGGTCCGCGGAATCGGTGTCGGCTCGTGTTCACAGCCTGCTGCCCGCCGGCCTCACGGTGACACAATTGGGGGTGCTCGAAGCGCTCCACCATATCGGCCCGCTTTGCCAGGGAGAACTGGCGGAAAAGCTTTTGCGCAGTGGCGGCAACCTCACCCTCGTCGTCGACAACCTTGAAAAGGCCGGATTGGTCACCCGGGAACGGGATCCGGCGGACCGCCGATTTGTCGTCGTTCGGCTTACCGGCAAGGGCACGGATTTCATCAGTGACCTCTTTCCCAAAGTCGCGGAAAAGGTGAAGCGCGAGATGAGTGTGCTTTCCTCAACCGAACTCGCGGACCTCGGCCGCCTCTGCAAGAAGATCGGACTTAGGCGGTAATTTTATTGGCCTTTATTTTGATATCAAAACTTATGAAAAACCACGTCACAGGACTCCACCACATCACGGCGATGGCTTCGGATCCGCGCCGAAATGTCGAATTCTACACGCGCGTGCTCGGCCTGCGCTTCGTGAAGAAGTCGGTCAACCAGGATGATCCCGGCACCTATCATCTCTACTACGGCGATTACGCCGCAAACCCGGGAACGATCCTCACATTTTTCCCGTGGCCCGGATTGCGCCGGGGCCGCCCCGGCATCGGGCAGGCCTATGCCACTGGATTCTCCGTCCCGCGGGGCTCGCTCACGTTCTGGTCCAGGCGGCTCGCCGATCTCGCCATCGAGCACTTTCCGGTCGAACAGCGTTTCGGCGCGGGCGCACTTGTGTTGCTCGACCCGGATGGCCTGCGGCTCGAATTGATCGAGGCCGACAGCGATCCCCGGCCCGCAACGCCGAGCGAGGTTGTTCCCGCCGAGCACGCGATTCGCGGATTTCACAGCTCCACACTCGCACTGGCGGAATCCGGCGCCACCGCCGAACTGATGACCGGCACGATGGGCTATCGACTGCTGGCGACCGAAGGAACCCGGCGTCGTTTCGAAGCCGGCGCCGGCGGTCCCGGCACCTGGGTCGATCTGGTGGTCGATCCCAAGCTGCCGCGTGGGCTCAACGGCGCCGGCACCATCCACCACGTCGCCTTCCGGGTGCCGGACGAATCCGCGCAGATCGAGGCCCACCAAACCATTGCCGGTCTCGGACTACACGTCAGCCCGATCATCGATCGCGCCTACTTCAAATCGATCTACTACCGTGAGCCCGCCGGCATCCTGTTCGAGATCGCCACCGACGGGCCCGGATTTGCGATCGACGAGGCGGTCGAGCATCTCGGGGAAACGTTGTCACTGCCGCCGCGCCTCGAGGCCCACCGCGCGGCCATCGAAGCCGCCCTGCCTGCCCTCTCATGAACACCGCGCCCTTGTCCCATCCCCACGTCTTCGAACCCGGAGCACCCGGCGGCGGCGCCGCGCTGCTCTTGCTCCACGGCACCGGCGGCGACGAGCATTCGCTGCTGGCCGTGGCGCGACGGTTCGCGCCCGGCGCCCCGCTCCTCGGCGTTCGCGGCATGGTCTCGGAAAACGGCATGCCGAGATTCTTCCGCCGGTTCGCCGAAGGCATCTTCGATCTCGAGGATGTCGAACGCCGAACCGAGGCGCTGGCGGACTTCATCGCCGCAGCGTCGGGTCGTTATGGATTCGATCTCCGCACCCTGACGGCGGTCGGCTATTCGAACGGCGCCAACATCGCCGCATCGCTGCTCCTGCGCCGCCCGGAGGTGCTGGGCGCCGCCGCCCTGCTGCGGCCGATGGTCGTGCTCGAGCCCCCATCCGTGCCGGACCTTTCCGGCAGGCGCGTGCTGATTCTCTCCGGCGCCCGCGATCCGATCGTTCCGCCCAATGACCCCGCGCGCCTGGCCGGATTCCTCCGGGCCGGGAACGCGAGCGTCGAGCTGAGCCGCCAAAGCGGGGGCCACGAACTCGGGGCGGAGGACTTTGCCGTGCTCCAGCGGTTCCTGGCGCCTGGCCACGCGGCGACCTGAGCCGATCCCAACGTTGACTCGCATCCGGCCGCGAAGACAGTGGCGGCGATGCGCGTCACCTACTACGGGCATTCGTGCTTTCTGATCGAGGCGGCCGGGGCGCGTTTGTTGATCGACCCGTATCTGACGGGAAATCCCCAGGCCGCCATCGCGGCGGACGACGTGCGGTGCGATGCCATCCTGCTTTCCCACGGACACGAGGATCATACCTGCGATGCGCTCGGGATCGCGAAGCGCAACAACGCCACGATCATCGCCAACTATGAAATCGCCGAGTATTTCGGCGCCAAGGGCGCGCGCACCCACGGGCTCAACCCGGGCGGCGGCCATCGGTTTCCCTTCGGACGGGTCAGCCTCACGCTGGCCCATCACTCCTCCAGCCTCGGCGAACCGCTCGCCCCCATTTATCTCGGCACCGCCTGCGGACTGCTCATCGCGGCGGAGGGGCGGAGGGTCTATCATGCCGGCGACACCGCGCTGTTCCTCGACATGGAGCTGATCGGCCGCGGCGGACTCGATCTTGCGATGATTCCGATCGGGGACAACTTCACGATGGGGCCGGAAGACGCGCTCGAGGCGCTCGGGTTGCTGCGTCCCACCCTGGCGGTGCCGATGCACTACAACACCTGGCCCGTGATCGCGCAGGATGCGGACGAGTTCGCCCGGCGCGCGGCCGCCCGCGGTCGACAGGTCGAGGTGCTGCCCCCGGGCGGAATCCTGGAGCTCTCGCCGATCGCGCCCTGAAATCCTGTCCGGCCGCCGGCGGAATTTGATTTCCGCCCCCGGATTTTGCACCCAACCTGCCCCCAACGTGCCGCGGGCCAAATCCTCCCTTCAACGATCCCCGATTCGCAAAGCCGCCTGGGCGGCGATCCGCCTGTTTGCCATGGACGTCGATGGCGTCCTGACCGACGGCCGGGTGCACATCCGATCCGATGGCCTGGAGTCGAAGGCTTTTTCCATCCTCGATGGCATGGGGCTGGTCCGTCTGCGCAAGGCCGGAGTCGCCATCGCGTGGATTTCCGGCCGGCCTTCCGAAGCCACCACCGTCCGGGCGAAGGAGCTGCAGATCGCCCATCTTGTCCAGGGCCGCACCGACAAGCTGGCCTCCCTCCAGGAACTGGCGCGGTCGCTGCAACTCGAAGCCCGGGAAATCTGTTACATGGGCGACGATGACATCGACGCTCCGGCCATTTCGTGGGCCGGAATCGGCGTCGCTCCCGCCGGCGCCATGCCGGCCGCGACGAAGGTTGCGCGCTTCATTCCGGGCCGGGCGGCCGGCCACGGTGCCGTGCGCGAAGTGTGTGAACAAATCCTCGCCGGGCGGGGTCACACCGCCACTCGATGAATCGCCCGCTCGCCCTCGCCCTCATTAT
>DASYDZ010000234.1:0-4740 GCA_036499305.1 Candidatus Didemnitutus sp.
GGTGGTCGCTGATGTCCCCATCGGCGATTCGTTGCGTCGGTATGGAAACCGACGCCCACCACGGCGGCGGCCTGCGGACGAACCGGGGTCTGGCGCCCCCGGCTACAGCAATCCGCGGACATCGCGGGCGAAGGCTGAGCCTGTCGAATGGGCCGAATGCCGCCGGCCTTGGCTGGATTGAGAGAAACCCCGCCCTCCACCAACCACGCGCCCTAGCGATCCGCCTTGTAGAACATCCACGCCCCGAGTGACTGGAATGCGAGATTCGGCACCCACATCAGCAGGTCCGGGCGCCATTCGGGATGCGTGTCGCAAAAATTCACGGCGACGGTGGCGATGTAATATCCCATCGCGAGGACGAGTGCGATGCCGAGGTTGGCGGAGGTCTCCTTGCGCGAGACCTTGATCCCGAGTGGAATCGCGATCAGCGCAAACGAGAGCACCGAAAAGGCGGTGGCGAACTTTTCCTGGATCGCAGTCTGGATCCGGATGCGCTCCTCGTACCGGTGGCCCGGCGCCGCCTTCGGATCGGGCTGCCCCAGCCGCCGCCACTCCGCCATCAACTGGTCGAAGGTTCTCCATTTCAATTTCACGCGCACCGCGCTGTTGCCGGACAGTTGGTCGAGGGACAAAATGAACGGCACCTGCCCGCCGGAAAATCCGCCGTGCACCTTGTTGGCGTTCTCCGGATCCTTCCCGTCGTGGATCTCGCCCTGCACGTCGTAGAGCGTGAGAATGAGATCGTTGTGGGCCTCGTCGTAAACGATCTTCCCCGTCCGCGCCCGCACCGCATGCAGCACCCGGTCCTGGTGGTCGAGCTCCCAGCCCCAGAAATCGCTCACCTCGTTGCCCCTCTTTTCCCCGACATAGATCACCTTGCCATGAAAGGCGCGGATGAATGTCTTCGGCACGACAATGCTCAGGGGATCGGCGCGGATGGCGTCGTGGAGCTCGGTCTCGTAAGCGACCTTCGCCCGCGGCATGTAGTAGAAGTTCACGGCCAGGCTCACGCCCGTGCTGAGGAGGGCAAAAAAGAAAACGGGGGCGGATATCCCGGCGATGCTGACGCCCGAGCCGCGGATCGCCGTGATTTCCCGGTCGGCGGACATGCGGCCCAGGACCAGCAGCACGCCCGTGAGAATGCCCATCGGCAACGCGTACGAGATCACCACCACGATGGTCTCGGCCACGAGATGAATGAACACGTCGGGCGGAATCTGCCCGGCCAGCACCCAGCCCAGCAGGTCGCGGAGCACGTTGCCCACCATCAGGACGAACGCGAGCACCGCCACCGCCGCGAAGCTCGTGACGGCCACACTGACGAAAATGTAGCGGTGCAGGAGTTTCATCGGGGCTTCCGCACGAGAGCTAAGGCCGCGAGACGGGACCGCAACCCGCAAACGCGCCGCCCGAAACCGCCGGATCGTGGTTTTTCCGTTTCATCTTCGCTCTAGACTCCGGACCGCGGCGCCTAGAGCCTGTTCCGCGCATGAAGTTTTCCCCGGCCCGGCCCGCGATCCACGGTGAGACCCTCGAGTCGCTCACCGCGCGATTCGTCGCCGACGGGCATCCCGCCTTCCGGGCCACGCAGGTCATGGAATGGCTCTACAAGAAGCGGACCCCGGACTGGTCCGCGATGACCAATCTGCCCCGGGCGCTCCAGGCGTGGCTCGCCGGGACGTTCACGCTCACGCCCACGGCCTTCGTGTTCGACCGGCAGTCGCACGACGAGACCGACAAGATGCTCCTTGAGCTCGAGGACAAGTCGCTCATCGAGACCGTGATCATCCGCGCGCCGATGACCGGCGTCGGCCAGGAAAAATCGCGCAAGACGATCTGCATCTCGACGCAGGTCGGCTGCGCCATGGGCTGCCGTTTTTGCGCCTCCGGTCTCGATGGGCTCAAGCGCAATCTGAGCGCCGGCGAGATCGTGCACCAGCTCATCCAGGTCTGCCGCCTGGAGGACGACCGCACCCCGCGCGCCCGCGCCGAACTCGCGTCCTTCGACAACATCGTCGTGATGGGCATGGGCGAGCCGCTGCACAATTACGACGCCATCATCCGTGCGCTGACGATCGTCAACGCCCCCTGGGGGCTCGGCTTTGGCGCGCGGCGCATCACGCTTTCCACGTCCGGCCTCGTCCCCAAGATTCGCGCGCTCGCGGAGGAGCCGCTCGGCGTCCGCCTCGCCATCAGCCTGCACGGCGCCACGGACGAGGTGCGGGAAAAGATCATGCCGGTCAACAAGCGCTGGCCGCTGGCCGAGCTCATCCCGGCGGTGCGCGCCTTCGGCGAAAAACAGGGCCGCATGGTCACGCTCGAGTTCATCCTCATCGAGGCGGTCAACGATTCGCTCGAACAGGCCGAAAAGCTGCGGGACATCGCGCGCGATCTGCATGCCCACGTGAACCTGATCCCCTACAACACCGTGGCCGGCCTGCCCTGGAAGCGGCCCAGCCTGACGCGCCAGGAACGATTTGCGGACATTCTGCGCAACGGCGACGTCTCCGTGACGCTGCGTCGCGAAAAGGGTCATGACATTGCGGCCGCCTGCGGCCAGTTGCGCCTGCAGACCGAGAAGGAACGGGCCGCCGGTCCCGGTGCGGCGACCAGCGCGTGAACGAAATCGTTCCGAACGTCCTCCGCCTGGCGATCCTCATCGCCGGCCTGATCGTTCCCGGGACGATGATCCTCCGCGCGGCCCGGCTGCCCCGGTCGCTCGCCGGCGCCTTCCTCGGATCGTGTTTCGTCCTGCACGGACTCGTCGTGCTTTTCGCGTGCCTCCATTTCCCGATCAGCGTCGTCACACTCGGACTTGGACTTTTTGGCACGAGCGCTGTCCTCGCGCTTGTCTCCCTCCGACCAAATCGGACGGAAGCCGCGCCGGCGTCTCCGCCGGACTTCCTCTCCTCCATGGGCTGGGCGCTGATTCCCTATGCGTTGCTGTGGCTTGTCGTCGCGTACCGCCTCGCCACGGATCCGCTGAACGGGCCCGACGTGCAGTTCCGCTGGGCCCGCCTGGCCGATGAAATCCTGCGCACGCGATCGCTCGATTTTTATCCGCCCGTTTCCGCCGCGGACTTCATCCGCTATTTCTGGCCGGAAAGCATTCCGCCCGGGATCGGCTCGCTCTACGCGTGGGCTTTCGGCTGCGGCACTTCCACCAACCCGCACTGGACCACCCCGGTGGTGGTGCTCGAACTGGCCGCGCTCCACGAACTCGTGTGGCGCATCGCGCGAACTCACTCGCCCCGCGCCGGAATCGTGGCCCTGCTGCTGCTGTCCGCGAGCCCATTGCTGAACTGGACCTTTCTGCTGGGCCAGGAAACCGGCCTGCTTGCCGTCGGAGTCGTCGGCCTCGCGTTCGCGCTCGAACAGGCCCGCGCGGAAACCGGCCCGCGCTGGCTGGTGCTGGCCGGAATCTCCGCTGCCGTTGCCGCCAGCACCCGCGAATATGGTCCGGCATTCGCCATCGCGGCACTTGCGATCGCCGGCGCGTCGAAGTCAACGCGCTCGCGGACCTGGATCGTCGCCGCGTTTTCGCTTCCGGTCGCAGCGTGGCTGACGCGCACGTGGATTCGCACGGGCAATCCGCTGTACAGCCTGGATGTCGCGGGAATATTCCCAACCAATCCGATCTTCGTCGCCTGGAACAACTCCTTTCGCGCCGCGCCTCATGCCTCGTTTGCTTCGCTGGCTGGATGGCAGGAGCTGGCCCGCTACATCGTCATTTGGGCTTTGCCATCGGTGCTTGGAATCGCGGCGCTGTTCGTCCCGGCGGCCCGGCGCGCGGCCGGCACGTGGCCGCGCATGACGCTTGCCGCCCTGAGCGTCGCGATCTGGGCCTGGTCTGTCGGCTACACGGCCGGCGGATTGTTCTATTCGCTGCGCGTGCTTGCGCCGGCGCTGGCTTTGCTGGTCATCCCCGCCGCCGATGCCGCCGTGGCGTTCGCGTCGTCGCCCGTCCGCTGGCGTTGGGTCGGGGCGATTGCCGGCCTCGTCGCGCTCGAAGCGATTCCGAAATCACTCGTGTTGCCCGACAATTCCTACCGCGTTCCGCCGGCGGATTGGCCCGCCGCCGCCCGGCGGATCAGCGCGGCGTTCCGCGGCGATGAAGGGGAAACGGTCGCCGTCCTCCAGTCCCTTACCGCGCGCTATGTCGTCGCGGATGGATTCGGACTCACCACCCCGGCCGACCAGGCGGGCATCGCCGTGGCCCCGATCTGGAGCCCCGACGCGCAGTGGCTGTTCGATTCCAAGGCAACCGCAGCGGATGCACGTCGCCGACTCGCGGCCAGCGGGCTGCGCTATGTCGTCATCGGACGGACTGGAACGATGCAGGACTGGGTGGCTCGACACGTCGCTTGGGATCGCTTGGGGCTGGAGTTGAAAGAAGCGGGTCGGACACCGGGGCAGATCATTTTTGAGCTGCGTCCGAATCCGGCGTTCGACCCCGCAAAGAAATGACACAAGGTGGGCATGTTTGTTAGGCGCTACTTTTCAGTATCTTAGACATGGAAATCTCGCTCTGGAATCAAATGGAGCGGTCGGCCCTTTACACATATCAACAAATCAGGATATCTTGATAGGAGTATGAACATCGACCGACCGATCACGGCATTGCTGGCGCAAAACGCGCCGGTGCGGTCGCTCGAGTTTTTTCCACCGAAGGATGACGCCCAGTTGGATGCGATGCGCGGAACCGCGGCGGCGTTGCGAAAAATCAGTCCGAGCTTTGTT
>DASYDZ010000235.1:0-8692 GCA_036499305.1 Candidatus Didemnitutus sp.
GGTGGTCGCTGATGTCCCCATCGGCGATTCGTTGCGTCGGTATGGAAACCGACGCCCACCACGGCGGCGGCCTGCGGACGAACCGGGGTCTGGCGCCCCCGGCTACAGCAATCCGCGGACATCGCGGGCGAAGGCTGAGCCGGACTCATGCAGTTGAACACTCGATTGGCTCTGTGAAGCTGCGAATCAAATGGTGGAGCGTTGTCCTCAACGCGCTTCGATTCGCGAGCGCGTTAAGACTGTTTCCGGGCACGTCGGCGCCCGGCGGGATGGCGTTGGCCAAGGACGGAATGATGCCGTCTTGACCTTGACCGCTTTTTCGGAACCTTAACGCCCCATGGTTGCCCGCCGACCGTCCCGGCAATTGAGCGTCTTTGGACGCGTGCTGGCAATTGGCTGCGTGCTGACGATTTTCGCGCTCAGCGTTCTGGCTGCCAGCCCGTCCCTGCACGAACGCCTTCACCATGGCACGGGCACGACCGCCGACGATGGTTGTGCCATCGTGCAGTTTGCCACCGGGGTGACCGTGCTCCTGACGATGGCCGCGGTGACGCCCCGGGCCTCCGACTGGCAATCCCTCCCTTATCCGCAATCGGCGGAATTGGTCCTGATCTCGCCTCGTTACCGGCTCCAGCCGGAGCGCGGGCCTCCGGCGGCTTAGGTCAACTTTCGTGGCCGGCGGGACCAGCACTGCTGGCACGTCCGTCCGGCCTGCCGCGAGTGGAAGTGCGCGCACTTCCCTCGTGTTCGAATTTTCGGCTGAACCGTCCGCGTTGTCGTGAGCTCCCGTATTTTCATGAGAGTAAGTGCCATCATCATTTGGTCGTCCGCCCTGGCCCTCGCCGCGCCTTCCGGCCGGTCGCAGGTCGCCGGGGCGCCCCTGTCCGTCGCGAGCCCGGAAGCTGCGCCCGGGCCGCTCTCGCGCACCCAGGCGGTGGACGAGGCCCTCGCGCACAATCCGGCCCTGGCTGCGGCCCGCGAGCAGGTCGAGGAGGCCAAGGCGGGAATCTCGGTCGCGACAGCCTGGGCGGATCCGTCGCTCGTGACGGAGGCCGATCAACTGAAAAACTTCCTCAGCCCGCGAAGCGCCTCCGAACGCGACGTCGGGCTGCAGTTCACCGTGCCCAATCCGGCGCGCACCCGCCTCAACGGCAAGGTCGCCCGCGGCAGTTGGCGCCAGATGCAGCTCGTCCTCCTCCAGCTTCAGCAACAGACCGCCGCCCAGACGGCGCAGGCTTACGATGCGCTGCTGGTCGCCCGGCGCCACCAGGACGACCTGAACCAAAGCCAGGAAATGGCCCGGCAGATTCTGAAAACGACGGAGGCCCGCTACCGGGCCGGCACGGCGGCCAGGCTGGACGCGCTCAAGGCCAAGGTCGATTACTCGAAGGCGACCAACCTGCTCATCGCCAACGAACACGCCCGCACGACCGCGCAGGCGGCCTTGAACAGGCTCCTGGGCCGCCCGATCAACGCCGCCTGCAAAACCGCCGACAGCCTGGAGATCCCGGACGCGCTGCCGGACCTCGCCGCGGTCCAGGTCCTGGCGCTTAACTCCCGCCCGGAACTGCTCAGCGCCTCGGTGCAGCAGCAAGCCGCCCGCGATTCGACCACCCTCGCCAAACAGTACTGGTTGCCGGACCTGAACCTCACGCTATGGCGCAGCCATATCGTGGGCGCGCCCGATTCTTACAAATTTGACGGCGGAATTTCCGTGCCGCTTTTTTTCTGGCAACATGAGCAGGGTGCCGTCGCCCAGGCCCGCCACCACGAGCGCGAACTTTCCGCCAGCGGAGCGGACCTCAGCGCGCAGGTGGCGCTCGATGTTCAAACCGCCTACTCGGCGGCCGCGACCGCGCTTCGCCAGGTGGCCTACCTGCGCGACGAGCTGGTGCCGCAGGCGAAGGCCGCCTATCACGCCGCGTTCGAGAGCTACACGCTCGGCGGCTCGTCGTCCCTCGAGCTGCTCGACGCGAAGGCCACGATGCTCGACGCCGAGAGCCAGCTGACGGATGCGCTCGGCGCCGCCAGCGACGCCCAAGCCGACCTCGAACGCGCCGTCGGCGCTCCGCTTCCTTCCGCGCCGACTGGCGCTCCCCATGAAAAATAAACTTTTGCCCGTCTGCGCCGCCGCGCTGCTCGCGGGCTGCTCCCCGCAGCCCGATCATTCGCCCGAGCCGTTGGCCGTCGCCGGAAACGTGACGTTGACGGCGGCCCAGCGCGGGCGCATCCGCGTCCAGGCGATCCAGCCGGTTACATTTTACCGTGCGATCGAGGCCACCGGGACCGTCGGTTTCGACAACGACCGGGCGACGACCGTCCTCGCGCCGATTTCCGGACCGGTGACCCGTCTGCTCGTGTCACTCGGTGCGCACGTGGAGGCGGGCGAAGCGCTCGCCGTGGTGGATTCGCCCGATTACGCCGCGGCCATCAGTGCGTACCGCAAGGCGGTGGTCACCGCCCGGAATTTCCGTCGAATCGCCGACCTGGACCGCCAGCTTTTCGCCAGCGACGCCATCGCCCGGCGCGAGGTCGAGCAGGCTGAAACCGACGCCGTGAACGGCGACGCCGACCGCGACGCCGCGGCCCAGCAGCTGCGTTCGCTCGGGCTCACTGATGAGGCGATCCGCGACATCCAGGAAGATCGGCCGCCGGCCAGCATCGCAGGCATCATTCGAGCACCGCTGGCGGGCACGGTCGTCGAAAAACTGATCACGCCGGGACAGTTGTTGCAGGCCGGCTCGACGCCGTGTTTCACGGTCGCCGACCTTTCTCAAATGTGGGTCGCGGCCGACGTCTTCGAGGGCCAACTGCCGTCGATCGCGGTCGGCGATCCCGCCGAGGTGTTCACGAACGGAAATCCCACGGGGTTTCCGGGCACGGTCGACAACATCGGCGCGATTCTCGATCCCGCCACCCGCGCGATCTCGGTCCGTATCGTGGCGCAAAACCCGGGCCAGGCGCTCAAGAAGCAGATGTACGTGCGGGTCGTGATTCATTCGCGACGCCCCACCACCGGACTGCTGGCGCCGGTCGCCGCCATCCTGCGCGACGATCAGAACCTCCCGTTCCTCTACGTGGCCCAGCCGGACGGGACTTTCGCGCGGCATCATGTGACCCTCGGTTCCCGCGTCGGCGACGACTATGAGATCATCGCGGGACTCACCGCCGGCGAGCAACTCGTGGCCGACGGCGGCCTGTTCGTGCAATTCCTGCAAAATCAGTGAGCCACCCGTGAGCGAACCCTTGCTGCCCGCTTCCACCGTGCCTCCGCGCACGGCCTCGATCATCAACCGGATCGTCGCCTCGGCGCTGCGGCAGCGCTTCCTGGTCATCCTGCTGACTCTCCTGCTGGTCGCCAGCGGCATCTGGTCGATGAAGCGGCTCCCCGTCGATGCCTATCCCGACCTCTCTCCGCCGCGGGTCGAGATCATCTCCCAATGGCCCGACCACGCTGCGGAGGAAGTCGAGCGGCTGATCACCGTGCCGGTGGAGATCGCGATGAACGGAGTGCCGAAGGTCACCGTGGCCCGCTCCATCTCACTCTACGGCCTGTCGGACGTGATTCTGACGTTCGGTGATGGCACCGACAACTATTTCGCGCGGCAGCAGGTCTTCGAACGAATGGGCGATGTCACGCTCCCGTCCGGGGTCGTCCCGTCGGTGGCACCGCTGTTTTCGCCGTCCGGCCTGATCTACCGCTACGTCGTCGAAAGCCCCGACCGCTCGCCGATGGAACTCAAGACATTCGAGGACTGGGTGCTCGAGCGCCAGTACAAGTCCGTGCCCGGGGTCGCCGACGATTCCGGGCTCGGTGGCGAAACGATGCAGTATCAGGTCCTCCTCGACCCGGGCAAGATCGCCGGCGCCGGCCTTTCCGTGCCCGCGGTCGTCAACGCCCTCGGCGCCAACAACAGCAATGCGGGCGGCGGTTTCTACTCGCAGGGCGGCCAGTTCTACTACGTGCGCGGGCTCGGGCGACTCGAGACCATGGAGGATATCGGCAACGTCGTCCTGGCCGTCCACAATGGGACGCCGATCCTCGTCAAGCAGGTGGGCCGGGTGGCGATCGGGCACGCCCCGCGACTAGGGCAGTTCGGGTACCAGGACCGCGACGACGCCGTCGAGGGGGTTATCCTGATGCGCACCGGCGCGAAGACGCAGGACGTGCTGAGGGCGCTCGAGCAGAAGACGCGGGAGCTCAACGAGCAGGTTCTCCCGAAGGACGTCAAGGTTCGCGCGTTTTACGACCGGAGCGACCTCATCGAGCTGACGACGAGCGCGGTGAAGGGGAACCTGCTGCGCGGCATGCTCCTGGTCATCGGGATCCTGATCTTCTTTCTCTACGACCTGCGGGCCGGCTTGATCGTGGCGACGGCGATCCCGCTCGCCCTGCTCTTTGCGTTCATCTGCCTCGATATTCAAAACGTCCCGGCCAACCTGCTGTCGATCGGGGCGATCGATTTCGGCATCCTCGTCGACGGCGCGGTCGTCATGGCCGAGAACATTTTTCGCCAGGTGGCCGCCCGGCGCGGCCAGCCGGTGTCGATCGGCCGCGTCATCGTCGAGGCCGCGGCGGAGGTGGACCGGCCGATCTTTTACGCGGTCGCCGTCATCGTCGCCGGTTTTCTCCCGATCTATGTGCTGTCGGGCCCGTCCGGAAAACTCTTCACGCCGATGGCCGACACGATGATCTTCGCCCTGGTCGGCTCGCTGCTGGTCACCCTGATCCTGGTGCCGGTCCTCTGCTCGTGGGCGCTGCGCCATGGCATCCGCGAGCGGCGCAATGCGATCTTCGAATCCTTGAAGGCGGCCTACACCGTGGGACTCGACTTCTGCCTGGCCCACCGCTGGTGGACGACGATCGGCTCGGCGCTGCTGCTGGGTGCGTCGCTTTTGCTCATTCCCCGCGTCGGGGCGGAATTCATGCCGCATCTCGACGAAGGCGCGCTGTGGGTGCGGGCGACGATGCCGTACACGATCTCGTTTGAGGAATCGAAGAAGATCGCCCCCGAGGTGCGGCGCATCCTCCGTTCCTTTCCTGAAGTCACCACCGTGGCCTCCGAACACGGCCGGCCGGATGACGGCACCGATCCCACCGGATTTTTCAACGTCGAGTTTTATGTCGGGCTGCGTCCCTACGCGGAGTGGCATGGCGCCTATCACACGAAAAGCGAGCTGATCGCGGCCCTCGACGGGAAGCTCCGTGCCTTCCCCGGGATCATCTTCAACTACACCCAGCCGGCCGAGGACGCGGTGGACGAGGCGGAAACCGGCCTGAAGAGCTCCCTGGCGGTCAAGGTCTTCGGGACCGACCTTCCGACCCTGGAAACCGAGGGCAAGGCGATCAAGCGCGTGCTCGAAGGGATCCGCGGCATTCGGGAGGTGACGCTCGTGCAGGAACTCGGGCAGCCCAGTCTTTCGATCAAGGTGGATCGCCGGAAGATGGCCCGTTACGGTCTGGGGGTCGCCGATCTCAATGGCTTGATCGGCGCGGCGGTCGGCGGGGCTGTCGCCACCCAGGTGGTGCAGGGCGAGGAGCAGTTCGATCTCGTCGTCCGGCTCGAGGACCGGTTCCGCGACACTCCGGAGAAGATCGGCCGGATCCTGGTGGCGACCCCGGACGGACAGCAGATCCCGCTGCAGGAATTTGCGGACATCCAGGTCGCCACGGGCGCATCGTTTATTTACCGGGAAAACAATTCCCGCTACATCGGGGTCCAGTTTTCCGTGGAAGGCCGCGACCTCGCCGGCGCGGTCGACGACGCGAAGCAGCAGGTCGCCAGCCGCGTGCATCTGCCCGAGGGTTACCGCGCGGACTGGGGCGGCGAGTACAAGGAATACACCGCGTCACGCGACCAGCTTCGTCTCGTGCTGCCCTTGACCCTGTTCGCGATTTTTCTCCTGCTGTTCGCGCTCTACAGCAACCTGAAGTTTCCGCTGATCACCGTCCTTGGCGTCCTCCTCTCGGCCCCGGTGGGTGGTATTGTCGCCCTGTGGCTGACCGGTACGCCCTTCTCCGTTTCGTCCGGCATCGGATTCCTCGCGCTGTTCGGCGTGTCGGTGCAGACCGCCGTCGTCTACCTGTCCTACGTCAACGAGCTCCGCGCCGCCGGCCGGCCGACGACGGAAGCCATTCGCGAGGCCGCGATCCTGCGGTTGCGTCCGATTCTGATGACGGCCCTGGTGGCGGCTTTTGGGCTCCTCCCGGCGGCCATGGCCACGGGGGTGGGCACCGATTCACAGCGGCCCTTCGCGCTCGTGATCGTGAGCGGTCTTTTCACCCGGATCCTGATCAGCATCTTTCTGATGCCCGCCCTCTACGCCATCGTGGCCCGTCCCGGCGATCGGCTCGAGGTGTGACCGGATCCAGTGGTTGCAGGGTTGAGCAAACCCGGCCCTCCGGCGCCAAAGCTTCCGCCGTCGCTCTGCGAGCTGTAGCGGACAAGTTGGCGGGCAATCATTCGCATCGCGAAAAAATGGGGCGGCCAACGGGATTGAACCGAATCCGCCCCGCGAAGCTGAGAAAATGGTCATCGGTGAGCCGGCAACGGTCGGCAATGGCCTCCGGGATGATTTCAGGCGTCGCTTTTTCCCAGTGTCGGGATCTTTTTTCATCTGTACTGCTTTTTGGTCTCCCGGCGGCAACACTCGGAAGACGATGCTTCTAGGTCCGGTAGTGCCAATACTCCGGGTGCCGGCTGTGGTGCTTGAAGGCCAGAATGCGGATGTGGTCGGGAAGCACCCTATAGTAGATCGCATAGGGAAAGCGGGGCATCAGGTACCGCCGCACGGTATCCTCAATTACCCGCCAACGCTCCGGGGCGGCCACAATCACCGCGACGGCCTCGTCAACCGCGTCCAAAAACTGCGCTCCCAGCGTGGGAACCTTCTCTTCGTAAGCCTGACCCGCCTCGGTCAATTCCGCCGTGGCATCGGGGTGCTGGATTACTTGCATCCGATCGCACGGCGAGCGGCCTTCATTGCCTCTTCGTGGCTAAGACCGGTGACCGTGCCATCCGAAAGCTGCTTGTCGCGGCTTACCGCTACACGTACCGCCGCTTGTTCATCGAAGTCGGGCAATCCAGCATCAATGCTCTGCCAGAGAGCTTGGGCCAAAGACACCTTGTCCGCGAGGGGAAGTGCCATTGCCTCGGCTGTCAGCTTCTTCGTGGACATGCCTGAAAAATGATCGCCAATGGCTTCCCTGTCAAGGTGACCGGAACACGCTCGACGGGGAGGCCTCAAGGCCGTGCCGTTCTTGCCCGGCGGCGGAACACGGAAGAATTCGATGCGATGCGTCATCGCGGCGGTGGGAGTGGCTTCGACTGGGTTCATAGTTGGTCCTTGCTATCGATCACCTATGCCTCCGTCCCTTGTCCCGGCAACGGCGTGCTATGCTGAATTCACGGTAGGCGGCCTACCGCAAAAGCGGCAGGCCGCCCCGTGACGAGCGCCCTTCGTTGCGGAAGCAACTCGGCTGGCACTCGGAAGCCGAGCGCGTCCTAGTCGAATTGCCGCGCATGATCCCCGCCCATTTCGGCGACGGACCAAACCGTGCTGTCCACTTCCTTCATCTGGCTTAGAGGATCATCGATTTCTCCGGACGCGAGCGAAGGGAATGCTTTGGCGAGACGCTTCCTGCGAGGGATACGCCAGTTCGGCCCAAATTCCCCATACACCTCGAATGCCTCGTCCAGTGTTTTGTTGTCGAGTGGCATTTTGTTGATCACCTCCACCGAATGAACGATTACGAACGATGGTGAATTCGAGTAATCTTGAAGTCAGTTGCGGCTTTGTTTTTCGCAAGTGACTCGTAATCAAAATGGGGCGGTCAACGGGACTCGAACCGGCCCTTCCTCAACTTCAGAAACGCTTCGTTGAACGCGCTTTTGAGTGTTATGAGTGAGTTAGAACGACGAAACAGATGCAGCTAATTTCGAAAAAATTCCACCGAAAAACCGCGTCTGGCAAATCCCTCGGCAAATAATTTGGCTTCGATCTATTGAGTCTTCTCGGTTTCTGACGCACCCGGATTCGAAGTTTGAGATAACTCCTGTTGGACCGGCGCTCTGACGCCGTCGAGTTCGAGAGTCTTGGTCGTGCCCACGTAGTTCGGACCGACGCAATACTCGGGCTTGTCCAGAGATGGGTCGATCATCGATGTCGTGAAAATGATCTGGTGCTCGACCTTGGCTGCTCGCGAAAGCGCCACGACAGCCCGCTGAAAATTTTGGCTCCGCTCTGGCTTCATTCCCTTGTCTTCAACATTGTCGCACAAGATGAAACGGGGATACCGGAAGAAATCGAGGTCGAGCGACGCGAACAACAATCCGAAGTGAACGCTGTTTTTTAACAAGGTCACCGAGCTCGCTGAAAATTGATTCCGCTTGTCCAACTGAAATGTGTTGTTGGCGAGGTCGATGGTGAGATTGCTCGCCGTGGCAAAGAAGGCCTCGTAGTCGAGTTTACTGTCATCGCGAAGGAAACCGATAGTGTAACGCTGCACTTGCCCGAGGGCTTGATACAGCTTGGCCGTTTGATCGTCGACCAGTCGATCACCGCACAAAGGTAGATGAACCCACCCTGGATGGGCACGTAGGTGATGTCCGTCGCCCAGACCTGGTTGGGGCGGTCGATCACCAGTCGGCGCAGCAGATACCGGAAAACCGGATTCGACGGATGCTTCCGC
>DASYDZ010000236.1:0-5382 GCA_036499305.1 Candidatus Didemnitutus sp.
TCTCGCGAACCCGCCCGGAGGTCGGGTTCCACCATTCAGTACCCCTTCGGTAATTCGAGAGAGCGAATCCCACTGCTTGAGTCCGGCTGAGGTCCATTCATCTCCGTTCGCTCAGTTCTCTCCGGTAAGATCGCTTGGCCCGGAACGATGCGGCAGGTGGGCGTCGGCTTCCATACCGACGCTCGGTCGCCGATGTGGAAATCGGCGACCACCAAAGGACCGGTCGCTCCTCCTGTAAAATCTCCTGGTCTGTTGTCGGCCCCGTCGGGGTGATCAGCGGTTTCAACCGCTTTTTGGGTTGAAGGCGAAAAGGGGCCGCGGCTCTGCGCGCCGCGACCCCGGACTGAACGAAAGACGGTCAGTAGCGGATGGTGAGGCCCGCGCCGTACGACGTGTCGCGGCTGTTGTCGCGCGCGAGCGTCCCCATGAGGCCGATCTTGTCGGTGACCCAGTAGTTGGCTTTCGCGCCGTAGTCCCACTGCCTCGGCTCATCGAGGCGGTTCGCGTAGCTCAGGCGCACGAACGGCGTGACCGACAGGTCGGATGTCGCCTGCAGTTCGACGCCGGTGCCCACGAACCACAGGAACGAGTTCTCGTGGTCGACCAGCGGAGCGCGCAGCCAGAGCCCGCCGAGGCCGGCTTCGGCATATGGCTTCATGCCCGCGACGTTCGTGAAGGCGCGGACGCCGAAATCGCCGATCTGCTGGTTGAGGTGCCCGAAGCCCGTGTTGGTCGACTGCAGGTGCGAGTACTCGAGGAAGGTGTCGAGGCCCTCGCGTATGCCCTCGTTGATCGTCACGCCGTAGGTGTTGCCCGCGACGCTGGTGTCGGTGAGGTCCGTGTAGGAGTAGCCGAGGCTGACGTACGACTGGCCGAGCAGGCCGTGGCCGGCCGGTGCGGGCACCGCCGCCGGAGCCGGAGCAGCGTCGTCGGCCGCGAAAGCGCCCGCGGCGAGGCCGAAGGCGAGTGCCGCCGTGGCGGCGATCCTGGAACAGGAAGGAATGGTTATCATGATATTTGATTTATTTGGTCGGCCGGCCCGCCGTGAAAACACCGCGCACCGGCTGGTTCCAGAAACAGGATTTGGCGGGCGAAGTTCCGGGGGATAATTCGCACCGGCACCGGAACATTCGAAGTCGCGTTTTGTCCGCGCGCGGTTTTCTGGCCGCGGTTTCCCGACGACGAGACAAAACGCTCCCTGTTCCCCGGCGCCGGGATGCGCGATGGTCCGATCCCGGCCGCCGGCGGCCACCCGGTCCCACGCTTGCGAAATGCCCGGGCGCGGGTAGGGTTCTTTCCACCCATGAAACTCCTGCGCCTCACCCTTATGTGCTCCGCCCTGTTTGCATTCTTCGATCGCGCCTCCGCCGATCCCCTCAAGGTCGGTGACGCGGCCCCTGCCGTCACCGGCACCACCGATGCCGGTGCCCCGTTGAATTTCGCCGACGTGTACAAGAACGGCTACACGCTCGTGTACTTTTACCCCAAGGCCGACACCTCAGGCTGCACCGCGCAGGGCTGCAGCCTGCGCGATGGCTACGGCGACCTGACCAAGCATGGCGTCACCGTGATCGGCGTGAGCCACGACAACGTCGCCGAGCAAAAGGCGTTCAAGGACAAGAATCATTTTCCCTTCAGCCTGATCGCCGACACCGATGAAACCACGAGCAAGGCGTTCGGCGTGCCGAACATCCCGGGCACGAAGCTCACGCAACGCCAGGCGTACCTGATCGACAAGAACGGCAAGGTTGTCTGGTGCGACTACAAGGCGAAGACGACGCAGCAGGCCGAGGACGTGATGAAGGCGCTGGCGGCGCTCGGAGCCTGACGCGTTCCGCTCTTTGGGAGCGCGCAGCATTGCCATGTCCGCGGCCGCCGGCAAAATGGCGGCCATGCGACGCGCATGGTTTGTCATCGCCGGGCTCGCCGCGGCCCTCGCGGGATCCGTGTCATCGGCCGCCCCACGGGCCCGCGATCTCGGCGTCCCGTTCGACGGCCGGCCCGGCCCGCTCAACGCGATCACCGACGTGGCCGGGGTCGAGGTGGGCCAGACGACGCTGATCAGCGGCAGCGGCCCGCTCGTCGTCGGCACCGGACCGGTGCGCACGGGGGTCACGGCCATCCTGCCGCGCGGCCGCGCCAACGCCGCCCCGGTTTTTGCCGGCTGGTTTTCCCTCAATGGCAATGGCGAGATGACCGGCACGGCGTGGATCGATGAGGACGGCGTGCTTTTCGGGCCGGTCATGTTCACCAACACCCACAGTGTCGGCGTCGTGCGCGATGCGGTCATCGCCTGGCAATTGCCGCGCCGGCGACCGGGCGATCCCGAGTGGTCGCTGCCCGTCGTGGGCGAAACCTGGGACGGATGGCTCAACGACATCAACGGTTTTCACGTGAAGCCGGAACACGTCTTCGCCGCGCTCGACGCGGCGCGCGGCGGCCCGGTGCAGGAAGGCAGCGTCGGCGGTGGCACGGGCATGATCTGCCATGAGTTCAAGGGCGGCATCGGCACCGCGTCGCGGATGGCGGGCAAATACACCGTCGGCGTCATCGTTCAGGCGAATTACGGCGTGCGCGAGGAACTGCGGATCGCGGGCGTGCCGGTGGGCCGCGAAATCACGGAGGGCACGTTCAAACACAAGGACACCGGCTCGATCCTCGTCGTCGTGGCGACCGATGCACCGCTCCTGCCGCTCCAACTGAAGCGCGTCGCCCGCCGCGCCACCATCGGCATCGCCCGCGATGGCAGTTATTCGGGCGACGAGTCCGGCGATCTTTTCCTGGCGTTCTCCACCGCCAACACGGTGCCGGCCGCCGGTCAAAAAACCGGGATGGTCGAGCTGCTCAACAACGACGCGATCGACCCGATCTTCCTCGCCACCGCCCAGGCCACGGAGGAGGCGGTGATCAACGCGCTCGTCGCGGCCGACACGATGAAGGGTCGGGACGACCATGTCGCCCTCGGCCTGCCGCACGAAAAGCTGCGCGAGATTCTGAAGAAATACGGACGGCTCGTGGAGAAACCGTAGCGAGACGCAGTACGAGCGACGAAGACGAACCGGATCAGCGGCGGATTGGCGATTTTGGCGTCTCGCTTCTCGCCGAAGACCGCAGTGCTTCGTTGGAGGGCGGGCGACCTCGCCCGCCGAAAACAGACGATCTGGAAATCAGGAAAAATCTCCCGTTGCCATCGATGGCAACCAACGGATCGATGAGGACATCGATCCCCACCAGGTTCCACTCGCCACTTTCCTCACAGCTCATCGTCGGAAACCGGTTCGAGGACCTCCGCCTTCGGATCAAACCGCGCCCGCTCGATCCACGAGGCCAGAAGCGGAAACGAATCCAGCAACGCGAACGCGAGCGGGGTCGCCACGATGTCGATGATCCGCACGGAGCGGTCGGTCGCGAACACCATGTTGCGATCGTGCGGGTCCGCGACAAGCCACGGCCGGCCGTCGACGAAGGCCAGCCGGGGATGATCGCGATCGCAGCGCAGGAAACGCGACGGCCACGGCACGAGCGATTCCGGCAGCAGGCGGCTCGTGTCCGTTCCCTCCGGCAGGCGCTCGCCAAAAACCTGTTTCACGACCAGGACGCCTTCGGGTGAGACGCCGACGATCTCGGTCGGCATGCCGCCGATCGCGTTGATCACGTCGAGTTTTTCCAACAAGTCGCGATACGTGCCGGGCGTGGCCTCCGCGGCGAGCGCGTGATCGTCGCCGTTCTCGAGGCGAAACGTTGCTCCGATCCAAACCGCCTCGACCGGCCGGAAAAACTTGTAGATCGAGCCTGCGGTGTCCTGGAACGCCCAGGCTTCCACGCCCCCGCCGATGTGGCGCAGGCTCGGGCTGCCTTCCGCCAGCGAGTCCTCGGAATCAGCCGGAAACCCGAATCGGTGCAGCGGCAGAAGCGGCAGCCACGCGCGAAATTCGCGGATCGCGAAGCCCAGCCGGCCCCAGGTGTCGCCGAGCCCCTCGAGCAGGCTTACGGAGTCTTCCGGGAGGACGAAGAGGTCGCGGTCCGGATCCGTTCCAATGCCGCATTCGGCCGCTGCCGCGCGGAGGCGATCGAACGCTTCCAGTCGTCGCCGGTGATCGTGGCGAAGCTGTTCTTCGGCGGCCGGCCCCGGGAGGCTGCCGCCGGCGATGATGCTTCCGTTGCCTGAGAATTGGTCCTGCATGCCTCGGCCATGCGTTCACCGTCGCGTCGCGCCGGCCCGAACGCAAAGGATTTTTGTGCGCAGGTTGTTCACCATCCGCAAGTATGGCGAGCGTGGAACGGCCGGCGAAACCCCGGGAAAAATTGTAAATGTCCCAGGCTTGCGGCCTTTCGGGAAGCGGAAATCCTGACGCTTGACACCCCCGCTGCCTGCTGTGACTTTGCCCCTCTTTTTCCCGCAAACTTATGCAACCCACATTCCGCCCGCACCGCAAGAAGCGCGCCCGCAAGATTGGATATCGTGCCCGCAAGTCTACCCGCGGCGGCCGCAAGGTTCTCGCCGCCCGCCGCCGCAAGGGGCGCAAACGGCTGACCGTCGTCTGATTTTACCGTCCGCCCGCGCCTCGCGCCTGACCATGCGTTTGCGATCCGGGCAACGAGTGCGCCGCACCCTGGACTTCCAGGCCATGCGGCAGCAGGGCCGGCGCGTCGATTGCGGCGCCTTCGTCCTCGCGTGGCGCCTCCGCCCCCCGGTCGAAAACCGCCCGGCGCCGGCCGCCCGCGTCGGAGTGGTGGCTTCCCGGGTCGCAGTCGGCGATGCCGTGGCGCGCAACCGCGCCAAGCGCCGCCTGCGCGAGATCTTTCGCCAACACCAGGGACTCGTGCCGCCCGGACTCGATCTGGTTCTCACGGCCCGCCGATTGATGCTGCGCGCGCCCTTCGCCGATCTCGAACAGCGATTCACCGCCGCATGCCGGAAACTGCCGGGCGCTGTTTCATGAGCGGGCCCCCCACCGACTTGCCGGGTGCATCGCGTCCATCGCCCGCCGCGCGCGTGGTGGGCGGCCTCATCTCAATCTACCAGAAAACCGTCTCTCCCGCCCTCGCGGTGGCGAATCCGTTCGGCGGCTGCCGCTTCGCGCCGACCTGTTCGCACTATGCCGCCGGGGCCCTGCGGGAACATGGTTTGCTCGCCGGAGCCGCCCTCACGGCACGCCGGGTGATCAAGTGCGGCCCGTGGCACCCCGGCGGACTTGATCCGGTGCCGCCGCGCCCGACGCCGGCCTGCCTTCGCGTGGAGCCCGGGGCCTGAGCCCGCAACCTTTTCGATTCTCTTCCATGGACAAGAAAAACGCCGCCATCGGCATCCTCCTGTTGATCGCCGCCGGCGCGAGCTTCTACCTGAGCGCCAAATTCGCGCCGCCGGCCCCGCTCCGGCCC
>DASYDZ010000237.1:0-26904 GCA_036499305.1 Candidatus Didemnitutus sp.
AAGGGTCAGTTGGATTTGGAGCTGTCTTGATCAAATGCCCCGGAGCTTGCTCCGGGGATCTTTACTTTCAACCGCCGCAGATCCGCACGCCTTCCCGATATGTCTGGCCCTGCCGCCGGCCCCCGGATTTCCTTAATGTCGGCTCGCATGAATCCGTTCGCCTTGCTCGCCCCGCTGTTCCTCGTCTTCGAGATTTACCAGCTCGTGGTCAGCGAACGCTACCTTGGCATCCGCCAGATCCGTCTCAACACGGACCCGCGCGAACTGCCGATAAAAACCTGGGTCGCCGCCACGTGGTCCATCGGGATCATCCTTTATGGACTCTGGATGCTCCTGCTGCTGACTCATCCCGTCGGCCGCACCCAAGGGCTCGTGCTGCTGGCGGTCACCTTCATCGGCTACGCCTCGCGTTCCGCCAACAGCATGAAATGGACGCTCGTCATCCTCACGTTCGAGGGTGCGGTCCGGGTCGGCATGCTGCTCTCCCTCATCGGCACCACTTGGCGCGCGATGTAGGGCGGGGTCTTCGAGCCCGCCGATCGTGATGGAATTCGGCCGCCTTCGCCCAGACTTCGGCGGCCAGGGCGATCCCGTCCGACAGCGAACGCCCGGGCATTTGGCCTTGAGAAAATCCGGCCATCGGGCAAAAAAGTGCCACCGCGCAACTGCCCATGAATCCCGAACCCCGGTTGAACAAGCTGCCGTTTATCGTCGTCGATGTCTGCTGTCTGCTCGCTGCCGCCGCCATCGGCGTCACCGCGAAATCGCCGATCACCCCGCTTCCGCTCATCGCGTGCGCCGCACTGGTCATTGCGGGCGGCATCGCGGTGCTGTTTCCGTTTTTTTCCGACTACGCCGCCGATTCGCGCGAATCGTCCGCGCGATTGCGCGACGAACTCGAACTCCAGATCAAGCGCGTGCAGGCCGCCGCCGAGAGCCTCGGCCGCGCTTCCGCCCAGATCAAGGCCATCGAGGAGGCCGTGCAGAAATCCGCGCGTGATGCCGAGACACTGCCCTACCGCATGCAGGAGAAGCTGGCGGAATTCAACGAGGCGCTCGCCACGAAGGAGAACGACGAGCGCGAGGCTCTCGAGCGAGAACTGGAGGAGCTGCGCACCGCCAACAGCGACCAGCTGAAGGCCGTGGCGGACAAACTGGCCAAGGCGTCCGCCGACTGGACCGCGCTCGAGGCCGCCGGCCGGCGCCAGGTTTCGCTGGCCCAGGAGGCCTCCGGCAAGCTCGACAAATCATTGCAGCGGGCGCTCGACCAGCTCGACCAGCGTCTCGGCACTTTCGACCGCGCCTCGCGCTCTCCTGCTTCCCCAACCCCGGCCGACTCCGAACCAAAAGCGGCGGCTTCCGAATCCGCGCCGTCCATCCAGCCCGCACCCGAGGCGTTCGTCGCGCCGCCGGCTCCGCTTGCCGCGGCCGATCCGGTCGAGGTTCCGATGATCACCGCCGTTGTCACGGAAGTTGCCCCGGAGACGCCCAAGGCACGGCGCCCGCGCGTCGCCCGCAAGCCAAAGCCGGAGGAAACACTCGCGGCCATGTCCGACGACTCCCCCGGAGCGGAAGCCGCGCCTTCCGCTGTCGCTGTGGCCCTCGATGAGCCACCGGGATCGCCCGTCGAGGCGTCGGCCTCGTCGGACGGCGCCACGCGTCTTCTCGCCACCGCGTACATCGGCATTGGCAACAAGCTTTTCATCCGTGGCGATGGTCCGGGCCTGAGCTGGGACAAGGGCCTTCCGATGCAATTCGTTTCGATCGGAAAATGGGGATGGTCGACGCAGGACGCGGCTGTGGCCGTGAACGTGAAGCTCTACAAGAACGATGACACCGCCGCGCTCTCGGGCGGGGTCACGATCGAGCCCGGCCGGCACACGGAAGTCACGGCGCTGTTCTGAGTGTAGCAGGAGGGGGGATTTCCAGATCCCGCCAAGGAGGCGGCAGTCGGGCCGTTCGACGGGCTCAGGTCAGCCGATGCCGCCCTGCCTTCAATAATGCGGCGGACGTTCGTCCTCCGTCGCCGGCTCGGCCGGCGTTCCGCCCGGAGTCTGGTTGCGCACCAGCGCGAGCTCGCGCCGCAGGGCCTCTATTTCGTCGTGCAGTTCCAGCATGGCTTTGTCCTGCGCCGCAAGGTGCTGCTGCATGTGAGCCAGCCGCTCCTCGAGCCGGGTGATGCGTTCTGCGTCGGTCACAAAGGCAAGGTGATACACTCCGGCGCGGCGACGCGAAGGAATTTTCCGGCCTTGGCGTTTTCCCGTTCCTGGACGAAAATAGTTCATCATGAATCGCGTGCTGCTTTTTCCCGTCCTGCTTCTCGCCGCCATCATCGGGCCGCCTTCGCAGCCCGCGGCCGATCATCCCGCCAGTCGCCTGGTCATCCTGGTCTCGATCGACGGATTTCGATGGGACTATTTCGAAAAATATCATCCGGCCGAACTCGGCCGCCTCGCCGCCGACGGCGTGCATGCCCGCCGCATGACGTCGAGTTTCCCGTCCCTCACTTTTCCGAACCACTACACGATCGTGACCGGCCTGCGCCCCGAGCATCACGGCATCGTGGCGAACACGTTCTTCGATCCCGATCTCAACGCGAAATTCTACTACACGCACCACGATTGCGCCGTGGATCCGCGCTGGTGGTCCGGCGGCGAACCGATCTGGATCACGGCCGAGCGGCAGGGGTTGCACAGCGCGTGCTTTTTCTGGCCGGGTTCGGACTCCGAGAATCACGGGCTGCGCCCGAGCTTCACCAAGCCGTTCGACAAGCATCTGACCGCCGACGATCGCGTCGACGGCCTGCTCGCCTGGCTCGCGCTGCCGGAAGCGCAACGACCGCGGGTGGCCACACTGTACTTCGACATGGTGGACACGGCGGGGCACCGTTTCGGTCCAGAAGCTCCCGAAACGGTGCAGGCCATCGCACTCGTGGACACCGCGATCGGCCGGCTGCTCGCTGGCCTGCAAAAAATTGGTCTCCGTGATGAGACCGACTTCGTGTTCGTCTCCGATCACGGCATGGAACCGGTCAGCCCCGACCGCGTGGTCCTGCTCGATGACTATGTGAACCCGGCCACGATCGACGTCGATTTTGCCGGCCCCGTCGCCGGTCTCCGGCCCAAAAGCGAGACCCCGGCCGAATTGCTCGCGCATTTCGGCAAGGAGCATCCGCACGTCAGTGTCTGGCTTCGTTCCGAGGTGCCGGAACATCTCCATTATCGCGCCAGCAACCGCATCGCGCCCGTCGTCCTGTGCGCCGATCCCGGGTGGTACATCACGACCCGCGAATACCTGCGTGTTCATCGCCCGACTTTTGAGCGCGGCGCGCATGGCTTCGATCCGGCCACGCCCAACATGGGTGCGCTGTTCGTCGCCGACGGCCCGTCATTCCGCCACAACAAGGAACTGGATGACGTCGACAACGTTGACATCTACAATCTTCTCTGTGCGACACTGAAGATCACGCCCGCGGCCAACGACGGATCGCAAAAGCTGGTCGAGGAGGTCCTCGCGCGTTGATGGAGGGCGGGATTTCCCTATCCCGCCTCTTCGGCGTTTGGCCAGCGATCACAAATGCCGGTTGATCAAGCGGCATGTCCTCAAGGCGCCTTGCCGAATCAAACGATTGGGGACAATCGGTTCCACCTGATTTGCCGGCAATATTCGCCGAGGGCGCCCTCGTCCGTGGTGCACTGACTTTCAACCGACTTATCCAATCAACCGTGCGAGCTCTTCCGCCGTCGTGACCGGCGCCTGACAGGCGTTGCCCTCGCAGACATAAGCGGCCGGCTGGCCGTTGACCGGTTTCACGGCCGCCAAATAGGGCTTCTTTGTCCCAAGCCAATCCATCATGGGACCGTCGACATGGAGCATCACCCGGCGTCTGCGGAACGTGCCGGCCGCCGTCTTCGCCAGCACCTGGAATTCCGCCGAGGCGCGGTCACCGGCGAGAACCACGGTCTGCGGTTCGCTCAGGATCCATTCGAAACCGCAGAGCATCTGCGGCAATGCATAGGGCGCCTGGGTCCATCGGCGCGACAGCGACGCGACTGCCCGCCGCGCCCGTTCACTCCGACTCATCGGATCAGCGTCCGACGAGGCGCCAATCATCCAGTCCAGTCGCACCAAATTGGCCACCGCCAGGGAGGTGGCGGAAGCCTCCGCGGCGTCGTAATCGTCCTTCAGCCGCATGATGACCGTCGGATCGTCCACCCGGGTTGAAAAATAACCGCCGGCGGCATCATCCCAAAACTGACGATCCATCGCGTGCTGAAGACGGTCGGCCCACTTCAGCCAGCGCACCTCAAACCCGGTTTCGTAAAGGTCCAGGAGTCCCTGAATCACCGCCGCGTAGTCCTCGGCAAATCCGGGCACCGGACTCCGCGTGCCGAGCCAGGTGCGGAACAGCGTGCCATCCGATTCGTCGTACAGGTTCGTCGCCAGAAATTCCGCCGCGCGCGTCGCCGCCGCCAGATAGGCCGCCTCGCCGAGGATCTGCGCTCCGCGGGCGAGGGCCGAGATCATGAGGCCGTTCCATGCCGCGACCACCTTGTTGTCGCGACCCGGGCGCGGCCGCTTCGCCCGAATCTCGCGCAACCGGCCCAGCGCCCGCACCAGAATTTCGTTGGCGACCTCGACCTCGATTCCCTGCTGCCGGGCGGTGTCCACCAGACTGCGCTGCGCCATCAGGACGTTTTGACCGCGAAATTCGCCGGACGGATCGGAGGCCACGTTGCCGCTCTGCGCCACGCCGAAATGGGCGCAGACCAGCGCCGCATCGGCCCCGAGCGCGGCTTCGATCTCCGCGTGCGTCCAGACGTAGAAAGCGCCCTCCCGGTTCTCGTGTCCGTCCGGCGATGAGAGGCTGTCCGCATCCTCCGACGCATGAAATCCGCCCGCCGGATCCGCCAGGTCCCGCACGACATAGTCCAGCGTGTCGCGCGCCGTCCAACCGAACACTTCCCGGCCGGTTGCCTGGCGGGCCTCGAGGTAGTTCAGCGCGATCTGCGCCTCGTCGTAGAGCATCTTCTCGAAGTGCGGCACGTGCCAGCGCTCGTCGACCGAGTAGCGATGAAACCCGCCCCCGACATGATCGTGCAGTCCGCCATTCGCCATGCCGCGCAGGGTCGTCGTGGCCAGCCGGATCGCCTCGGCGCCCACACCGGATTCGACGCCCTGCATGGCCGCCACGCGGAAAAGGAACGAGAGCACCGATGCCCTGGGAAACTTGGGCGCCTCCCCGAAGCCGCCCCATTCTCCGTCGAAATTCTGGTGAAAATAGCGGAACGCCCCCTCGAGCGCGTCGCCCGCGGCATCGGCGAGGGAGCCCTCCATGGCGGTGGACGCCGCCGCGGCCTCGCGCAGGGTCGTCGTCACCTCTGTCGCGCCATCCTCGATCTTGCCGCGCTGCTCCGTCCAGTGCCGTACGATGGCCTCGAGCACGGACACGAATCCGGGCCGGCCGTCCCTGTCGCCGGGCGGAAAGTACGTGCCGCCGTAGAATGGCAGGCCTGCCGGAGTGAGCCACACGTTCAACGGCCAGCCACCGTGGCCGGTGGTCTGCTGCACGTAGTTCATGTAGATGCGGTCGATGTCCGGCCGTTCCTCGCGGTCGACCTTGATCGACACGAACGCGCGGTTCAGCACCGCCGCGACTTCCGGATTCTCGAACGATTCGTGCGCCATCACATGGCACCAATGGCATGCCGCGTAGCCGATGCTCAGGAAGACCGGTTTTTGCTCGGACCGCGCCCGGGCGAGCGCCTCATCGCCCCACGGTTGCCAGTCGACGGGATTGTCCGCGTGCTGACGCAGGTAGGGCGATCGTTCCGCGGCGAGACGATTGGGCATGGAACCCGATGTTTGTGGCTGCGGTTTTCAACGGCGCAAGCCTCGCGGAGCGAACCAGCCACGGATCGATCCTGACCGGGAATCGAACTTGCCTCCGCCGGATCGGCGCCGACAGCAGCTCATCCGGGGGTCCCGGAAGCGAGCGGCCAGGAGTGTCCCCGCGTTAAATCGCCACGCCGGGAGCCCGCCCGCCCGCCATTGTCCACCCTACGACAAGGTATAGACGTCCAATTGGTTCACCTGGAACGAATCCTTGGGTGGGGTGAGACTGACTGCGCCGCCATAGGTTATGGGTGCGGCAGCACTGGTTCCACCATAGGAATAATTGGTGGCCCACCCTTCGTTGAGGTCGGACGCCACCATGATGTCCCCGTCCTGGCCGCCAAATTTGAAGCCAACCGCTCCGCCCCCGCCGGTCGCCTGAAACTTTCCCGAGTCGGCGGCTCCCTGTCCCTTCAGGTTCTGTGATTGGGTCGTGTTCCTGGTGAGATTGAATATAAAGGCTGAGCGCTGTGCATCGTGCGGGGTCAGAACCGTGCCGGCGATCCAACTGAAGGGATTGTACCCGCCGATGATCTGGGGCGGCAGATTGCTGGGCACCCCGTAGGCCGAGCCCGAGATGCTGACCAAGGTGAAAGTCGGCCCCATCGAGGCGGTGGCCGACAGGAAATTCGCAACCAGCTTCCCGTCTCCGGGAACATGGCTGAAAATACTGGTGAACGAGCGTCTTCCCATCCACGAGCCCAGTTGGGCCATTTGTGCGAGCGATAGCATTTGGAACCTCCGGCTTTGATGATCGTGTGCCTTCGCCTGAGACGTTGCGCCCGATGGCGAAGAGTGAATCTGACCTGCCGCACTCCGCTGGCCCGGGAAATGCGGTTCTCCCGTATAGTTCGCCCTCCTGAGCCCGGGCAAGTGAAATGCCCGGGCCATCCGTGGGCCCTCGACCCACGGAAATCCAACCGGCCCGCGACCTCGTAAAACTCGCGGTTGACGACCGCGCGGCGGACCGGCTGACTCGCCGGTTCGATGCTCACGATAGCCGATGTCTCCAAGTCCTATGGCACCCGCGAACTGTTCGCGGAGGTGTCGCTGTTCGTGGCCCGGACGGACCGATTCGGGCTGGTGGGGCCCAATGGAGCGGGCAAATCCACCCTGTTCAACCTGATCCTGGGCGAGGAGTCGCCCGATGAGGGCACGATCGACTGGGAGCGCGGCGCCGACTTCGGCTTCCTCCCGCAGGAAAGCGCGCCGGTCGGCGATGAAACCGTCCTGCACATCGCCACCAGCGGACGGAAACTCGTGCCGGAGGGGGACGACGATTACGACATCGATTGGACGCTCGAGCCGCGGGCCAAGAAAATCCTCGCGGGTCTTGGCTTCCGCGAAGCCGAATGCCTGCGCCCGGCCAAGAGTTTCTCCGGCGGCTGGGTCATGCGCGCGCACCTCGCGCGCCTCCTGGTCAATGAACCCTCGCTGCTCCTCCTCGACGAACCCACCAACCATCTCGATCTTGAAGCGCTGCTCTGGTTCCAGGACTATCTTTCCCGCTATCCGGGCGGCCTGGTGATCATTTCGCATGACCGGGAATTCCTCAACACGCTGTGCACCGGGATCCTCGAGCTCCGCGCCGGCACGCTCCACCGCTACACGGGCAATTACGACGACTACCTGAACGAGCGCGACGCCCGGAAGGAGCAGCAGGTGGCGCTGTTCAAGAACCAGCAGCGGGAAATCGCGCATCTCCAGAAATTCGTCGACCGCTTCGGGGCCAAGGCGAGCCTCGCGTCGCGCGCGAAATCGAAGGAGAAGCAGATCGAGCGCCTCAAGGAGGCCGCCGTCGAGGAACCGGCCGCGGAGCTGAAGCGCATCAATTTCCGTTTCCCACAGCCGCCGCGCTCGGGGCTGCGGGTCGTGACGCTGGAAAACGTGCAGCAGGCCTATGGCGATCATGTTGTCTACCAGGATCTCAATTTCGAGGCGGAACGCGGCCAGCGCATCGTGCTCGTCGGCCCCAATGGCGCCGGCAAATCGACGCTGTTGAAAATCCTCGCCGATGTCGTGCCGATCCAGGGCGGACGCCGCGAACTCGGCAGCAACGTTGTGCCGGGTTACTTCGCCCAGAACCGCGCCGAAACCCTGCACACGGAACTGACCGTGCTCGAGAACGTCATGGAGCTGCGCACGGCCGAGAACCAGTTGACCGAGCAGCAGGCCCGCGCGGTGCTCGGCGGATTCCTGTTTCGCAAGGACGACGTGTTCAAGAAGGTCTCGGTGCTGTCGGGCGGCGAAAAATCCCGCCTCGCGCTGGCCCGCCTGCTGGTGAACCCGCCCAATCTGCTGCTGATGGACGAGCCGACGACCCACCTCGACATTCCGTCGATCGACGCTCTCGTCATTGCCCTCAGCCAGTACGAGGGCACGTTCATCTTCATCAGCCATGATGTGTATTTCATCCGGCAGCTCGCAAAGCTGGTCCTGCATGTGCACGTGGGCCGGCTCACGGCCTACGCCGGCAACTACGACTACTATCTGGAAAAATCGAAGGCCACGGATGCCCGCGCGGCGCTGACCGCCGGTTTCACCGATGCGCGGCCCGGCGGGGCCGCCGGCCCCAAGGCGCAGAAATCGAACGTGCTTGCGTCGTCGGCTCCGGCGGTCCGGAAGCCCAACCCCTCCGACCTGAAAAAACTTCGCATTGAGGTCGGAAGGCTCGAGCAGCGCGTGAGCGAACTCGAAACCAAGCAGTCCGAGATCACTTCCGACCTCGAGAAGCCCGAGACATATTCTGACCGGGGCCGCTTCCACCACCTCAACAAGGAACTGAGCGTCGTGGTTGATGAGATCACGACCGCCACCGCCGAGTGGGAGAAGGCGGCCACGCGGCTCGCGGAGTTCGAGAAGCAATAACGCTTTGAGGCCGCCGGGTCCGAAGGGTCCGGGGACCCTCGCTCCCCGCTCAAGGCGATCCGGGTGGTCGCCGATGTCCCCATCGGCAATCGATCACGTCGGCGTGGAAACCGACGCCCACCGAAATTGTCGGGGCGCACCGGGGTCGGTCGCCCCCGGCTACAACGGCCCGCGGGCATCATTTGCGAATCGCGGAGGCTTTACGCCACGACATTGCGCGATAGACATTTCGCATGTCGCGCTTGCCACAACGCTCCGCGAAGGCCGCTCCAAAACCGTCTGTCGGGACCGCCGTGTTTTCCGCGCGGATCGAGATCATCGGAGTCAATCCGTTCGTGCACCTTCCGGCTGCGGCTTTGCGGCACCTTTTTCTTCAGGCCAAAAAATTCCGCGGGCCGATCCCGATCCGCGCGACGATCGACGGGCACTCCTTTCCGCAAACGCTCGTGAAGTACGCCGGCCACTGGCGATTCTACGTCAACGGACCGATGCTCAAGGCCGCCGGGAAGAATGTCGGCGACATCATCATGCTCGCCCTGGCCTTCGATCCGTCGGATCGGACGGTCCCGCTTCACCCGAAATTCGCAGCGGCGCTCCGGCGGAATGCGGGCGCGAAGCGGATGTTCGCCCGACTCAGCCCGTATCGCCGGAAGGAGATCGCCCGCTACCTGGGCGCGTTGAAATCCGACGCCGCCGTGAAGAGGAACATCGAACGCGTCATCGGTTTCCTCACCGGACAGAATCGTTTTGCGGGTCGCGACCGATAGGGCCGCGCCGCCCGATACAGGGCAGGCCCGTTGTTTTCAACGGGCCGTCGTTTTCCAGGTAATCGGAGTATGACCGGGAGCATCGCGAGGGGGCTTCTTCTCAGGCTGCGATCGACGACCTTCCGGTGCCCGGGGCAAGGACCAGCACTTTCGCCGCGCCTGCGGTCTGCAGGCGGACGGAAAGATCCCGCTCGGCCAGCAGTCGGCGCAGGCGGTTGGCATCGGGATGCAGGCGGGTCGCACCCGCCACGATGCGGACACCGCCTGTCGTGACGCGCAGCAATTCCGCGCAACAGTCGACCATCGCGGCCAGGTCGGGCGATTCCGACCTTCCGGCAAAAAGGCGCGTGCAGATGACGACGTCGAATGCCCCGTCGAGGAACGGAAGCGCCGGCAGGTTGCCGCGCAGGTAGCGTCCGCGCGAGGCATTCGCTTCGTAGTCGGACAGAAACCGGTGGGCGGCAGACCGGTGTTCCTGGCGCTCGATCCGACGGGAGGTGGCAAACGGTTCGCTCGAGTCACCCGCCAGCTCGTCGCGTTCCAGCCCGCGCTTCACCTCTTCGGCCAGGAGGTGCACCGGGTGGTGGTAGGCGGCGTCGACGGCCACGGCGTCGATTCCGCGGCGGCAGGCCTCGGCGGTAAAGGACGAACAACCGGCCGCGACATCGAGCACACAGCGGCCCTTCAGTTCGCCGGGATCGAGGTCGAACTGTCTGCAGGTTTCTTCAAACGTGCGCCCGAAGGCGACGGCGGCACCGAATGGCGCGGGCGGCGGGATGGGGAGGAGCGTGGGCATGACTTGATGGATTTTGGGGGTGGAAAATAAAAAACCCGACTCGGTGGGAGTCGGGCTCGGCGATCTTTTGGTAGAGGGCGGTTTCAGGTCCGCTTTGGCGCGAGAGCGCCCACCAATGTTCGTCGAGCCACAACGTGCCACATGGCGCGTTTGCCGGCTGCCAAGACGACAGCCGTGCGGATGGACGGACGAATGGAGTAACAATTCACTGCGCGGTGTGATGGTGATTTTGCGCGCGCGGTGCAAGCGCAATGTCGGAGAGGGCCGCGACGCAACCCGGCGTCATCGGAAAAGACGAAGCCCGGACCGTGCTCGGTCCGGGCTGGCACAGGTTACTGGAGCACGGGCGGCCTTAGGAGGCGCGCCGAAGCGAAAAGAGGCTCTTGGCGGCTTCGAAAGGTGTCTGGCTCGGCGCCTTCGGCGGCGGCATGGCCTTGGCGGCAAGTTCCTTTTCGCGCGTCTCGATCCAGCTTTCGCGTTTGCGCAGGGCCTCGCCGCGGGTCTGGAGGTCCGCCTTCTCGTCGCGCAGCGCCATGCGGTCGTCGTTGAGCGCGCGGCGCTCGGCTTCGAGCAGGGCGCGGGAGCGCTGGAATTTCTCCCACTCCGCGTCCAGCAAAGGCGAACGGGAATTCGGCGCCATCGGGGCCTGCGTCAGGCCCGCCTGCGCCTGCGGGGGCTGGCTGCCGCGCAGCCGCGACTCGAACGCGCGAAGGTTGGTTTCCTGTGTCCGGAGATTCTCCATGTCAGCCAGGATCTGCTCCCGCATCTTTTCGAGCTGGGTGATCTCGTAGCGAAGGTGTTCCGGGCCGGTTGGATTTTCAGTGGTTGTCGTGCTCATAGGTGCTCCTGTGTTATTGAATCTGACTTACTATAACGTATCGGGTTGCCTTTCCGCTAGAGGCCAACCGGCCATTTACTCGGGGTTTACGGCGGCTCCCGGTTTTGACGAAGACTGAACGATAAAATGGGGGCTAATCCCCATCCCGATACCGCGAAAAAAAGCCGCCCGGCGATCCGGGCGGCTTCACGCCACACACAACAACGGATTACGTGCGGAAAAGCACGCTCTCACGGTTAAACATGCGTACCGCGAAAGCCAAAGCGATCGCCGCATAAACGCATGAGGAGCCGAAGATAAGGGCGATGAAATTCCAATGCCAAACGCCGGATAGCATCTCCTTGCATACCAACGATAAACTAAGAATTGGAACCAGCGCAGTCCGGACACTGAGTTCGATGCCTGGCAGCATTCCAATCACGGCCGGCATGATCACGACGATCAGAAGAGGCGAGACGTAGCTCTGGGCCTCCTTGTAGCTCTTCGCGAAAAGCGCGATCGCCAGCAGAAGCGCCGCGAAAAAGACCGCGACCGGAAAAATCATTCCGAATACCCCGACCAGCCCCATGGGATCAATGAGAGGAATCACAGTTCCGGATCCCGGCGATGCCGACGCCGAACCGCCGCGCGCGAAATACGAAACTCCCAGCGCCGCGCTCAAACCCATCGAGACCATGGAAAGCAGCATCGTCGTCACCGAAGCCGTCAGCACCATCAGGAATTTTCCGAGCACAATGTTGAGCCGGCTGACCGGGCTGCACAGCAGCGTCTCCATTGTGCCCCGCTCCTTTTCGCCCGCGGTCAGGTCCATGGCCGGATACATGGCTCCGGTGAAGCACAGGATGATGATGATGTAGGGAATCAGGCCACCGAGGGTGTTGCCGCCGACTTTTTCGGGTGCGGCGACGTTCTGCCGCCGGACCTCGAACGGCTTCACCAGGGTCAACGGCAGGCCGCGGGCCGTGAGGCGCGCCTCGACCGACGCCTCCCGCAGCTCGTTGAAGAATTTCTCCAGGTCACCCACGCCAATCGACGACTTCAGCTCCCCCTCGTAGTGATAAATCGTGACCACGGCCGATCCACCGGACTGGAGCGAGGCCTCGAAAGCCGGCGGCAGCTCAACCGCCGCGCGAATCCTCTTGTCGGAAATGAGCTGCTTGAAATCGCCGCCCGGATTCACGATGTGGAATTGCTTCGCCGCCTTCAGTTTTGCGATCACGCCCGGTGAGTCGGCGCCGCCGATGATCTCGATCGAAGATCCCTCCTCCTTGGCCTGGCGCATGATCTTGGTCATCACGGTGCCCACGCCGAACATGAGCGCCGGGATCACGAGCGTGGGTACGATGATCATCGAGATGATCGTCCGGCGGTCCCGGAGCGAATCCCTCAGCTCCTTCAGGTAAATCGTCAGAATGCTGCGCAGGTTCATATCGTGTCCTGTTCGCGGGCCGCCGCTTCGAGCGCCGCCTCGCCGCCGACCGCCTTGACGAAGATCTCCTCCATGTCGGTCTCGCCGAAACGCGCCTGGAGTTCGGCGAGCGTTCCTTCCGCCACCAACTGGCCGCCGTGGATGATGCCGATGGTGTCACAGAGCTTCTCGACCTCGCTCATGACGTGGGTCGAGTAGATGACGGTCTTGCCCCGCTCGCGGCATTCGCGCACGAACCGGACGATCGAGCGCGCGGTCATGACGTCGAGCCCGAGCGTCGGCTCGTCGAAGATCATCACCGCGGGATCGTGCACCAGGGTCCGCGCGATCGACGTTTTCTGCTTCATGCCGGTGGAAAACTTGTCGCAGCGCCGGTCGATGAACCCGGCCATGTCCAGGTCGGCGATGAGCCGCCCGAGGCGGTCCGCGATCGTGGTGTCGTCGAGGCCATTGAGCCGGCCGAAGTAGGTGACCATCTCCCGCGCCGTTAGCCGGCCGTAGAGGGCGGTGCTGGCGGCGAGAAACCCCACGTTGGCCCGGACCTTTTCCGGCGCCCCCACGATGTCGTGGCCCGCCACCGTCGCCGAGCCGCTGGTGGGCTGGAGCAGCGTGGCCAGCAGCCGCAACGTCGTGGTCTTGCCGGCCCCGTTGGCGCCGAGCAGGCCATAGATCCGGCCGGGATGGCAGGTCAGCGACACCCGGTCGACCGCGACGATGGCACCGCGACGTTTGTCGTGAAAGGTCTTGGTCAGGTCGGTGGCGTGGATCATGGCGGATCGAATTTCACAGGCTCATCCGCTCGCGGAATTCCTGGGCCTGGCGCCGGGAGAGCTCCACCTTGATGCCGCCGCGCAACTGCACGAGCAGTCCGCCGCTGAACCAGGGTTCGATGCCCTCCACCCAGGCCAGGTTGATCACCTGCTTGCGGTTGGCCCGGAAGAAGTGCCTCGGATCGAGCCGCTCCTCCATCGCCGTGAGCGAGCGGAAGAGCTGCGGTTTGTGGTCGTCGAAGTGCACCCGCGTGTAGTTGCCCTCCGACTCGAGCAGGCGGATGTTTTTCACCGGCACGAACCAGCATTTGTCCCCCTCGCGCACGAAGACCTTCTCCTCGAGCGAAAGCCGGTGGCTCGGAGCGGCGTCGGGCGACGCGGGTCCGCCGCGCTGCCGGAGCTTCTCCAGCGCGGCGACAAGGCGGTTGGGGTCAACCGGCTTCAGGAGATAATCGAGCGCGTTGAACTCGAATGCCTTCACGGCGAATTCGTCATAGGCCGTCGTGAAGATCACGGCCGGCAGCGGCGGGTCGAGCTGCTCCAGCAGGCTGAAGCCGTCCGCCCCCGGCATCTGCACGTCGAGGAACAGCAGGTCCGGTTTCAGCGCGGCGATCTTGCGCGCCGCATCCTCGGCATCGACGGCCTCGCCCGCGATCCCGACGTCGGCGTGCGCGGCGAGAAGCCGGCGGAGCTCGTTTCGCGCCAGGCGCTCGTCGTCGATGATCAGGGCCTTCATGCCTCAGGTGGAAAAGGGAATCTTCACGTCCGCGCTCACGCAGCCCGCCGGCTCGGCGACCAGGGTCAGCGCGGCGCGTTCGCCGAAAAGCAGCTTGAGTCTCTCGGAGGCGTTGCGCAGCCCGACGCCGGTCGACGAACCCGCGCGCGCCGCGGCGGGACTGGCCGGTCCGGCCAGCGTGCCGGGATTGGTGACGCGCAGGCGGAGGGCGCCGCCTTCGACATGGGCGGCAATGACAAGCTCGCCGCCCTCGCGCCGCGTGCCGATGCCGTATTTCACCGCGTTCTCGACCAGCGTCTGCAGAAGCATCGGGGGCACCGCGACGTTGGCTGCCGGGACGTCGGGCCCGATGTCCCAGCGGACCCGCAGGCGGTTTTCATGACGGATCTGCTCCAGCGCCAGGTAGTCCTGCACGATGCGCAGCTCGTCGTTGAACGGGACGGTCTCGAGCTGGCCGGATTGCAGCGAATAGCGCAGCATGTTGGCGAGGCGCGTGACCGCCTCGCGGGCGCGGGGAGCATCCTCGTCGATCAAGGCCCGCAGGCTGTTGAGCGAGTTGAAAAGGAAGTGCGGGTTCAACTGCGACTTGAGCGCGCGCAGTTCGGCCTCCTTCACGTTGGCGACCAGACGCAGTTGTTCGACCTGCAGCCGGTTGACCCGCTCGAACGTGTGATAGAAAAAATAAAGGCAGAGCCAGCCGATCATCAGGCCGGCACCGTCGATCACGGTGAGCGCGATGACGACGGCCGGACTGTATTTCGACGGCCACGGGAGGCCGACCACGAGGTACGAATAGCCGAAGCCCACGGCGCTCCAGAGCAGGGACAGCAGGGCCGCCATCACCACGATGCGCGGCAGCAGCGCCCGCCAGCCGAGTTGCTTCCAGCCCCACCGCGTCATGAACCGCCGCGAATAGTGGGTGATCAGGACGCCGAGGAGAACGACCATCACCATCGACGCGATATCGGTCACCGCATCGCGCATCCCGCGGGTGGTGCTGTCGCGCAGCGCGGTCGAAAAGGCGATCTGCATCGCGAGAAATGCGCCCCAGCCGCCTCCCTGCAGCAGCACGTAGAGGCGATCCTTGTTCCGTTCGAGGACGGGGGAGGAGGCGGCCGACTTCCGCGTAAGGTCCACACGCGAGCGAACCATGCCGGATGGGTTCACGGCAAGATTCTCCGGCGCGAGGCGGAGCGAAGCAATGTCGGGCGCGGTGGCGATGTCCCACGGTGTCCCGCCCGCGGCCGCTCCACACGGCGGATAGGACAGACGGTTGCCCGGGTCGATGAACGGCACCCACCGCCGGCGCCCGCAAAAATCTCCGGCCGGAAAGGAAATACCCTTTACCGCATCGGGCACGGCGCGCACGCTCTGGAACCCGTCGGCATGTTGCCGATCCTGATCCTTTCGCATGAAACCCCGCGTCGTCGTCGTCGGCAGTTTCATCCAGGACCTGGCCTTCTTCTCCCGCGAGTTTCCCCGGCCCGGCGAGACCGTGGTCGGCGACTTTCGCCCCGGCCCGGGCGGCAAGGGATTCAACCAGGCCGTCGCCGCGATGCGCGCGGGCGCGCCCACCCTCTTCATCGGCGCCGTCGGACGCGATTCATTCGGCGCGGGTGCGCGGCGTTTCGCCCACGTCGAGGGGCTGCGCGCCATGTTCGCGGAGAAAAAGAAGGAGCCAACCGGCGCCGCCGTCATCGCGATCAATGAGTCGGGACAGAACCAGATCATCGTTGCCGCCGGAGCCAACCTCGCGCTGCACAAGCGCGATGTCCCGCCGGCTGCCCTCCAGGGCGCGGAGGTCATCGTGGTCCAGGCCGAGTCCGACCTCGCCACCACCGCGCATGTGCTGAAGCTCGGGCGCCGCAATGGGGCGGTCACGGTGTTCAATCCCGCCCCGATGCGCTCCGATCTCGAGGTCGGCCTTCTGCGGCACGTCGAGGTGCTGATTCCGAACGAAACCGAATTTTTCGCCCTCGTCCGGCGCGTGCCGGCTTCCGCCGCACTGCTGCGGAGCGCGGCATTCCGGGAGCATGGCGAACTGACGGCCGAGAATTTCACGTCCCTCAAGGCCGACGCCCTGCACCGCCTTTGCCGGTCGCTCAATGTCCCGATCGTCATTGTCACGCTCGGCTCCAAGGGATGCTTCGTCTCGCAGCCCGACGTCTACGTGCGCATCCAGGCCCATGATGTCGACGCGATCGACTCCACCGGGGCGGGCGACGCCTTCGTCGGCGGCTTCGCGGCCGGCCTCGTGAAATACAAGAAGAACGTCATCGAGGCGGCGCATTTCGCCAATGCCGTGGCCGCCCTGTCGGTCTCCCGGCCCGGCACGGCGCCGTCGATGCCGACGGCACGCGAGATCGCACGCTTTCTGCGCAAGCGCGACCACGCCTGAGCCGGACTCATGCCATTGAACGCTCGATTGCCTCGGTGAAGCGGCGAATCAAATGGTGGAGCGCGTTGTCCTCAAGGCGCTTCGTTTCGCGAACGTGTTGAGACAACGCGTTCCACCCCCAACTGCATGAGTCCGCCTGAGGCATGCGTGGTGGTGGTCGATGTCCTCATCGGCGATTTTCCAGCGGCGGGATGGAAACGCCCATCTGAGCGCATCTGCTCATCCGCAAAGCGAGGCGGTCGCCGATGTCCCCGTCGGCGATTTCGCGACGGCGTCTTTTCTCAAACGCGGTTGGGCGCGCGGCAAGCCGCGGGCCGGTTCCCCCGGCTTATGCCCCGATCGGATGCCACGTGGTCTTGAACTCGAGAAAATCCCGGATCGCGTAGAGGCTTTGGGCGCGGTCGGAGAACCAATCGATGTTGTCCTCCGCCGCCTGCAGGTGCGTGCGCTTCACGCTCTCGGCCGCGCCGAGCCGCAGGGCCTTGCGGTCCTCCGCTCCCGCCACGCCCGCGATCGTCCGCAGGTGGGTGTGCGTCGCGAGTGTCGGCACGATTTCCTTGCGGAGGCCCGTGAGCAGATTGACCACCCCGCCGGGCAGGTCGCTCGTCGCCAGCATTTCGCCGAGCACGACGGCCGGATATGGACGCGCGGGGGAAGCGAGCGCCACGACCGTGTTGCCCGCGGTGATGGCCGGGGCGACGAGCGAGATCAGGGCCAGCAGGGGCGCCTCGTCCGGCGCCAGCAGGCCCACGATGCCGACCGGTTCGGTGACGGAGAAATTGAAATGGGGCGATGCCACCGGGTTAACATTGCCCAGGAGCTGCTCGAACTTGTCCGCCCAGCCGGCGTAATAGACGAGGCGGTCGACCGTCGCGTCGATCTCGCGCATGGCCGCAGCCCGGCCCGCGCCGCCCACGCCCAGCGCGTCGGCCATGTCGGCCCGGCGGGCCTCGAGCATCTCGCCCAGGCGGTAGATGATCTGCCCGCGGTTGTACGAGGTGCGCTTCGCCCAGCCCGGCCCCGCCTTGGCGGCGGCCTCGACCGCGTTGCGCAGATCCTTGCGGGTGCACTGCGGGATGTTGGCGAAGAAGGCGCCGCCGGCGTCCTTGATCGGGAACGTGCGGCCGCTCTCGGAGCGGATGAACGCTCCGCCGACGTAAACCTTGGGTGTCTTGGTGACGGGAAGGCGGGACATGGGAGGATCAGGTTTCGGCGGCGGCCTCGGCCAGCGGCACCGGAAGCTCCTCGTCGTAGGAGACCTCCTTGTAGCGCTGGGCGACAAAACTGAATGCGATCGCCGCCACCATCGAGAGCCCGGCGAAGAAGAAATAGTAGGGGGCGCCCTGCAATTTCAGGGAGCCATCGGGGTTGGCGATGAACCAATGCACGCCCGCGGTGAAGAAATTGCCGCCCGAAATGGACAGATAGAAGATCGCCTGGACGATCGCCTTCAGATGCCTGGGCGCCTGGGTGTAGGCGAATTCGAGCGCGGTGATCGAGGCCATCACCTCACCCGCCGAGAGGAGAGCGAACGCCGGCAACTGCCAGCAGATGTTCGGTTTCGCTCCGCCGGAAATCTGGGCGTCAATCCATGCACTGACCAGGAAGGACGTTCCGATCGTGAAAATCCCCAGTCCGATCTTGCGCAGGGGTGTCAGCTTCCAGACCCGGTTCACCGCCGGATAGATCAGGTATTGGAAGAGGGGAATGAACGCCAGGATCATGACGCCGTTCACGGCCTGGAGCTGCGACGGGAGAATCTCGAAACCAAAGACGTGTCGTTCCATTTTGTCGGCCTGCAGAACCCACTCGCCGCCGCTCTGGTCCCAAAGCGCCCAGAACGGGATCAGAAAGGCGAAGATCAACGCGAGCCGCAGCAGGATCATCAGGCTCGTCCGGTTGAAGGTCTCATCGATGAAGCTTCGGCCCTTCGGCGGCACGTGAACGAACTTGTATCGCCCCATCCAGAAGATGACCGTGGCGAGGAACATCAGCGCGGCAGGAATGCCGAACGCCAGCCCGGGTCCGTGATCCTTGAGCCAGGTCGGCACAAACCAGATCGAGAACGTGGAGCCGAAATTGATCGCGAAATAGAACCATCCGAACGCCTTGGACACGAGATGCCGGTTGGCCGGCCCAAACTGGTCCCCGACATTCGAGGCCACGCACGGTTTGATGCCGCCGGCTCCCAGGGCGATCAGGCCCAATCCCCCGGCCAGTCCGAGGCGGGTGTGGTCGAGGGCGAGAAAAGCGCAACCGGCGCAGTAGATCATCGAGATCCAGAAAACGGTGCGATACTTGCCCCAGAAAACGTCCGCCAGAATCGCTCCCAGGATCGGAAACGTGTAGTTGAGCCCGACAAACGTGTGATACCATTTGTTGGCGTCATTCTCGTTCATCGTGTCCAACTGACCCGACCGATTCAGCAGGTAGTGGGTCATGTAGATGACCAGGATCGCCTTCAGCCCGTAAAAGTTGAAACGCTCGGCGGCCTCGTTGCCCACGATGAACGGGATGCCCGGCGGCATCTTGTCCGTCTTGACGGGTACGGTCAGGAATTTGGATTCAGCCATGAGAAAAATCGTCGCCCCGGATCGACACCGATTCACCCGGACGATCAAGATACGAGCCGCTCCCATTCGATCGTGGCCCGGTGGAAACCGAGGAACGGGCCGCCTCGTGTCGCTTCGCGTTCATCCGTGGTTCAGGCCAGTCGACAATAATCCAGCAGGCCCTGGCGCCCGCCTTCGCGCCCGAACCCGGACTCCTTGTAGCCGCCGAAGGGCGACGACGGGTCGAATTTGTTGAAGGTGTTCGCCCACACGACGCCAGCCTTCAGTTCCGTCGACATCTTCAGGATGCGCGAGCCCTTGTCCGTCCACACTCCGGCGCTCAAGCCGTATGGCGTGTTGTTGGCCTTTTCGACCGCCTCATCGAGGGTGCGGAAGGTCAGGATGCTGAGCACCGGGCCGAAGATCTCCTCGCGCGCGATGCGATGGCTCATCGTCACGTTCGAGAACAGCGTCGGCCGGAAATAGAATCCCTTCGCCGGCAGGCGGCACGGCGGCTGGTACATCTCGGCGCCTTCCTTCACCCCCGACGCCACCAGCTCGGTGATGCGCGTGAGCTGCTCCTTCGAGTTGATCGCGCCGATGTCCGTGTTCTTGTCCAGCGGATCGCCGACGCGGAGGACCTTGATCCGGTTTTTCAGCTTCGCGAGCACCGCCGCCGCCACCGGTTCGTGCACGAGCAGGCGCGAGCCGGCACAGCAGACGTGGCCCTGGTTGAAGAAAATCCCGTTGACGATGCCTTCGACCGCCTGGTCGAGCGGCGCGTCGTCGAACACGATGTTCGCCGCCTTGCCGCCGAGCTCCATCGTCATCCGCCGGTCGGTGCCGGCAAGCGAGCGCATGATGATCTTGCCGACCTCGGTCGAGCCGGTGAACGCGATCTTGGCCGCGAGGGGATGAGTCACCACGGCCGCGCCGGTGTCGCCGAACCCGGTCACGATGTTGACCACGCCCGCCGGCAGGCCGGCGTCCTGCACGAGCGCGGCGAACTTCAGCGCGGTGATGCTGGTCGTCTCGGCCGGCTTCAACACGACGCAGTTGCCCATCGCCAGCGCGGGCGCGAGCTTCCACGCGAGCATGAGCAGCGGGAAATTCCACGGGATGACCTGGCCCACGACGCCGAGCGGCGCGACCTTCCGCCCCGGGGCCACATACTCGAGTTTGTCGGCCCAGCCGGCGTGGTAGAAAAAATGTGCGGCCGCCATCGGCACATCGAAGTCGCGCGATTCCTTGATCGGCTTGCCGCCGTCCATCGTCTCCGCCACCGCAAACTCGCGCGCGCGATCCTGCAGGAGGCGTGCGAGACGGAAGATGTACTTGGCGCGCTCGCGTCCGGCCATCCTGCCCCACGGGCCCTCGAACGCCTTCCGCGCCGCCTGGTACGCGGCGTCGACGTCGGCCGCGGAGGCCTGGGCAACCTCGGCAAGCTTCGCCTCGTTGGCCGGATTGATGGAATCGAAATACCGGCCCGACGAAGGCGTCACGAATTTGCCGCCGATGAACAGGTCGTAGCGCGGCTTGAGTTTCGGATCAGCGGTCTCCGGCGCCGGATCGAATTCCCACAGGTCGCCGAACAGGAGTTCGGGCCGGTTGCGGGTGGAGGGAGGACGTTCTTTCCTGGTGGCGACGGGCATGGCGGGAGGGACGGGACGGGCTCAGTAGCTCTCGGCCGCGTCGCTGAAATAGTAGGGGGCCTGGTAAGCACCGGATTTCTCCTTCTCGATCTGGCGCAGCAGATCGTTAAGGAGGGACGAGGCGCCGAAACGGTAGCGTGCCGGATGCAGCCACTCGTCGCCGAGGGTTTCCTTCACCGCGATCAGGAACTGCAGCGCCTGTTTCGCCGTGCGGATGCCGCCGGCCGGTTTCATCGCGATGGCGACGCCGGTGTCGAGATAGTGGTCGCGGATCGCCTCCAGCATCACCTGGTTGTTGCCGAGGGTGGCGTTGAGGGAGGTCTTGCCGGTGCTGGTCTTGATGAAATCTCCGGGCCGGATCACCTGCATCGCAAGGAAGGACGCGGCGCGGATGTTGTCGTAGGTCTCGAGCTCGCTGACCTCGAGGATGACCTTGAGCGTGGTTTCGCCGCACGCGGCGCGCACCGCCGCGATCTCGTCCTGGACGAGGTCAAACTCGCCCGCCAGAAAGGCGCCCCGGTTGATCACCATGTCGATCTCGTCGGCGCCGTCCGCCGCCGCCGCCTTCACTTCCGCCAGGCGCGTGCGGAGCGGGGCCTGGCCGGAGGGAAAGGCCGTCGCCACCGAGGCGACCTTGATCGCGCAGTCCGCCAGGTGACGGGCCGCATGCCGCACCATCGAGGGATAGACGCAGACCGCTGCGACCGTGGGCACGTCGGGGTCCTCGTGCGGACGTCGCGCCTTTCGGCAGAGCGACTCCACCTTGCCGGGGGTGTCCTTGCCTTCGAGTGTCGTCAGGTCGATCATCGCGACCGCCGCCTTCAGGCCCCACAGCTTCGACTGTTTCTTGATGCTGCGGGTCGTGTACTTGGCGACACGTTCCTCGATCCCGACGGCGTCGACGGTCCCGATCTGGTCAAGGAGCCGGCGAAACCCGGCCTGGGCGGTGACTGCCATGGCCCGACCAATATCCGCCCGGGCCGCCCCGAAAACAACGCCAAAGTCCGCCGGCGCTTGCCTCCGGTGTGCCCCCGACTACCCTCGGGGCATGACCGACTCCACGCCTCCGATCGAGCCGCGCGGCGAGCTGGTGATCCGCACGCTGGCGATGCCGGCCGATACCAACTCGAATGGTGACATTTTTGGTGGCTGGCTGCTGTCTCAGATGGACATCGGCGGCGCGATCTTTGCGCGCAACCTCTCGCGCTCCCGGGTGACGACGGTGGCGATCGATGCGATGACCTTCCTGAACCCCGTCAATGTTGGCGACATCGTGAGCTGCCACGCCTCGCTGATTTCGATCGGCCGCACGTCGATGAAGGTCGACATGGAGGCCTGGGTGCAACGCGCCCAGGACGGCCGCCTGCAACGCGTCACGGAAGGCGTGTTCACATATGTCGCCCTGGACCAGGCCGGCCGGCCGTTGCCAGTGCATCGCGGCGCGTGAGCCGGGTTCGCCCCGCCGTTTTATTCGGTGTGACGGCCGGTTTTCCCGATCATTGACGGGCGGCCCGGTTGACGCGGCGAAGTCGACGCCTCACCGTTCCGGGCTTGTCCGGATCGACCCACCATTCGCCCGACCTCCGCGGCCCGCTCGCCGCCGCCACCAGCTTTCTGATCTGGGGCATCGTGCCGATTTATTGGAGGCAGATGCATGAAATCTCGCCGTTCGAGCTGATCGCGCACCGCGTGACCTGGTCTCTGGTGCTCCTGCTGGCGGTGGCGGCCGCGCAGAAGTCCCTGCCGGAACTCGCCGCGGCCTTTCGCCAACCCCGTGTGCTCGCGCACAGTGCGTTGAGCGCCGCTCTCCTGACCGTCAATTGGACCGTCTATGTTTGGGCGGTCAACTCGGGTCACATCCTCGAATCCAGCCTCGGTTATTTTCTGACTCCGCTCGGCAACGTCGCCCTCGGCTATGTCGTGCTGCACGAGCGACTGCGCCCGATGCAATGGACGGCGATCGCGCTCGCCACGATCGGGGTGGGTTCGTTGCTGATCGGGGTCCGTCATGTTCCGTGGATCGCCCTCACCCTGGCGGGCTCGTGGTCGTGCTATGCGATCACGCGCAAGCGCTCGGTGCTCGGGTCGATGACCGGTCTGACCGTGGAAACGATCCTGCTCCTGCCGGCCGCCGCTGCGCTGCTGCTCTGGCGCGCGCACACGGGCGAGGGCGCGCTCGGCCGCGTGGACCTGCGCCTGCACTTGTTTGTGTTGAGCACCGGAATCATCACGGCGGTTCCGCTGACCCTTTTCGCCTATGGTGCCCGTCGCCTGCGGCTCGCGACGCTCGGGCTGCTCCAGTACATCGCTCCCACGGCGCAGTTCTTCATCGGGCTGCTTGTCTATCACGAACCGTTCGACGGTGCGCAATTGCAGGCCTATGCGCTGATCTGGTGCGGGCTTGCCGTCTACAGCGCCGACGCATTTTGGGCGCAGCGCCGCAGACTCGGGATTGTCAGGGCGACAGCCTGAGGCGCGCTTTCAGTCGAAAGCGGAGGGTTGAAAGTATACATCGGCATCAGGATCGGCGCCGCGCAGGCGACGATGCATTCCGCATCATCTGGACCATGAATTTCGCTGGACGCCGATACCGCCGGCGCTGATTGCCGGGGCGGATATCAACGACCGTCTTTCACAGGCGTGCAATCCTCACGCGCCGCCGGATTCGATCACTCCGCCCCGAAGTCGAGCAAAGTCAGCTCGAAGACGAGGGTCGCGCCCGGGGGAATGTCCGGTGGACGACCCCGCGTGCCGTAGCCGAGTTCGGACGGGACGATCAGGGTCCATTTTTCGCCGCGATGCATCTTTTGCAGCGCCTCCTCCCAACCGGCGATAAGCATGCTGCGGCCGAGGCGCATGTGCAGGGCGTGAGCCGGGTCGGAGGTCTCGTCGAAAATCTTTCCATTCAGCAGCATGCCTTTGTAGAGCGCCTTGATGAACGTTCCCGGCTTCGGGGTCGGACCGTTCTTGTCGCCGGGTTCCAGGATCACGTAACGCAGGCTGGTCGCGGTCTTGTGGGCGTTGGGCCAGCGTTTCTCGACGACCTCGACATCGTCGAACGGCAGACGCTCGCGCTGCGCGTGGGCGCGCGACGGAGCGCCGAGCGCGAGGACTGCGAGAAAGATGACGGGCAGGCGCGAAGGCAGGAATCTCATGGCGCGGTTCTAATGGGGTGGATTGACGTGAAAGGTCAGTGGCTCGATCGTCGACGGCGGAGTGGCAGGGGCCGACTTGTCGGTCGACACCGTGGGAATGATTTCTGTCGGGGCGGGCAACGCAAGGGCCGCGCGCTGGTCGGTTTTCACGCTTACCTCCGCCGGCAGGGAGGCAAAGCCACGTTCGATCAGCTCGGTCACCTTGACATCCCGGATCTGACGGCTCGGGCTGCCCATGACGATCGCGATGATTCGCCGGCCGTTGCGCTCGGCGGTAGCCGAAAGGCAGAATCCGGCGCCGCTGGTATAGCCGGTCTTGAGTCCGTCGAGTCCCGGAATTTTGCCCAGCAGGTGATCGTGGTTTTCCATGTGCTCCGGACCTTTCGGGCGGTTGGGCCCGAAGTCGCGCGCCCGGACCGACGTGTACTTGGTGACGTCAGTTTCGAGCACGAGGTAGCGGCACAGGTTCGCATAGTCGCGTGGCGTGGTCAGGTCGCCGTCGGCGATGCGCCGGCTGGGCGGCGGGAGCCCATGCGGTGAGCGAAACGTCGTGTGGGTCATTCCCAGCGCCTTCGCTTTTGCATTCATCAGCTCGACGAAGGCTTCCGGGGACCCGGCGGAAAAACAGGCCAGCGCGTAAGCCGCATCGTTCGCCGAGCGGATCATCATCGCATAAAGAAGATCCTCCACCGAGAACACCTCTCCCTCCCGAAGCCAGACGCTGGTGCTGTCGCGCATCGCCCCGACCTTGGCGTCGGCCCGCGTCACCTTGACCTGCGTCTGCAGCGTCAGCGCGCCGCGGGCGAGCTTGTCGTGCAGCACGGCGAAAGTCATGAGCTTCGTCATGCTGGCGGGCGGCGAGATCTCGTCCGCGCTGTCCTGGAAAATGATCTTTCCCGACTCCGCATCGGTAACAATGGCGCCGAGGTACGTCTTGCCGGCAGGAGCGGCGGCCAGGAGTCCGACGGCGAGAAGCGGCAGGAGAAGCAGCGGGCGAAGCGAGGTCATTGAATCAGCCGCAAGACAGCGTCGCCGTGCAGGTGAGGCAAATCAAATTCCGGTCCGCAGCGCCGGGTGCGCGGCGACCCGCGCGAGGGCGCGGTGCAGCAGCGTGCGCCCGGGCTCCATGCGATGCCACGGCGACGCGCCCGACGGATGTGGCAGCGGGATGCAATCCATCCGCCGACCGGCATATTCGATGGGATAGGAATTCCCGATGAGGTCGTTCAGCGGCCGGGGGTTCATGAATTGTGTGATCGCAAGCTTGCCGACCGGAAGCACCAGCGCGGGGCGGAGAAGCTCGATTTCCGCGACGAGCCACCGCGAGCAGTTCGCGATTTCCTCGTCGTCCGGAACGCGATCGCCCCCCGCGTCCTTCTTGCCCGGAAAACACCGGCATACCGCGGCAAAATAAATTCTTTCACGCGTCTCGTCCTCCGTCCAGCCGAGCGCTTCGGAAAACCATTTGAACAGCGTCTTCCCGGCGGTCCACGCAAACGGCCGGCCGAGCTTCGGCTCCTTGTCGCCCGGTGCCTGGCCCACCAGGATGACGCGGCTGGCGACCGGCCGGCCAACGACCACCGGCTTGTGCATTTTGGGACACAGGGTGCATGCCCCCAGGCTCCGGAAATGTTTCTGAAGGGTGGATGGGGACATGGCGGCGAGGGGAAAGGACGCGTCATCATCCACGCCGCGTCAAGCCGGGCGCGCGATCGTTCCGCGGAATCCGATTGATTTTCAGAACGGCGGTTGCAACCACTGATTTTACGATCGGGCACGAATAATGGTGCTTTGCGGCCTGCGATCTCGCACCCCACGTGATCCCGTTCGCACACGGCGGCGCCGGGTTCGCCATCGATGTTTTGGGCGGCGGTTTGTTCTCACCGTGCAGGTGACTGCATTCGGGCGTCCCTCGGTTCGCATTCTTTGGCAGCCGCATTATCCGCGCACTCCGTGGTCAATTGAGGCGCGAAGCCCGATTGAAGACGCGCAATCGCGCTCCGATCGGCATGCGCGTCGATTTGCGACCGAAATGGCCAATAAAAAAGGACGGGCCCGAAGGCACCGTCCTTGAAATATTGTGATCGGGCGCAGACGCCCGACCGGATTCAGTAGCGATCGCGACCGCCGCGGAAGCCGCCACGGCCACCGCCGCCGCCGCCACCACCGCCGTAACCACCACGGCGCTCGCCGCGGAAGCCACCACCGCCGCCACCACCACCACCGAAGCCGCCGCCGCCGGAACGCTCTTCCTTCGGACGGGCCTCATTGACCTGCAGCGCACGGCCGCCGAAATCGACGCCGTTGGTCTTCTCGATGGCGACCTTCGCCTCGTCGGGCGTGCCCATCGTCACGAACGCGAAGCCGCGCGGGCGGCCCGTGAACTTGTCCATGGCGACATAGATGTCCGTCACGGCGCCGAACTGCTCGAAGTGCGAGCGGAGCTCGGTTTCGCTCGTCTGGAACGACAGGTTGCCGACGTATAGTTTCGAATTGCTCATGTAATGTTTCGTAGAGTCACGATCCGCTGCCAGTCCGTTCCCAACTTGGGTTTCGAAATCATTACTTAAGCCAAACGCTCAGCCAACGACTCACCAGATCCTGTCATCTAAAACGCTATCTCTAACGAGGGCGCGAGATTCATGGATTCGAGGTCCAAACGCAAGTGGAAATTTAATTCGCCGGCCGGATGACCGGAAGCAGGACTTTTGTTAAATGCTGTACTTCTGGATGATCCAATCCGGAATTCGCGCCGGACGAGCCGTCTCGAGCGCGATCAGCACATAGTCGCACCACCCGTCACAACTCCGTTCCCGACTCGCGGCCCGATCGATTTCGAACTGCACACGAACCCTGCTCGCCGTAAATCGATCGATCCAGGTGCGGACCAGGAATTGGTCGCCCAGACCTAGTATCGTGTAACACGTAGGGTTTCGTATGGAGTTTCACCCTGCCCACGAATTTACTGGGGCATGGCCAACCGATACAAAGTCACCCTGACGCAGAAGGAACGCGAGCAACTCACCGAGTTGACTCGCAGCGGTAAGT
>DASYDZ010000238.1:0-32149 GCA_036499305.1 Candidatus Didemnitutus sp.
ACGCCTTGTTCGTCCTGCTTCTCGTCCGCTGGATCCGCGCCTCGCTCGGCTGGCGGTCGGCGCTCGGCGCTACGGCCATCGTGGTCGCATGCGGCGCGCTTCCCCATGCGTGGGAAAACAGCACCTGGGGGTTCCAGTCCCAGTTTCCGCTCGCGCTGCTTTTCCTGTTCCTGCATGCGCACGGTTCGTTCACCCATGAGCCCGGAACGCGTCGCTGGTGGATCGCGCAGGCCTGGGGCCTCGCCGGGCTTTTCACGCTCGCGAGCATGTGGACCGCGCCGCTGGCCGTGTTCGCGGTCTCCTGGTGGACGGGCGCCAGCCGTTCGCGCTGGAATCGCATTCCGGCCGGCGTGGCCATCCTGGGTCTCGCCCTCCTCGCGCTGGTCCGGATCGTCGCACCCCCCGAGGGCGCCTTCGCGCACACCTCGGGATCGTTGCTCGGTTTTCTTCACGCCTTCCTCGATCTTCTCGGCTGGCCGTCCAGTCGGCCCTGGGCGGTGGCCGTGCTGTATGCGCCGCTGGTCGGATTTGCGCTCCGGATGCGCGGACGAACGGACGCCACGGCCTTCGACCGGATCGTGCTGGCGCTCGGATGGTGGAGCGCGGCGCAGTGCCTGTCGCTCGCCTTCGCCCGCGGTTCCGATTACTCGGGGTTCGTCTCCCGCTATGGCGACCTGCTCGTCATCGGAGTCGTGGCCAATGCGCTGGCTTTTCTCCGCCTCGCCGGCGACGCTCCGCAGTGGCGTGTCTGGTCCGCATTGGGTGCGTCCGCCTGGCTGGTCACGCTGGGTTTCGGTCTGGCCGCGGTGAGCTATGAGGGCCATGCGGGATATTTCCACCAGCATGCCGTGTCGAATGCCGCGCGGCGGCGCGACGCGATCCGGGCTTACCTCGCCGACGGCAACCGGACACTGCTGCAAACCCAGGAAACGCGCTTCGTCCTTTACCAGGACGTCGACCAGATCACCCGCCTGCTCGACGATCCGAAATTCCGGTCACTGCTGCCGCATTCGGTCGTGACCGCAACGCCGGCCGACGCGGCCGGATCCCTGGCGCGCACGGTCGAAGCAAACTGGCTCGCCATCCTTCTCCTGTCGCTGGTGGTGCTCGGCGCGGGAGTGGCACTGGGCGGCCCGGTGGCCAGCGAAACCGGCGGCCTGGCCGCCTTCGACGGCAGCCCGACGTCCGTCCATCGCTGGATCGCGCTCATCGGACTCGCCGCCACCGGCTTTCTGCTCGCGTGGCCGTCGCCATGGACATTCGACATGCTCCAGCGCTGGCGCAACCTGGTGTTGCCGCCGGGATCCGTCCAGGGACTGTCGTTCGAATTTGCGGGCCCGTCCCCCTTTCCCAATGGCCGCCTTGCCGGCGCGGCCCGGATCATGCCGGAGGATCTTCGCAACGAGTTTTTCGGCACTCAGCCCGCGGGCCCCGAACTCAAGTGCACCGTGCTCAGCACGCCGTTCACGATCACCTCGCCCTGGCTGGTTCTTCCGCTCGCCGGCTTTCCCTGCAGCGAGGGAAATTTCCTGCAGCTTGAAATCAAGGATCCGGGAGCCGCGGCGATCGCCATACCTTATACCGCGGGCAACCCGGGCGACATCGCTTTCTGGCCGATCGATGTGCGGCGCTTCCAGGGACGCGCCGCCCGCCTGGTGATGGTCGATGGAAGATCGGCCGAGGAGGGCTGGCTCGCGGTCGCGCCTCCCATCGCCGCGGCCGAACCGGCCGTGGCGGTCAGGCTCGCACGGCGGCTCCCCTTCGACCGGCTGGCCGCGACCCACACCGTGCTCGGTTTCATCGCGCTGGCGTGTTTCGGCTGGTGCGGACTCGTTTTTGGCCGGTTCCTCCGGAACAACGATTGATCATTTCCGCCTTTGCTCCGACCCGCCCGATTGTTTTTCCTCCGGCCCGATGTCCGACTCCCGCCATGACCGTTGAAACCGTTCCGACGGTCGAGGTCAGCGTCGTTCTGCCGTGCCTAAACGAGGCGCGCACCATCGCGTCCTGCATCGAGGAGGCGCTCGGGGCGATGCGCGCGACCGGTCTGGCGGGCGAGGTGGTGGTGGCGGACAACGGCAGCAGCGACGGATCGAGGGAAATTGCCGCGGCGGCCGGCGCGCGGGTGGTTCCCGTGCCCGCGCCCGGTTACGGCAGCGCGCTGCGGGGCGGGATCGCGGCCGCGCGCGGACGCTGGATCGTCATGGGCGACGCCGACGGCAGTTACGACTTCTCTCATCTGCCGCGTTTCGTGGAGCGGCTGCGGGCGGGCGCCGACCTGGTGATGGGCAACCGGTTTCGCGGCGGCATCCGGCCCGGCGCGATGCCGTGGAAAAACCGGTTCATCGGCAATCCGGCGCTTTCCTTCCTCGGGCGTCTTTTTTTCCGCACGTCGATCGGTGACTTTCACTGCGGTCTGCGCGGATTTTCGATCGATGCCTACCGGCGGATGGAACTGCGGACGACCGGAATGGAGTTCGCCTCGGAGATGGTAATCAAATCGGTCGTGCTCCGGATGCGCGTCGAGGAGGTGCCGACGACGCTGCGGCCCGATGGACGCAACCGGGCGCCGCATTTGCGTCCATGGCGCGACGGATGGCGCCACCTGCGATTCATGCTCCTGTTCAGTCCGCAGTGGCTGTTCCTCTACCCCGGCCTGATCCTCATCGCCGGCGGCCTGGCGGGAGGAGCTTTCCTGCTCCGCGGTCCGGTGAGGATCGGGCATGTCGAGTTCGATGTGCACACGCTGCTGTTCGCGTCGCTCGCGGTGCTGGTCGGATTCCAAGCCGTCACGTTTGCGGTGTTGAGCAAGTTCTTCGCCGCGCGGGCGGGACTGCGGGGAGCGCAGGCACGGCTGGAATCATGGTTGCAGCATGCGACGCTCGAGAAGGGCCTTTTCTTTGGACTCACCCTCATCCTCGCCGGGCTCCTGCTGTGGGCGGACGCGGTCTGGGTGTGGGGTGAAACCGGCTTTGGGCGCCTCCAGCCCACGCAGACGCTGCGGTGGGTGATTCCCGGCGCCTTGTGCCTGGCCGTGGGCTGCCAACTGACGCTCACGAGCTTTTTCCTCGGCGTGCTGCGCCTCGACACGCGCGAGGATCGCCCATGAGCGCATCCGGCCGGCAGCGGTGGCGGCCGTGGCTATGGCTCGGCCTTGGACTGACCGTCTTCAAGCTTTGGCTGACGCGAGGCCAGTCGATCTTCGCGATCGGACCCTCGGATCACGACGACCTGCTTTTTCTCCAACTCGCCCGGCATCTCCTGAACGGCAAATGGCTCGGGCCGTACAACTCGCTCACCCTGGCCAAGGGCCCGATGTATCCGCTCTGGATCGCCGCCTCTTTCTGGGCCGGAATTCCCCTGTTCCTGTCGCAGCAGGGACTGTATGCGGCGGCCTGTGCGGCGTTCACCCGGGCGTGCCGGCCGGCAGTCACGAGGGAATGGCTCCGGTTTCTGCTGTTCGCGGTCCTGCTGTGGAACCCGATCTCCTTTGACGCGTCGAGCATGGGCCGCGTGTTGCGCCAGCATCTTTCGGGGCCGCTGGCGCTGCTCCTGTTCGCCGGGATGGTCGCGCTCCGGTTGCGCCGTGAGGAACCCGTGCGCCGACAATGGCCCTGGTCCGTCCTGCTCGGCCTGGCGGCCGGCGCCCTCTACCTGACCCGCGAGGAAGTCCTGTGGATCCTTCCCAGCGTGCTGATCCTGGCCTTGGCGTGGATTCATGGCGCCCGGCGGCGCGGAGCCGGATCGATCCGGCTCCACGGGAAAATTGCCGCCATTGCCGCCGCGTGCGCCCTCGGGCCGGTATTTTTCGTGTCGTGGGAGAACCACCGCCACTATGGATGGTTTGGAACGGTGGAGTTCCGGGCGGCGGGATTCGCCGATGCCTACGGCGCACTCACCCGCATCCGCGCGGGCGAGCCGCTCGCGAAGGTGCCCGTCACCCGCGAGGCGCGCCTGGCGGCGTACCAGGTCAGTCCCGCCTTCGCCGAACTCCGGCCCTATCTGGAAGGCACGATCGGTCATGACTGGGCCGCGGTGTCGTCGCCGGTGACCGGCCTGCCGGCGGAGCGGATGGAAATCGGCGGCGGCTGGTTCATGTGGGCGCTCCGCGATGCGGTCGCCGCGTCCGGACATGCCGACAGCGCCAAACACGCCCTGCGATTCGATCAGCGGATCGCCGACGAGGTGAACCATGCCGCCGACTCCCATCAGCTTGCGGCCGGCCCATCCCGTTCCGGTTTTGTCCCGAAACTCCACGAAGGAGACGCGATCGCGTCGATCCGGACGGCGATCGAGTTCGGCGGCTTCATGCTTTTTTTCCGGAACTTCTCTGCCGTCGCGCCGCCCAGTTTCGGCAGCGCCGACCAGTTGCAGCTTTTTCACGATCTCACCCGCGAGACGCTCTCGCCACCCGAAGGTCGCCTCCGCACCACCGGCCCGCGGGAAACGGCGACGGACGAATGGAAGGTGAACGCTCTCGAGGCGATCGGCCATGCGATGCGGTGGCCTCTGGCCCTGCTCGTCGTGGGCGGCGCCGCCGTCTTCGCGTTGCGCCTGTTGCGCGCACCTTGGGAACGAACCTGGACGTTGGCGCTGACGGTCGCGTCCGCCGCCTTGGCCGCGCTCGCGGCGACTCTGCTGATGTACGGCGTCATCGAGGTGACCTCCTTCCCGGTGCTCACCATCTCGTCCTTTGCGCCGGCTTATCCGCTGCTGATCCTGTTCGGAGCCGCCTCCCTGGCGGACGGATGGACGAGCTTTTGCGCGTCGCGCCGACCGGGGACCGAACGGACAATCCCGGATGCGGCGCCCGTCGTCGAATCGGCCCCGCGGTCGCCCCGCCTGCGGCTCGCCATCTGGGTGCTGGGGCTGGCGGCATTCGCCCCTTTTGTGATCTGGTACCAGCGCTTCGCCGAGCTGTTCTGGTTCGCCGACGATTATTTCCTTTTCGACCAGATCGCCTCGATGGGATTCTGGCCGTGGCTCCTCCAACCCTTCACGGAAACATTCGCGCCGTTGTTCAAAATCATCTGGGGCGGCTCGGCGCTGGCGTTTCACGGCAGCCATCTGGCGATGCTCGCGTTGATGTGGCTGACCCACACATGCAACACCGTGCTGCTCGGACGCCTGCTCGCGCGCACCGGTTTTCCGGCGTTCACGGTCGTGCTGGTCCAAACGGTTTTCGCGCTGACCGCGCTCAACATCGAAAGCCTGGGCTGGACGGTGCAGTGGTCCGCGATCCTGGCGACGACTTTTCTTCTGGCCGGCCTGCTCGCCGCCGGGCGCCGGATCCTTGAGCCGCGAGGCTGGAACTGGCGATGGGACGGGGCGCTGATCGCACTCTCGGCCGCAAGCGCGTGCTGCTTCGCGCGCGGAGTTCTCACCGGACCCGTTCTCGCGTTCGCGCTCTGGCTCGGAGCACGCCCTCGCACCAGCCGTGACGTCCCTCCGCTGCTGGCCTGTCTCGCGCCCTCGGCGGCAGTCACCGCCATCATCGTCCTTTTCGCGGCCGGCAACCAGCAGCACATGGCCGGCCAATGGCTGGATGCACTGCGCTTCGGCGGCGCGTACTTTCTGTTCAATCCAACCGCGGAGATTTTCGGCGCCGGGGCCTGGAGCCCGGTGGCGCTGGCCACAGGCGGGGCGATCAAGATCACGCTCGTGGTTGCCGGCCTCGCCTGGTCGCGCGGAGCCGTCCGGCGGCAACTGGCGCTGTTTCTCGCCTACGATTTGGGCAACGCGATGCTCATGGGAGTGGGAAGGCATCACACGGGCGTCGAAGCGGTCCTGAGCTCGCGTTATTGCTATGGTGCGCTGCTCGCCACGCTGCCCTTTGCGGGAGTGGTGGCCGCGCGGGCCGTCGCCGCGCTCAAAGGCAGCCACCGCATCCACGACCGGGTCCGCGTTGCCGCGATCGCCGCCATCGCGATCCTGTGCCTGATGGCGTGGCCGCGGGCGCTGGATTCATTCCTCGTTCTCCGCGGCGAGCGGCTGCGAACGCTCATGGCCGCGCCGACGACGCCACCCGGTGCGCAGGTCACCGTTCCCGCCTTGGATTTCATGAACGTCGAGCGGGCGAAGGCGTTGATCCGGGCCTATCACCTCCACTGATCCGGAACGATGCCGCAGGTGGACGTCGGTTTCCATGCCGGCGCCTCGGTCGCCGAGGTGGAAATCGGCGACCATCAAAGGACCTTTCGATGCTGGCGCAAAACCAGCAGCTTCAAACCCCGAGCCATGCGCTCGACCGGGCGGCGTTCAAACCGCCCTACTCAACGTCGACGGCGAACTTTCGCGCGGGCGGCTCGTCCCAGGCGTTCCAGGTCGCCGACCAGCGGATGGCGGCACCCGTGTAGTCGACATCTCCGGCGGCTCCGTCGCGAAACGCCACCCGAACCCGAATCAGGATTCGCGAGTGCGCTTCGCCAGCCCGCACGGTGAGGTCGCGCGCGGCCTCGGGGCCGTCATTCTGATCGTAGACAAATCCCGTCCAGTGCGCGCCGCCGTCGGTGGAATATTCGCCGTGAAAAAACCCGATCCGTTCTCCCCCGCCCACCCGCGTGATCGCGTGGATCGAGAAGCCAACGTCGGTTCCCGCCTGGGCCCGGGTCGGCCCGGAAATCACGAGTTCCCTCCCGGGGGCGGCGTCCGAAGCGTGGGCGAGCTGAGTGAAACCCAAGGCCAGGAGGACGGGCAGGATTCGGATCATGCCTCGACCCAACCGGATTTGCCCGAACCCGCAAGCGCAAGAATCGTCTGGCAAGGCGGATCGTCCGTTGTTTCGGTAGCCCCTCGTCTTTCCATGACCAGGAAAATTCTCGTCACCGGTTCGTCCGGACTCATCGGCTCGGAGGTCTGCGTTGATTTCGCCGGCCAGGGATATGCGGTGCACGGCGTCGACAACAACCAGCGGGCGGTATTTTTCGGTCCCCAAGGCGACACGCGCTGGAACCAGGAGAGACTGTCGCGGGAGTTAAAGGGCTTTTCCCACCACGAGCTGGACATCCGCAATCGGGCCGGCGTGCTCGCGCTGGTGAAGGAGTTGCGGCCGGATGTGATTGTTCACACGGCCGCGCAACCGTCCCACGACCGCGCTGCCGCCATTCCGTTCGACGATTTCGATACCAATGCCGTCGGCACGTTGAATCTGCTGGAGGCGGCCCGGCAGGCGTGCCCGGAATCGCCGTTCGTGCACATGAGCACGAACAAGGTTTATGGCGATGCGCCGAACTCCATTCGCCTGGTCGAGCTCGCCACGCGGTGGGATTACGCGGATCCGGCCTATGCCGGCGGCATTCCGGAATCCTTCACGATCGACCAATCGAAGCATTCGCTGTTCGGTGCGTCCAAAGTGGCGGCCGATGTCATGGTCCAGGAGTACGGGCGCTATTTCGGCCTGCCGACCTGCGCCCTGCGCGGGGGCTGTCTGACGGGCCCCAACCATTCCGGCGTCGAGCTGCACGGATTTCTGTCCTATCTCGTCAAATGCAACCTGGAGGGGCGCGAGTACCGCATCTTCGGGTACCGGGGCAAACAGGTGCGCGACAACATCCACTCGCACGATGTGGCGCGGTTCATGACGGCATTTGTCGCCGCACCCCGGTCCGGCGAGGTCTACAACCTCGGCGGAGGGAAGAACAATTCCTGTTCGATCCTGGAGGCTTTCACGATCGCCGAAAAATACTCGGGGAAAAAGCAGGTTCACACCTACGTGGACCAGAATCGAATCGGTGATCACATTTGTTACTATTCGGACCTGAAGAAGATGCGCACGCATTACCCGAACTGGGATGTCACCATAAGCCTCGATGAAACGATCCGCCAGATCGTCGGGGCCTGGCAGCGGCGCGTGCCGTCCTAGGCTCTTGCCAGGGTCCCGGCAGGGCGTTGCCTTGTGGATGGCGGATTTGGTCGCCTGGATTGTCGTACCCATCGAATGCCGTCCCCTCGAAACTCATTGGCTTCCTGCCCAAACGCCGGGATCGCCCGTCGCGCGGATTGAGCGCATCCCCAATGGAGAAGCCCACCGACCCCCGCAATGAGTCTTTTGGGGCCCTTTACCGGGCCACCCTTCGGCCGTTGCAGCGGACTTTGGCCCGCCTGCTGGGGAACCGGACCGAAGCCCAGGACATCGCGCACGATGCCTACATGCGGGTTTACCCGCGCGTGAAGGATGGATCCGCGCGCAGTCCAGAGGCCTTTCTTTTCACGACCGCACGACGGCTCGCCATCAACCAGCTCAAGCGCCGCAGCATTGCGCCGGTGGTGCCAGGCGGTGACGCCGTCGATCGCGCCGAGGCCGGCGCGCCCGGCGTGGCGAGACAGGTCATCGCCCGCCAGGAATGGGGCCTGGTTGAGGAGGCCGTGGCCAAGCTTCCGCCGGGATGCCGCCAGGTGCTGCTGTTGCGGAAAATCGAGCTGCTGTCCCACCAGGAAATTGCCGATCGCCTCCAACTGTCCGTCAGCACCGTGGAAAAACAGCACGCCCGCGCGTTGCGTCTTCTCCGTGCCGCCCTGCCTTTCGACCGCCCCGCCTCCAATTCGGGTTCCGACCGGAAAACCCAGCCATGAATTCACCTTCGTCCCCCATCGATCCCGCGACCGACGAACAGGCCTCCTTGTGGGCGGCCCGGCTTGACGGCGGCATCCTGTCGTCCGCCGACCGCGCGAATCTCGAAGCATGGCTGGCCGAGGATCCGGCCCACCGCGAGCATCTGTCATTGTACTGCCAGTTTTCCGCCGATCTCGAACAGCAATTGCCGTTGATGGAAGGAATCGTGGACGCGTCGGCTGAGATGATTGTCGAAGCGACCGCCCGGCCGAATCCATGGCTGCGCCTGCCGGCCTTGGCAGGCGTGGCGCTGTCCGTGGCCGCGGCGGTCGCCTTCGTCTTCTGGGTCCGCGGACCGGCGGGCCAGACGGGCGAGTTCTCGAGCCCCGCGGCGCACCGGCAGGAAATCACGCTGGTCGACGGCAGCCATGTGGAGCTCAACGCGCGCACGGCGTTCTCGGTCGAGTTGAATCGCTCCGAACGCCATGTCCGCCTCACCTCCGGCGAGGCATTTTTCGAAGTCACGAAGGACGCCTCGCGTCCGTTCATCGTCGAAACCCCGGCCGGCACCGTGCGCGTCACCGGCACCCATTTCGATGTCCGGGCCGATGGCCCCTCGGGCCTGCGAGTCACGGTCGAATCCGGCTCGGTGCAGGTGAGACCCACGGCGACCGGCTCTGCCCAATCGGTGGTCTCGTTGACGAATCGCGACCAGTTTTGGACCGACGCCCACGGATTCTCCACCCACTCGCTTTCCCCCAGTGATCTTGAGGATGCGCTGGCCTGGCGGGATGGAGCGGTCGTGTTCGCAGGCACTCCCCTGCGCGAGGCGCTCGCCTGTTTCGCCCAATATCACGGGTGCGTCATGAGCGCCGGGGCCGGGGCTGGAGATCTTCGGGTCGGCGGACGATTCGGCCTGGATGATTCCGAGGCGTTTTTTGCCGCGCTTGTGCAGGTCCTGCCGGTCAAGGTCGAGCGCCGGACGAACGGCTCCATCGAAGTCAATCTCCGGTCCGCGCCCTGAAGTCCGTTAATCCGCGGACTGCCCTCCTGCCCTCGCGCGCCCTGATGACGACCGGAATGATCGGACGAATCACCTTCTGGATTCGTCCGCGCGCATTGCTCCCGGCGGTTTTCCTCGGCGTCGTCGCCGGCCTGCCCGCGGCACCCGTTGCCTTCGAAATCCCTCCCGAACCGGCTTCCGAGGCGCTGCTCGCGTTCTCGCGCCAGTCCGGCGTGGACGTGCTGTTTTCGTTCGACGCCCTCCGCTCCGTTTCATCGCCGGGAGTCGCGGGTTCGCTCGAACCAGAAACCGCCATCGACCACCTCCTGGCCGGCACCGGATTCGCCGCACGGCGAAACTGGCGCGGCAAGCTGGTCGTCGCGGCCGCTCCGACCCCGGGTGTGATTCGCGGTCGAATCCATCCGGCCGCCGGTCATTCCGGGACCCCGGTTGAGGTGTCGCTCCCGTCCCTGCCGCGTCGCGTTCAAGTCGACACCATGGGCGGATTCGCGTTCGCCGACGTGCCTCCGGGACGGTATCGTCTGGTCGTCGAGGCCGCCGGTTATCGGACGCTGGAAGTGACCGACCTGCGCGTCCGGCCGGCGGAAACGCTGACGCTGGCCGACCAGGTCCTGCAGCCGGCGGACGGCCTGGTGCGGCTCGACCCGTTCGTCGTCGAGGCGAAGTCCGGTCCCTCCGTGAATGACGTCGAGGTGGGCGCGGCGCGGGTCGCCGCCGGCAACCTCGATTTGCCGCGTTCCGAAAACGATCCGCTGCCCTTCCGTGTTTTCGACCGCGCCGACATCCTCCGCAGCGGCGAGGTGAACCTGAACGAATACCTCCAGCGTGAGCTGCTCGACAGCGACGCGGCCAAGCTGCCCCCGGAGCGCGATGGTTCCATTCCCACCTATGTCGCCGGCAGCACCAACCTCAGCCTGCGCGGCTTCGGCTCCGATGAAACCGTGGTCCTGGTCAACGGCCGGCGGCTGCCCGAGATCCTCACGGCCAATGGTTCCACCCAGCCGCCCGACATCAACCTGATCCCCCTCGGTCTGGTGCAGAAAATCGAGGTGCTGCCAGTTTCCGCGTCCTCGTTGTACACCGGCAATCCGGTGGGCGGTGTGATCAACGTGATCCTGCGCAAGGACGTCACCGACACCGAAGTCACCGCCACGTATTCCAACGCCCTCCGTGGCTTCAGCGCGCCCCAGTCCTCCTTTTCCCTCCAGCATGGACAAAGCCTGCTCAACGGACGCGCGCACCTCCTGCTCAACGCGACCTTCACGCAGATCCAGCCGCCGGTCGAATCCCAGCTCAACTATCACCATGGGGTGGTGCCGTCGTCCGCCGCGCCGATCTATGCCGCGACGCCCAATGTGCGCAGTGCTTCCGGGCAGCCGTTGTTCGACGCGGACGCCAGCACGTTCACCTCGGTGGCGCCCGGCGCCGATGGCACCGGCGGCCTCGGCGCCTTCGCGGCGCGGCCGGGACTGGCCGACCTGGCCCTGTTCGATCCCGCGGGCAACATGGCCGCATCGCAGGCCAGCGCGGACAATCCCTATGGCCGCCAGCAGCGCCGGGCCGCATTTTTCGGTTCCTTCGTCGCCGACGTCCTGCCCTGGCTGCAGGTGGGGCTCGACGGCTTCTATTCCCGCACGATCGCCACGCGCGGACTCGACGTGTTCAATGTCGATCTGCCCGTGCCCGCCGCCTCGCCGGTCAACCCGTTCGGCCAGGACGTGATGGTGTCGTTGAATGAAACGGCGCCGGCGCTGGGCCAGAACTACAGCGAGTCGCATATCGACTCATTGGCGACGGTCGCGGGCCTGCTGCTCAAGCTGCCGAATGACTGGCGGGTGGCGCTCGATGCCCAATACGCGAACAACATCACGCGCTATCGGGGACTGGCGGGGGTCGACGTGAACCGCTGGGCGAACCAGGCGGCGACGGGCGCCTACAATCCCTTCCGGGACACGCAGGTGAACGGACCGCCCGCCGCGTTCTACGACCAGGTCATCGAGTACTATGGCGGACGGGGGCGCTTCGTCACCCTCGGCAACTACGACACCCTCGATACCGCGCTGCGCGTGACGGACCAGAACCTCTCGCTTCCGACCGGCACGGGCGCGCTCAACGTCGGGGCCGACTACCGGGTGGTGCGACTGGCCAACTACACGGAAGTCCTCCGCTACGGCGATGGCACGGACGCGGTGTCGCCGACGCGTTACAACGGTCGCACGCTGAAACGCTACAGCTTCTTTGGCGAACTGCAGGCCCCGCTCTGGCCCGCCGCTCACCTGCCCGGCTGGATCAGACACATCGATGGCGACCTGGCATTGCGCTACGTCGCCGCGGCGTCCTCGAACGAGTCCAACTTCGCTCCCACCGCCGGCATCCGCCTGGATTTTGGCGGCGGCTGGTCCTTTCGCGGCAGCGTGACCACCGCCAGCCGGTTCCCTACTCCCATTTTGTCCCACCTGGTGACCAGCGGCGGAGGCGGCGGAGGCATCAACCTCACCGATGTCTACGACCCCCGGCGCGGAAACGAGTATTACGGCGTGCAAACCGTGACGCCGCTGAATCCGTCGCTGCATTCGGAGGACGCCGTGACCCAGACCGCCGGATTCATTTTCCAGCGCGGCCAGACGCACCGTTTCCGGGTGTCGCTCGACTTCGTCGACACGACCAAGACCAACGAGCTCTACTCGCCGGACGTCCAGGCCATGGTTTATCTGGAGAGCGACTTCCCCGATCATGTCATTCGCGCGACGCCCGGCCCCGGGGAAACGGTCGGCCGCATCTCGCAGGTCGTGGTCGGAGAGGTGAACGCGGCCTCCCGACACTCGCAGGACTGGAATCTGTCGGCCAACTACACCTGGAATGAATTCCTGGGCGGCAGCCTCGATCTCTACGCCCGGATGCTCTATTTCCAGCATTACGACCTGAAACTCCTGCCCGGCTCGCCGACGGTCGACGAACTCAGCCATCCGGACGCGGCCGTCCCGGGAATTCTGCGCTTTCGCTCGAACTTTGGCGCCGGCTGGTCGAACCGGCGTTTCGGCTTCGGCATGGACGGACGCTACTATCACGCACGGGTGCTGCCGGTGGTCGAACAGTCCGTGCAGGGGGCATCCGAAATCGACCCCTATTGGGAATTCGACGCCTACGTGCAGTCCGACCTGACCCGTTTCCTCCCGCGTGTGCCGTCAAGGTTCGGCCTGCGGGGCCAGCTCCGCGTCGACAACATCTTCGCATCGGGTTTTCCGCGTCATGCCACCGATCCGTCGGGCGTCGAACCCTATGGCGACTGGCGCGGGCGCACGTATTCCGTCTCCGTGACCGCGAGCTTTTGAGCGTCGGTTTCCGCTTCACCTGACCGGCGCGCTCTGCTTGCCTGCCCGGACATGCGCATCCTGATTTCCGGCGTCTGCGGATTTGTCGGCAGCACGCTTGCCCGCGAACTGGCCCGCGCCGGTCAAAGGCAGGAGATCCTGGGCTTCGACAATTTCATCCGCCCCGGCAGCGAGGGGAACCGCGCCGACCTCAAGGCGGCGGGAGTGAAAATCTTCCACGCCGATCTCCGGTCCGTGAGTGACGTGGAGGCCCTGCCCCCGGCCGACTTTGTCATCGACGCCGCCGCCAATCCGAGCGTGCTGGCCGGTCTGGACGGCCGATCCAGCAGCCGCCAGGTGGTCGAGCACAACCTCTCGGGAACGATCAACCTGCTCGAATACTGCAAGGCCCGAAAGGCGGGGATCATCCTTCTGTCAACAAGCCGGGTCTATTCGATCGCGCCGTTGGCGGCCCTGCCTGTGATCGTACGCGATGAAGCGTTTGTCCCGGATGCGTCCCGGCCGCTCCCACCGGAAATGAGCGCCCGGGGATTGACGGAGGACTTTTCCACCGCGGCGCCGATTTCGCTCTACGGCGCCACCAAGCTCGCGTCCGAGGCGATGGCGCTGGAATACGGAAGTGCCTTCGGGTTTCCCGTCTTCGTCAACCGGTGCGGCGTGCTGGCCGGCGCCGGGCAGTTCGGCCGGGCCGACCAGGGGATATTCGCATTCTGGATCAATTCCTGGCTCCGGCGGCGTCCCCTTCGCTATCTCGGGTTCGGCGGCGCGGGACACCAGGTGCGGGACTGCCTGCATCCGCGGGATCTGATCCCGGTGCTGGAAAAACAACTGGTGGCGCCAGCCATCGCGGCCGCGGATCGCCTCGCCAATTTCTCCGGCGGAGCTGGGTCGGCCATGTCGCTGGCCCAACTGAGCCGCTGGTGTGCCGGGCGGCTTGGCGAACACAAGGTGATATCCGACGGCTCGCCGCGCGACTTCGACCTGCCCTGGATCGTGCTTGATCACACGCGCGCCACCCGTCTCTGGGATTGGAATCCGCCGACCTCGCGGGACTCGATCCTCGAGGAAATCGCGCGACACGCGGAAGCGCATCCCGACTGGCTCGACCGGTCGGCGCCGCTCTAAGAACTTGCCGGACCGCCCGCGTCTTCCGTTGGATATCGCGATGGCTGAACCCGCCCCGAGCCCGCTCACGCTGTTTTCGATCGTCATTCCCGCGCGGGATGAGCAGGAGTCGTTGCCGCCGACCATCGCCGACATTCATGAGACCCTCCAGCGGGAAGGGGTGCCGCACGAGCTCGTGGTCGTGGATGATGGCAGCAAGGACCGGACCTGGGAGGTGCTCCAGGAACTCAGCCGGAAAATCCCGACGCTGCGGCCGGTCCGCAATCCGGGCCCGCATGGGTTCGGACGGGCGGTGACCTTTGGTTTCAGACATATGCGCGGGGACGCCTGTGCGGTCATGATGGCCGACGCTTCCGATGCGCCGGAGGATGCCGTGGTGTACTGGCGGTTGCTCAACGAGGGCTGGGAATGCGTGTTCGGCAGCCGGTTCGTCAAGGGCGGCGAGGTGCGGGACTATCCCCGTCTCAAACTACTCGTGAACCGGATCGCGAATCTGCTCGTGCGGATCGGATTCAACATCCCGCTCAACGACACCACCAATGCCTTCAAGGCGTATCGCGCGAACGTGATCGACGGCTGCCGGCCGTTCCTTTCGCCTCACTTCAATCTCACGGTGGAGATCCCGCTCAAGGCCATTGTTCGCGGCTATACCTGGACCGTCGTGCCGATCACCTGGCAGAACCGCAAGTTCGGCGAGGCCAAGCTGAAGATAAAGGAAATGGGCAGCCGGTATTTCTTCATCTGCGCGTACATCTGGCTCGAGAAGTTCTTCAGCCGCGGGGACTACCGGCGGCGGCCATAACTTCGCGCCGCAGGAAAGATACTTCGGTTGACGGCCTCCCAACTCCGATTTCTAATCCTTAATGGTCTTATTCGTCGGAGGTTCCGGCTATGTCGGCGCGGCCTATCAAACCCTGTTCAGGCGCAAGGGTATATCGTTTAGGAATCTGCGGCGATCGGAGGTCGATTTTGCGGACCGCGATGCGCTTATGGCGCTTCTGCGGTCGGAAAGACCTGAGTTCCTGATCAATGCCGCGGGATACACGGGGAAACCAAATGTCGATGCCTGCGAACTTCACAAAGCCGAATGCCTGACCGGCAATGCCGTGCTGCCGGGAGTCATCGCCGAAGCCTGCGAGGCGGCCGGCGTGCCCTGGGGCCACGTCTCCTCGGGCTGTATCTACAGCGGTGCGCGACCGGATGGAAAAGGCTTCACCGAGGCGGATACGCCCAACTTCACGTTTCGTTCCCCGCCGTGCAGTTTCTACTCGGGCACGAAGGCCTTGGGGGAGGAGGTGCTCGCGGGCGCCGGAAGCGTGTACATCTGGCGGCTGCGAATTCCCTTCGACAACATCGACAACCCGCGAAACTACCTCTCGAAACTTCAACGCTACCCGACGCTCCTCGAAGCCACCAACTCGATTTCGCAGCTCGAGGAATTCTGCACCGCCACCTTTGCGTGCTGGGAAAAGCGGGTGCCGTTCGGCACCTACAACGTCACCAATCCGGGCCAGATCGCCACCCACGAGGTGGCGGCCTTGATCCGCAAGACCGGTGTTTCGAACCAGGACTTCAAATTTTTCCGGGACGAATCAGAGTTCATGTCGGTCGCCGCCAAGACCCCGCGCTCGAACTGCGTGATGGATTCCAGCAAGCTCGCCGCCGCGGGAATTGTCATGACCGAGGTCCACGAGGCCGTCGAACGCGACCTCCGCCGCTGGGTCCGCGCCGCGTGATCCCCTCCATGAACCTTCTCGTCACCGGCGGCTGCGGTTTCATCGGCAGCAATTTCATCCGCCAGCGCCTCACGGAAAAAGACAGTCCCCTCAAGGTGCTGGTGAATCTTGACGCCCTGACCTACGCGGGCAACCCGGCCAATCTGGCGGACCTCGCGGGGGATGCCCGGTACACTTTCGTCCACGGCAGCATCGGAGACACCACTCTGGTCGCACGTGTGCTCCGCGAACATTCGATCGACGCCATCGTCAACTTTGCCGCCGAATCCCACGTCGACCGGTCCATCGACTCCCCTGAGCCGTTCATCGAGACGAACGTCACCGGCACCCTGCGCCTGCTGAACGGTGCGCGCCTGCACTGGAACGGCCTGAACCCCGCGCGCCGGGCCGCCTTCCGGTTCCATCACGTTTCAACCGACGAGGTTTATGGGTCGCTCGCTCCCGACGCGCCGGCGTTCACCGAGGAGAACAACTACGAGCCGAACAGCCCGTACGCGGCGTCGAAGGCGGCCAGCGATCACCTGGTCCGGGCATACCAGCACACGTTTGGTCTGCCAACCCTGACCACGAACTGTTCCAACAATTATGGTCCGTTTCATTTTCCGGAGAAACTGATCCCGCTGATGATCCTCAACGCGCTCGAGGGCAAACCGCTTCCAGTCTATGGAGACGGCATGCAGATCCGGGACTGGCTTTATGTCGAGGATCACGCCCGCGCGATCTGGCTGGTGCTCCAGCGCGGCCGGGTTGGGGAGACCTATAATATTGGCGGACTCAACGAGCAGCCCAATATCGCGATCGTGCAAGCCATCTGCCGGCTCCTCGAGGCGAAGGCGCCCCGCTCCGACGGCCGGAGATATGATGCGCTGGTCACCTCGGTGCAGGATCGCCCCGGCCACGACCGCCGCTATGCGATCGATTGCGCCAAGATCCGGCGCGAGCTCGGTTGGAGTCCGCAGGAAAGTTTTGCGAGCGGAATTGAGAAGACCGTCGACTGGTATCTCACCCATCGGGACTGGGCCGGGGAAATCACCGCCCAACGATATTCGCGCGAACGCCTGGGGACCGCCAAATAGGACGGAAACCCGCCACTCATCCCGCCCTCTCCATGAATCGAAAAGGCATCGTCCTCGCCGGCGGCTCCGGCACCCGCCTCTATCCCCTCACCATTGCGGTGAGCAAGCAGCTCATGCCGGTCTACGACAAGCCGATGATCTATTACCCCCTGTCGGCGCTGATGCTCGCGGGGGTCCGGGACATCCTCGTCATCTCCACGCCTCAGGACCTGTCTCTTTTCCAACGCCTGCTCGAGGATGGATCGCAATTCGGGGTCCGCTTCACCTACGCCGCCCAGCCCCGCCCGGAAGGCCTGGCCCAGGCATATCATATCGCCGGAGACATCGGGTTTCTCCGGGAGGAGCCGTCCGCGCTCGTGCTCGGCGATAATCTCTTCTACGGCGCTGATTTCGTCGACGCCCTGACCGAGGCCGGCGCGCGCACTTCGGGCGCGACGATCTTCGGCTACCATGTCGCGAATCCGCAGGCCTATGGCGTCGTCGAGTTCGGTCCGGACGGCCGCGCCATTTCGCTCGAGGAAAAGCCGAGTCATCCCAAGTCCAACTTCGCGGTGCCGGGAATCTATTTCTATGACGAAAAAGCCGTGGCCCTGGCCCGGTCGCTGAAGCCGTCGGCGCGCGGCGAACTCGAGATCACCGACCTCAACCGCCTCTACCTGGAGCGCGGATCGCTCAATGTTTCCGTGTTTGGCCGCGGCACGGCCTGGCTCGACACGGGAACGCACGATTCGCTCATGGACGCGGCCCAGTTCGTGAACGTGCTGGAAAACCGCACGGGCCTCAAGATCGCCTGTCTCGAGGAGATCGCCTATAAGAAGGGCTGGATCGACCGCGCCGGGGTCGAGGCCAACGTCAGGAAGCTCGGCAAATCGGCCTACGGCGACTATCTCCGGCGCGTCCTCGCGTAAGGCGCGGGCCACGCCGCCGGAACGAAGGATTGCGTCCCGCGCGCGCTCTTGCGTGCATCCGCCGAGATCTCATGGAGGCCTCGTTCGTCATTCCGCTTCACAACTGCCTCGGCCTCACCCGCGCCTGCCTGGCATCCCTGCGTGAGACCGTCCCGTCCGGGATGGAGCACGAAATCATCCTGGTCGACGACGCGAGCAGCGATGGCACCGGGGAATGGCTGCTCACGCTCCCCGCGCCGTGCCGCACCCTGCGGAACGACCGCAATCTCGGCTTCGCCGTCTCCTGCAACCGCGGGGCCGCCGCCGCCCGCGGACGCCTGCTGTTTTTTCTGAACAGCGACCTGGTCCTGCTGCCCGGCTGGTTTGCGCCCCTGCAAATCGCGCTCGAGCAGAAACCGGAAGCGGGGCTGGTGGGAAATGTGCAGCGGCGATTTGACGACGGATCGGTGGACCACACCGGAATTCGGGTCAATTACCAGGGCAAGCCCGTCCACGATACGCGCCGGACCCGCGGCCCTCGCCTGCGTCCGGTGCCCGCGGTCACCGGCGCCTGTTTCGCCATCCGCGCCGAACTCTGGCGGGAGCTGGGTGGATTCGACGAAGGATTTTTCAACGGCGGCGAAGATGTCGATCTCGGCCTGCGGGCCCGAGCCGGCGGGCGGACGAACTTCGTCGCCCTCGACAGCGTGGTCCGTCACCATGTCAGCCGCTCGCCGGGAAGAAAGTCGCGCGACGAGGAAAATTCCCGCCGGCTGGCCTTGCGGTGGCGCCAGGCGCTCGCACCGCTCGCCGCCAGCGACTGGTGCCGCCACTATCTCGCCGCCAAATGGACCCGGCCGGGCGACCCGGAGGATTACCTCGACGGCGCCTGCGCATGTCTGCATGTCACCGGACTGCGCAAGGATCCGGGCGATTTTGCCCGGCGGGGCGCACAGCGAGCCATCGAGGTGGAACTGGCGCGTTGGCGTCACCTGCTCGACGGCGCCCCCGAGACAATTATCGCCGAACCGGCCGTGCTCTAACGCGGACGAGGAGTCGCTCGAGGCAGTTCCCGGTTTACAAGGTTCGGCCCCTCCGCGATAAGAACCGCCCACCGATGGAATGACGCGCCCACTCCGCCCCAAGTTTACCGGACTCTTTCACGACGACAGCCGTCCTGAGTCCTATTGGATACGCGAGGTTGCACACCTGCAGCTTCCGCCGCTGGAGGAAGCGCGAACGATCACGGTAATGGGAGAGGTGCTGGCGGCCGATCCGGCCGATGCCGCCGCCCACGGCACCGTTGGCCTGATGGTCAGGATCCATGGGCGAACAGTCTTTTCGCGGCCCGACCTGCCGCTCGGGCCGTTCAAGATCGAGTTTGCGACCGGGGCCAATCCCGCCGCTCCGGCCCGATCCACCCTGACGATCCGCCTGCTCGGCGTCGGCGCGTCCAACTTCAAGGCCTGGCTCGGCCGCACCACGGGGCTCCCGGGACTGCAAATCTGGCGCCGTCAGTCCAGGAATCGGCGCCTGCGCATCGCCGCCGTCCAATGCGAGGGCGAGGTGGTGTTCGACTTCTCCAATCGTTCCTCACCCTGGCAGGCGGCGTTCGCGCGCCGCTTCCTGAAGATCGGGATGAATCTGGCCGGATTTTTTCGCGCCGACCTCGGTATCGGCGAATCGGCCCGCTGCGCCGCGCGCGCCGCCGAGGCCGCCGGCATTCCCCTCTCCCTGATCGACCTGAAGCTGCCCTGCAGGAATCCGCTGGGTGACTCGAGCTTCATCCCGCGGCTGCAGACGAACAATCCCCATCCGGTCAACGTGTTTCACGTGGATGCCCCGGCGATGCAGGACATCGATCACCATCATGGTGCCGGATTCCGGCGCGGAAAGTACAACGTGGGCTATTGGGCCTGGGAGCTGCCGGAGTTCCCTGACGCCTGGATCACGCACGCGCGCACCTGCGATGAAGTCTGGGCGCCATCGCGTTTCGCCGTCGAGGCCATCGCCGAAAAGGTGCCGGTGCCGGTGCTGGTAATGCCACACGCGATCTCCTTCGCCCGCCCGACCGGCGATCATCGCGCCAAGTTTGGCCTGCCCTCCGATCGCTTCCTCTTCCTTTTCATCTACGACCTGAACTCGTACTCGGAACGCAAGAATCCCGGCGCGGTCATCGAGGCGTTCCGCCTGTCGGGTCTTGCGGGCGCGAACGCGTCGCTCGTGATCAAGGTGCACAATGTTCCCGGCAACCAGGCCGATTTCGAGCGGCTGCGCTCCGTCGCGGCCACGCTCCCCGGGACTGTTCTCATTACCCAGACCCTGACGCGAAGCGAGATCTACGAACTCGAGGCCGCCTGCAACTGCTTCGTCTCGCTGCACCGGTCCGAAGGTTTCGGTCTCGCGATTGCCGAGAGCATGTATCTCGGGAAACCGGTCATCGCCACGCGCTGGTCGGCTCCGGCCGAGTATCTCGATGACCACGTCGGGTGTCCCGTCAACGCGCGGTTGGTCACCCTCGAACGCAGCCACGGACCGTATTCGAAAGGGCAGACGTGGGCGGAGCCCGATCGCGAGCATGCGGCCTGGTGGATGCGCCGCGTGGTCGAGAATCCCGCTCAGGCGCGCGAGCTCGGCGCCGCCGGACGCGTCCGGATCGAAACGAACTTTGCCCCCGGCGTCATCGGCGCGCGTTATCGCCGGCGGCTGGAGGCGATCGCCGGCTGGTGAGCAACCCCCGCCTGGCCGCGACCCGTCGCCGATGAACCCATTCGAAGGCTTCCTGCTGCTCGCGCTGCTTTCCGGCGGTCTGGTCGTCGCCGGCTATCCCCTGGCCACACTTCTCGACGGTGCCGCGCCGGCGGTTCGTCTGGCGTGCGCGAGCCTCGCGGGACTTTCGGTGCTTCTCCTGGAGGTCAGCCTGGTCAACCTGATCGAGCCGCTCTCGCCTGCGTGGGCCTGCGCCTGCCTGCTCCCGATCGGGGTCACCGCGGCGTGGCCACGCTGCCGGGCGACACTGGCGGCGGACTGCCTCGCCGTGTGGCGGCGGCCCGGTCGCGGCTGGCTGTTGCTTCTCGCCGGCGTTTTCATCGGGGGCCTTCTGCTGCCGATGCTCGTCCACCCCTCGACCGCCTTCTACGATGGCACGAGCAACCACGACAGCTTCTTCTGGATCTCGAATGCCGAGTACCTGAAGCGCCATCCGTACCTGGTGCCGCCACCGGTCAACCCGACCCATCCGTTTCTCAACAACGTCGCGGCCATCACCGGATTCGAGCCGAGCTGGGGTCGAATGGGGGCCGAGGGTCTTCTCGCGCTGGCGTCGTCGCTCGCCTGGACTGCCCCGCTCAAGCTCTATCTGTATGGCACCGCCTGCCTTTTCACCCCGTGGGTTGCGGCGGTCTATCTGGCGCTGCGCACGTTCTGGTCGTCCCGTCTGACTCTGCCCGCGCTCATCGGCCTCGTCGCGCTCCAGCCGGTCTTCATCTTCTTTTTCGCGAATTCCAATCTCCCCAATCTCGTCGGAGCGATCACTGGTGCGACGGCGATCATCGCCTGCGAACGACTCCTGCGCCCGCGACCGGGTGACGCCAACAGCGCCTGGTGGTGGCTGCTGATCCTGGGATGGCACGGGCTGGCCTGCAGCTATCCGGAGATGATCCCCTTTGTCCTGTTTCCGTGCGGACTGCTCTGGCTTCGAGCCGGGTTCGGCCGGGGCCGGACGGCCCTGCGGCCGTGCGCGGCCGTCGTGGCGGCACTCGCGATGGCGGCGGCCATCAATCCCGCCACCGCCTGGCGCGCCTGCCACGGCTTCGTCGTGTCCTTCGTCTCCGCCCGCGCGAATGAAAGCTGGGCGAACCTCTTTCAAAACATCACTCCGTTCGGAATCGTTCCGGCACTCGGCACGCTTTCGGTGTCCGCCCTGCATCTGCTGGGCAACTTCGGCGGCGTGGCCGCGACGATCCTCGTTGTGGTCGCAGCAGTGGCCGCGTGGCTCCGCTCGGAGGACCGCTTCGGGGCGACGGTGGTCTTCGCCGGCAGCGCGGCGCTGGCCGTTTATACGCTCGCCACGGGTTTCACCTACGGCTGGCAGAAGACCGCGCAGTTCGCCGGGGTGTTTGTCGCCGCGGCCCCCGCCGCCGCGCTCGCCACCGCGGTGGCCCTCGCCCGCGCCGCCGGCTGGAGGCGCTGGATCGGACGCCTCGGCGCCGTGGCGGCGTTCGGATTTCTTGCCTTCTGCACCACGAGGGATTTCGCGGACAACTATACCTGGAGCACGCGGAAATGGCTCGCGCGCGACTGGTTCGACCTGCGCGACGAATCGTATCGCCGCCTGCGCGGCGCGCCCATCCTGATTGAGGCGGCTTCGTTTCGCATGAGCTTCTTCTATGGCATGTGGTCGGCCTACTTTCTGCCGGAAAGCCGCCTCTATTATGGTGCCCGCGGCCAGGAGGCCGGTGGCTATCTGCGCGAAACGACCCTGCACGAGGGACGCCAGCCGCTGCCCGCGCCGAAGGGCTATCTCGTGAGCCGCGCCTGGGCCGAAACCTTTGACGCCAACTCCCCGCGGATTTTCTCCGGCAGCCAGTACGCGCTGCTCGAACATGCCAACCGCATGCTTGCGCTCGCCGGGGTGTATCCGCTCGACGGCCCGCCCGAATACGCCGCCGACGATGTCTCGATGGAAATCCTGCCCCACCACGCCGCCCTCCTGACGCTCGAGCTCATGCCCCGCCAGCGCACGGATATCGACGCCGGCACCTGGGAACTGACACGGCAGGCCCCGGGTCAGCCGGACTTTTCCCGCGAGATTTCCGGACCTCCCCCGTGGCGGCTGGAAATACCCCTGACCGCCGGCGCGCGCAATCGCATCCGCGCCCACTTCAGCCCGGCGCCGAAGTCCGAGGAAACCAACCCGTTCCTGATCCGCTCGATCCGGGTCGATAACGCACCATGAACGCCGGGCCGCTCCTGTTCGATGCCTCGCACACCAGCCACACCCGCGCGCAGACCGGGATCCAGCGGGTATGTCGCTCGCTTTTTGCCGAATTGCAGGTGCGGGAAAACGTACTACCCGTCTGCTTCGATCCCCATTTCGGCGACTGGCGGACGCTCGATCGCCAGGAGTCAGGCTCGCTGGCCGACCGCACCGGGGCGCACGCCGCAGCCTCGCGGGGAGCGCGATGGGCGCTCGGCCAGAAGATCGTCGGGCGCGTGCGACGCCTGGCCGGACACCGCGGCAAACTTCCTCCCGCCCGGGGCCTGGTGTGCGCCGAACTTTTTTCCGCCCGCGTGGGCCGTCAGTTGCCTCGCCTGTTCAGCCCGGTGTCCGGCCCCGCGGTCGCGGTGTTTCACGATGCGATCGGCCTCAGGCTGCCCGAGCTGACGCCGCCGGCTACGGTCGCGCGCCTGCCGGGCTATCTCCGCGAGTTGCTGGCTTTCGACGGTGTCGCAGCCGTGTCGGAGGATTCCGCCATGGCGCTCCGGGATTTCTGGCACTGGCTGGGTGTTTCCAATCCGCCGCCGGTGGTGGCGATCCCGCTCGGCACCGATCCGGTCACCCTTGCCCGCCCGACGATGAGCACGATGCGCGCACGCGTGCTCTGCGTCGCGACGATCGAGGGTCGAAAAAACCACGCCGCCCTGCTCGAGGCGGCCGAATTATTGTGGAGCGAAGGCGCGGAATTCGATTTGGAACTCATCGGACTGATGCGGCCCGCAACCGCGGAATCGACCGTCGCGCGAGCGCGGGCGCTGAAGGATTCCGGCCGGCCCGTGTTCCTGCGGGGCGCGGTTTCCGACGCGGCGCTGCACGAGGCGTACGCCCGCTGCTCCTTTACCGTTTATCCCTCGCTGCTCGAGGGCTTCGGCCTGCCGGTCATCGAAAGCCTGCGTCACGGCAAACCCTGCGTGTGCGCGAACACCGGCGCACTGGGTGAAGCGGCCCGCGACGGCGGCTGCCTCACGGTCGATCTCCCCGATGCCTCCTCGCTGCGGCTGGCCATGAGGCGCCTGCTGTCCGAGCCGGTGGCCCGCGGGCAACTCGCGGACGAGGCGCGGGGGCGGATTTTCCGCGGGTGGTCCGACTACGCCGGCGACCTGTCCGATTGGATGCGGTCGCTGCCGCGCCGACGCTGACGCGGCAGGGCCTTTGCGGTTGCCAAGGCCTGTGATCTGGCGTCTATTCCCGACCCAAAGTTCATGGCGCTGTCCCTATTCACCAAGACCAAGAAGGCGATCCTCGATCGGGCGCAGGATGATTATGCGACGAAGATGCGGCTGAAGTACAAGCCGTACTATCACGCCATCCAGGCCCAGCACGGCACCCGCATCCGGCTCGATGGCCGCGACATGGTGATGCTGTCGAGCAACGACTATCTCGGCTTTTCGTTTCATCCCAAGACGATCGAGGCCTCGGGCGCCGCCGCGAAGATCTGGGGCACGAGCACGACCGGGGCCCGGCCCTCGAACGGTTCCCGGACCTATCACACGGCGCTCGAAGACAAGCTCGCAAAATTTCTCGGGCGCGAGGCGTGCCACGTCAGCGCCGCCGGATACATTTCCTGCTGCTCGGCGGTCGCGTCATTTGCGCAGAAGGGCGACGTCATCCTGGCCGACAAGAACATTCACTCGTGCCTTTGGGACGGCATCCGCCTGTCGATGGCCGGCGTGGAGCGCTTCAGTCACAACAACCCGGAGGATCTCCGCCAGGTGGTGAAGAGCCTGCCGTTCGCGACCCCGAAGATGCTGGTCGTGGAAGGCGTCTATTCGATGGAGGGCCATATCTGCCGCCTGCCCGAACTCGCACAGATCGGCGAAGAGGCCGGATGCATGACGGTCCTCGACGACGCCCATGGCTTCGGCGTCCTCGGCCACCAGGGCCGGGGCACCGTCGATCACTTCAAGCTCAACGACAAGGTCGACATCGTCTGCGGATCGATGTCCAAGGCGCTGGGCAGCACGGGCGGATTTGTCTCGGGCTCGACGGAGTTGATCGAATATCTCCGCACCAATTCAAAGCAGACGATATTCAGCGCCGCCATCAGCCCGGAACAGGCGGCCGTCGCGTCCTCCTCGCTCGATCTCATGCAGTCGGAGCCGCACCACCTCGAGCGCTTGTGGCGCAATACCCGCCGTTACCGCGACATGCTCAAGGGACTCGGTCTCGACACGTGGGAAAGCGAAACTCCGGCGGTGCCGATCGTGCTCGGATCGAAGGAGCTCGTTTATCGCTTCTGGCAGGCGCTTCTGGAAAAAGGCATCTTTACGGTGATGTCCATCGCGCCGGCGGTGCCCCCCGGGAAGGATCTGATCCGGACCGCAATGTCGGCGCTGCACACGGACGAAGACTTCGAGAAGATTGCCGCTGCGATGTCCTACGCGGTGAAGCAGATGTAAGGTAAGTCGGATGGGCAGAGCCGCCGACTGAGCCGGCAACCGCGCCCTGATCGCCGGTTTTGGCGGTTTAGGAAAAGACGTCGCCGAATCAGCTCCGAACCGACGTCGGAATTTCCCCGCGAGAAATCTTTTGTGCCTCCTGCCGGCTCCCGGAAAATTCAATCCTCGGAGCGGCCGGCGCGCAGCCCCGCGAGCAACGTGCCTGCCGTATCGCACCAGCGGGGAAGAGGACGGTGCATGGCCTGGTGTCGCAGCTCCGCGCGTGACTCGGGGCTGTCCAGGAATCCGCGAATCCCCTCCGCCCATGCGCGGGCGTCTCCCACCGGGAACAGCCGGCATCCTCCGCCCTCCGCCGATTCGCGAATCGGCGGAAGATCGCTCGCGAGGCACGGCACGCCACGCCAGAGCGACTCGAACAACGGAAGACCGCAGCCTTCGGCGAGCGTCGGGAAGACCACGGCGGAGGCGCGGGCATACAAGCCGTGCAGCTTCTCGTCCCCGATCGCGCCATGGAAATGAAACCGGCGCTCCCGACGCTGTTCCTTCTCGAGCAACCGGGCGATGGGCCGGCCGAAATGCGGATTCTCGCGGCCGACGACATGAAGCTCAAAATCAACGCCCGAATTCCAGAGCTGCTGGCACACCCCGAGAAGAAAGGCCTGGTTCTTCCGCGGTTCGACAATGCCGACGGAGAGCAGTTGCGGACGACCCGCGCCGGTGCCAGTCAGAGCCAGTTCGCGCTCTGATCCGTCGAAATCGGATCCCAGGTCCACCGTCGAGACGGTCGCCACGGGTCTCGTGCCCTGCCACCGCCAGAAACCCGTGAGGTCCGTCAGGCTGGCCGCCGAGACCGCCCAGACGCGATCGAACCCGGCCAGGGATTTGATGTATTCCGGGTGGCGTTGCACGCTTTGCGGCCAGGTGATGTGGGGCCAGCGCAGCGGGATCGCATCGTGGAATACAGCCGCCAGGCGCATCGTCCGTCGGCGCAGGAACCCGCCCCACCCCGGTCGCTCGGCTTCACTGAACAGCTCCACGGTCAGGAGCCAGTCCGCGGCCGTTCCCTCGATGCCGGCACCCGTGGCGTTGTCCCGCCATCCTCCCGACCGTTTATCCCAACGCACGGGTCGCACGGATTTTCCCAGTTCATGCCACAGGCGGGAACTCACCCGGGTCAGACCCGAGCGGCCATCTGCTCCCGCCATCTTGGTCACGTCGTAGTAAATCATGAAGGGTCGGCCTCGACTTTGCCCGGCGCCTTCAGCGCGGGCGCCACGCGTTCGAACAATGCGACGAGGCGGGCGGCATTCCGTCGCGCGTCATAGTTCGCCTCCACCCAGCGGCGCGCGTTGCCGCGGAGGCGCTCCGCCCGTTCGTCATCCGCGGTGAGCGAACGGATCGCATCGACCCAGCTCTCCGGAGAATCGACCGCGGCCAGCAGGCCGGTCTTGTCGGGCAGCACCGCCTCGACCGTCGCGGAAACGGGGGAGCTGACGACGAGCACGCCGGCCGCCATCGCCTCGGGGATGACGTTGGGCAGGCCGTCCCGGTCGCCATTCGGTGCGACGATGCCGGTGTGCAACAGCACGTCGGCCCAGTCCAGTTGGCGCCAGACTTCCGCGTGCGGCTGCTGGCCGAGCAGGGCCACGCGGTCCGCGAGGCCGTGGCGGGAGATTTCGCCGGCCAGTGCGTCGCGCAGGGGTCCGTCACCGATGATGCGCGCCTCGAATTCCACCCCGGCCTTTTGCAGGGCCGCATAGATCCGGAGCTGACCGAACAAACCCTTCTTCGGCACCAGCCGGGCGACGCACACGAGGCGAACCGGATGCCGCGCACGCCGCAGTGGCTTGAGTTCGGGCCAGGAGTTGAGGCCGCGGCGTATCACATGCACGCGGGAGGGATCGGCGCCGCGCGAAAGCAATTCGCGGCGGGCCACCTCGGTGGACGTCTGCACGAAACGCGCCGCCGCAACCTTCTCCATCAACCACCAGTCGCCCCCGTGCTCGTAGAGATCGTACGCATGGGCCCCGGTGCTGTAGGGCAGGCCGAGTATCCGGCCGAGCAGCCACGCGGCCGTGGCGGGCGCCCCGGCCCAGGCCGCGTGCACCAGCGCGGGCGGATCGCGGCCGAATTCCCGGTAGAAGCAGCCCGCAAAGCCGGCTCCGAGCATGTTCTCCCAGAAGTTGAGCCACGCCGGCGCCCGGCGGGAAATCGCCCCGGCAAGCAAATCGAGCACGATGCGCGGGCGGCGCACGGCATTCCACGGAATGATGAACAGGAACAGCGGGATCAGCCGCCATTTGTTGAAGGTCCGGATCCGATGGCCGCGAAACTCACCTCCTCCTCCCCAGAGCGAATAAAGCCGGATCCTCCATCCGCCGGCGAGAAGCGCCTCGACGTCACGCTGGAGGAACGTCTCCGAAATCTTCGGAAACGTCGTGAACAGCAGGGCGACGAAGGGTTGTTCGGGTTCCAAGACGGCGGCGTGGTTCCTTCGTGATGGGGCAGGAACGCCGGCGGGGAAAATCAAAAATGCGGGTCCGCCCTCCTAGGTGCGCCGCGGCGGGGGAAACGGGCGCGGGGAAATCGCGGTGCCGGCCGCCTCCTGGGCGAGGTCAACCAGTTCGCGCACGACGATCGTCGGGTCGTCCTCGTAGCGCAACTTGAGGAAATTCTCCCGCAGGCGCGGGTATGACTCCGCGTCCTCCATCCAGTGGTCGATCAGGCGCCCGAATTCGTCCGCGCTCCCAATCTCCCCGGCCCCGGAGCCATTGTGGAAGAATTTCACGGTCAGTTGCTCCTGGGGCATGATGCCGCCGATGACGTTGAAAACAATCGGGCAGCGAAAATGGAGCGCCTTGGCGCACGTGGTCGTTCCGCCGCGCGTGACGACGGCGTCGCTGGCCTGCAGGAGCAGATGCACGACCTCGGAGTATCCGTCGACGAAACACTCGAAGCCGGGATGCTCGGCGCGCCAATGGATGAGCTGGTTGTAGATCTCGCGGTTCCGTCCGCAAATCACGATCGCCTGGATGCGGTCCGCATAGGGCAGCAGTTTCGGCAGCAGTTCCAGGTGGTTGTTCGCCCCGTTGCCGCCCGTGGCAAGGAAAACGGTGAACCGATCGGGATGGATCTCGAGATCGTTTTCGCGATAGGCGCGCCGGCTCGCGGGGGTCAGCACCTCGAGGAGCGCCCGCGGCTGCATGAGGTGTCCGCGCACCCGCGAGCGTTCCGCGGGCATCCCGATCTTGACCGCATAGTCGCGGGCGGTCGGCGTGCGGGAGATGTACAGGTCGGCCGTGGGCTCGACCCAATTGACGCTGTAGCCGAATCCGCCGGAGAACTCGCCGCAATAGGTGGCGCAACGAACCTTTTCCCGGCCGAGGAGCCGCCGGGCCAGTTGGAAATAGCCGCGGTTCAGGCAATCGTGCACGCTGAAGACCAGATGCGGCTGATATTCGCGCAGGATGCGTTCGTAGTAAGCCCGTCCGAAGCTGACGGAGCGGCGGTTCAGCAGGCTGAGGAACTCAACGAAGATGAAGAATGCCTTGTGCAGCCTGGGGGATTTTTTCTGGATCCAGTTGTAAAAATTAACCCCCGCCAGATAAAATGCGGACGACTTCTCCAGCATCTGCTCGATCCGCACATCGACGTCGTGGCGGTAAAGCTCGAAACACCACTCCGCGAACGCCTGGGCACGGGCGTCGTGGCCGCCGCCGGTGCTGGAAGTAAGGACGAGGATACGGATCTTCGACATGGTCAGGCGGCCGCAATGAAACGACGGCAGGACGCGGACGACCGGCCGCTCGGCCGGCGGATCAACCGTGGGAGCGCCTTCAAAGTCCGAAGTACCCCGCCTGGATGCGCCGCCTGAGACGGAGCGAGCCGAACCGGGCCAGAAACGGCGCCACAGTCGCCTGGAAAAAACTTCCCACGCGCACGGTGCCACTGCGTCCACGAAGGAGCGCGCGGCGCAACGCCTGCGCCGCCTCGGCGGGCGGAGGGGCGGCCCGCATCAGGCGGACAAATTCGCTCCAGACCCGGCCGGCGCGCGGATCGGCGGCGGCCGAAGGAAGCGGCGACGCCGGATGGACGACCGCCTGCTCCGAATTCGTTCGAAAATCGCCCGGCCGGAAATCGATCACGATCACGCCGGAGCCGGCAAATTCGTACATCAGGGACTCATTGAGGGCCGAAAGGCCGGATTTAACCATGTTGTAAGCCGACTGGTAAGGGAGGGGAAATTCAGCAGCGAGTGATGATATGTTCACCAGCGCGCCGTGGCCCCGGCGTTGCATGGATTGGAGTGCCGTATGACTCAGTCGGGCCGTGTTCACCAGCATGATTTCGAGCTGGTTCTGCCAATGCGAGAAATCGGTTTGCGCAAACGCCCCGAATACGCCGCAACCCGCATTGTTGATGACGAGGGCAAATCCTCCGGCCTCGGCATCCGCCGCCCGATAAATACCCTCGGCGGCCGGTCCGTCGGCCAGTTCCAGGACGACCGGACGAAAACCCGTGTGGGTGGGCAACCGTTCCGCCTGCCGGGAGGTGCCCCACACCTGGACGCCCTCCGCGAGAAGCATCTCGGCAAATGCCCGCCCCAGCCCGCTGCTTGCGCCAGTGACAAACGCGGTCGGATAGCGCGCGGAAAGGGATGAGGGCATGCGCCTACGTCAATGGCGGGACCGACCGACAACCTCAAGCCGGTTGCGCCGATGGCAGCCGGGGATTCAACGGCGCTGACGCCGGCACCCGGAGCCAGCATCCGCAAACTTAATTGCCCCGAAACACCACGGCAACATTCGCGCCGCCGAAACCGCTGCTGTTGCTCAGCACGACACTGGGCCGATGGGGCAACGTGGCACCGATGATGTTCAGGCCCTCGCAGGCTGCATCCAGCCGGCTGATATGGGCCGAGCCGGGCATGAAACCCTCCCTGATCGCCAGGGCACAAAACCCGGCCTCCATGGCTCCGGCCAGCGAGAGTCCGTGACCGGTCAAGGCCTTGGTGCTGCTGATGGCCGGTCGCGTCGGTGAGTTGCCAAATATGGCCGCCAGGGCCCGCAATTCCGACAGATCACCGATCGGGGTGGAGGTCGCATGCGCATTAACGTAGTCGACCGCTTCCGCGGTGATGTCGGCGGCCTGGAACGCCCGCGTGATCGCGTTTCGCAGGCCCGCGCCATCCGGATGGGAGATCGCGACGTTATGGCCGTCCGATGCCTGTCCCCATCCGGCGACCTCGCAATAAATCTTGGCGCTGCGCCGTGCGACCTCTTCCTCGCTCTCCAGGACCAGAACCGTGGCGCCTCCGGTTCCGACGAAACCGTCGCGGGCGGCATCAAAGGGGCGCGAGGCGATCGAAGGATCGGTCTGCAGCGACAGGGCGCGCATGCCGGCAAAGGGCAGGATGCTCTCCACGTTGCCGTCCTCCGCCCCGATCACGAACATCCGCTTCTGGCGGCCAAGGGCGATTTCGTCGTACGCAAAACCGAGCGCGTGCGCGGACGACGCGCAGGCCGAGGAAAATCCGGTCGAAGCGCCCTTGATCTTGAAATAAGAGACCAGGTTGAAGTTCACGGTCCCCGAAATGGACGCAACGATTCCGAGCGGCTGGCAGCGCATCACGCCGAGCTTGCGCATGCGCTCGAGATAGTGGCCGAGGAGAAACGGCGACCCGCCGGAGGCCGCGTACAGGCCGGTGTCGAGGTTCGACCAATCCGATTCCGTGAGGCGGGCGTCCTCGACGGCCTGTTGCATGGCGCAGTAGGCGTAGACCCCGTGAGGCGCCATGCCCCGCAACAATTCCCGCTTTACGGTGTACCGCGCGGGAATAATCCAATCCTCGGCTTCGGTGGAATCGGTCGTGAAGTCCCTGATCGGCGCGGCCACCTTGACCGGGATATTCGGCCTGGCGAACGGAGGATAGGTCATCATCCCATGTCGCAATTCCCGCAGGTTTTCCGAAACCGAGGCCGCGTCGTTGCCGATGCTCGTGATGAATCCCAGTCCGGTGATGTAAACTTTACGCATGTAACTCCGGTTTATGACCGCCCGGTGTTCATCCTGCGAACCGGACGCTGATGCAACGCCGTTTCAGACCAAAACCGACATCCGCAGCGTCGGCGGCAGATATCACTCAGGCGTTGACGGCGACCCGACGGGGTTCCTCGGTGGAGTCCGAGGGATTCGCGGATGGCGCCGCCACGGGCGTCGGAGCAGCCGCCGGCTGGGCCACTTCCTCGGCATAGGCAAAAGTCAGGATGATTTCCTCGGCCAGGGCCGCCCTTTCCTGGCCCACGCGAATCTGGCCTTCGAAAGTCGCGAGCGGCAACTTGAGACGCTTGGGCTTGATCGAAAGGCTCAGGATGTCGTTCGGACGGCAAACCCGATGGCAACGGACGCCTTCACATGAGGTGAAGAAAATGGACTTCGGATCGACCGTCTTGCCGGCTTCGCCGATCTGGCTCTCCAGCAGGAAAAGGACGCAAAGCTGGCCGAGCGCTTCGAGCATGATCGAGGCGGGAAACACCGGGTTGTCCTTGAAATGACCCTGCAGGAAGAATTCCTGTCCGCTGATCCGATATTTCGCATTCGCGCCGTGGACATTCACAGACGCCTCGCTGAGGAAAAGGAAGGGCGGCTGAATGGGCATGATCGAGGCGATGGCCTCGATGGGCAGAAATTTTGTCGGCTTCGGCAGGGGAAGCCCGCGGATCTTGCAACTGATGAATGTCTTGACGTCTCCAATCGTGCGCAAATTGCGCAGCTCCTCGTTGTTGATCGACATCTGGAGCACATCCTCAACAAGGATAACGATCTCCATCATCGTCAGGGAATCGATGCCGAGATCCTCGATGATCCGGAGATCGTCGTCCGCATCCTTCAGTTTCGCGCGGAGGTCCGGCTCAACGTATCGCTCGATGATACCCAGCACGATGGCGGGCAAATGCTCGATATTTCCGGTTTTTCGAAATTGAGCGGCCGCCTCGTAAGTAGCTGCTGAACAACGTTTTA
>DASYDZ010000239.1:0-39973 GCA_036499305.1 Candidatus Didemnitutus sp.
GGAACACGTCGATGAATCCGAGGGCGGGAAACAATGTTCCCGCATAGAGCAGCAGCACCGCGAGCGGGCTGCGGGAACGGCGGCGCGCCTTCCAGGCGATTCCGGTGACGACAATCAGCGCCAGCAAGGGCAGGTATTGGACCCAGTCGGTGCGTTCGATTTCCCATCGCGGATAGATGAAAACGAGGCCGGTGGGCGCCAGGAGTTTTGCCAGGTAAAACCAGATGGCGCGGCTCGCGATCAGGAGGCGCTCGACGCCGCCGAGGGCAAAGGCTTCACCGGACGCTCCGATGGAAGTGCGTTCCATCCAGGCCGTGGTCGCGCCCGCGACTGTTGCGAGGGCGAACCACGGGATCAGGGGGACGACGTCCCGTCGCCAGGAAAGACTTCCGCGCTGCCACCAAAAAACCACCAGCAGGGCCGCGGGAAGGGTGGAGGTGACGGTCTTGGCGGTCAGGGCCAGGGCAAAGAACACGAGGGCGACAGCGTATGCTCGAGCGTGCCGGCCGGTGTCGAACCGCAGGTAGGCGAGGGTGGCGCCGAAGTACAGCGCGGCGGACAGCGTGTTTTTTTGTTCGGAAATCCACGCCACCGATTCCGCCATGACGGGATGCACCGCGAAGATCAGCGCGGCCGCCCAGGCGGCCCGCACCCCGAGTCGGCGAAGCGTGAGCGCGAGGAGAATGGCGACGATCGAGTGGAGCGCGAGGTTGACAAGATGATAGGCGGTTGGGTCATCCCCCCAAACCCGATGCTCCAGCCAGAAAAACGAATGCAGCAGCGGGTAATATTGCTGGGTGGCTCCGGGTTCGAACCAGATGCGCCAGAGACCATGGGCCGAGCGCAGGGCCAGTGGCGTGACGTGGGCGTCGTCGTCCCAGATAAATCCCGCCATCCAAATCCGCCCATACGTGACCAGCACCAGCGCGAAGACGCCCAGGGCCGCCAGCCACGGGTTGACTCCGGACGTCGGCCGCACGGCCGGATTTTCCGGTCTTGGCTGACGGCGAGCGCGGGCAGGATTCACGGGCCCACGTTGCGCGTCCGATGCATGGCGCGCAATGTCGGAGCCCTTCGCAACGCCGGCGGGAGGTCAGCGGCCGGCCTACCGCTCCGCCGACGCCACCACGATCGCCGTGTTCATCGCCACCTGGCGGCCGTCGTAATGCCCGTGCAGCATGGCGATGACTTCACGAATCGCATCCGCCTTGGCTTCCGGCGCAAAACTGTCGAAATAGGGGCGCAGGGGCGCGGAGATCTCGTGCTGGCGGGTCCAAAGCTCCTCGGGCGGACCGGGCCAGTGCATCGGGACGCTGAGAGATTTTTCGTTCGCGCGCGAAAAGCCCGCGGTGGTGAGCTCGGCACTGAGTGAGCCGGGCAGGCCAAATCGCGCGGGATGGGGTGCGCCGGGGGCGGGTGGCGGCAGTGGCTTGCGTTGATTGAACGGGGCCGTGACCGCGCGCATGTACTCGTTGCGGTCAATCGGACCCCACGCCACGAACGAAACGATCCCGCCGGGCTTGAGGACGCGCCGGATCTCGCTCAGGGCCCGGGGCAAATTCCAGAAGAACATGACTCCCAGCCGGCAGGTGACGCGATCGAACGACGCATCCGGAAAAGGCATCGTGTGGGCGTCGACGACCTCGTAGGAGAGGTTCGTGAGATTTGCCCGGTTGGCATTCTCGAGCGCGATGTCCAGCATTTGCGGGGCGAGGTCGCTGACGACGACGTGACCGGTGGGTCCGACGGCTCGCGCCACGGCCAGGGCCGGATCGCCGGTGCCGCTGGCGAGATCGAGCACGCGCTGACCCGGCGCGAGCGCGGAGGCGGCCAGCAGTTCGCGGGTGAGTTCACTCCAGAAAATCACCGATTTATCATGCCATCTCCGCCAGGCCGCGCACGTCGCGTCGTCCAGCCACTCCGCCTTCACCTTGGCTTCGCCCTTCTGCTGCAGATCGTCCATGGAAAGAATATGTCGTTGCCCGGGGATGGATACAGGGATGCCCCATCGGCGCAACGAGATATCCCCGGGGCCATGCGCTCGGGGCCGGACCGCCGGCGGGTCCCGGGGACAAATCGAAAACCCTCCCGATTCGTGGGCGGGAAAAATTGGCTCGAACCTTGCTTTGTGCCCGGTTCGCGCCTGGGAGCGCGGACGAAATGGCCGAGGGGACGGGGGTCAGGCTAGGGGGTGTGGTGGGTGACAGGAGGTGGAGAGGTAATCCCGGCTTGGGGATACTGGTGACGCTGAAAACTGCGGGTTGCGGGAGCGATGTCGATGGCACGGCGTGGACTGGACCAGAAAACCCAATTTTCGCTCGAGTTTGGGATATGGATTGTCACCCGTGTTTTGGCTACACCATCATGACCCCATCGGGTTAGGCCCGAATCGCGAGTGCCGGATTGCAACTACTTCTGCGGCGGTGGCCCCAATGTTGGCGGCGGCGGGGGGACTTTGTAGCCGCCTTTGACGCCCACGACGTTTGGCGCTGCGGGCGATGGCGGAGGCGGCACTTTTGCCCCGAGCTGTGTTGGTTTTCCGGGTTGATTAGACATGGGATGCTCCTGTCGGGTGACTTCGTTACTTCTTGGCACCTTCATTTGTCTGTGTCGGCGCGGGTGACGGCGGAGGAGCAGGCACTTTGGCTCCACGCGTCTCCGGGATGTCTTGCTGTTTATTGGAATCGTTTGCGTTCATAAATTATGGTGAAGAAAAAACGAAAAGAAAATCACGCCCAAGAAAAAGGCCGAACCTGAGGTAATGTTGAACAGCTGCGTGGCGCAGTTAAAGATTCCACCGGCATTTTCTCGCGCAATTGTTCCTTCGTCAGTTTGTTTGACCGCCTTTTCCATGGCGAAAGTGCTCGTGAAAAACGAAGCAATGACTGCAAGCATGCTTGTTGCCCACGAAACCCAGGCGATGAGTAACAACAACGACCCCTTCGCCTTGTCCGTTCCGATCAGGTCTTTGATGATGAGCGCGCTTAAGCCGAATGCGCCTCCGGAAAGTGTCAACAGCGCCTTGTCGTATTCAGCCTGCATTTTCTCCTGTAAGGACAGGAGTGTATCGCGATACGTCTTCCGAGAGGCGGCGGCCTCAGATTCGTCATTTTTCACGGCCTCAATATGTAACTTGGCCGTAGCGGTTTTTGCAGTACCTAAATTGCGACCAACATTCGCCTTGGTCGCGCTACAGTGTTGTTACGCGCCCACGCGGCTCGCGCTTATAGTGTAGCGACGAGACAGGCATCGGCTCCACGCACTCGGGTGGGTCATTCTTCGGGCTGTTGACCCGAGCAACCCAAGCAATCACCTGAAATAGTTGCACCGGCAAGGCTCGGGCCATCGGCAAATCGCGCGCCTTGGCCTGCTCGCTTTTGAGCGTCCGCTAACGCGTCACCGCAGGTCTCATATCACCGAATAGCGCGCGAGCAAAATGGCAGATCAAGTCGGGGTTGCTGGGTGCGGCGGGAATGAAGCTTACTGGCCGGACTCAGCGTCCGCTTCGTTCATGCTCTCTGGCAATGACCGGTCTGTGATCTCCTGAAACCGCGCCGCAATCGCGGGGCTAATGTCCTCAACTTCCAAAAGCGCCTGCTTGAGCTCCTCCTTCTGCAACGCCACAAATTTCTGCAACAGCTCTGTTTTTTGTTTGGGGTCTACGGACAGCGTTTCGATTAATTCTTCGATCATTCTCGAGGAGGCTGTAGCCCGAGACCTAAACGCGGCCAGCTGTGAAGCCACGGTCGCGCTCGCGTTAGCGAGATTGACCACCAAATCAAACACCGCTTTAATTTTGTCGTCCTCATTCATGCGCACGACTTTTTGTCACCGGCGCAAGAGGTGAGCAAGCCCTCGTAAGCAGCACAACTTAGGGCCTCTATTGCTTTCTGCCGCCAATCCGAAAGGGTCATGACCCCATCGGGTGAGCTCGGCCCGTACCGCGCGGCCGACAGGATCCAATGGCAGAAGCCGGTGCAAAGCAGTAGGCAGGAGCCGAAGTTTGCGATAGCGTCATCGGCGATTTGAACGTTTACGAGTCCGAGGGTCCGTCCGAATCGTGTTGGCATGGCCGATTGGCAAACGAGGGCGTGGGGATGGCAAGCAGCGACCGACTTGCGGGTCACAATTGCTTTGGCGGTGACGATTGGATACGAGCCTTGAATGAATTCTCTCAGAGCAGGTCAATGGATTGGCCACTTTGGCATCGACAATGCGCCCGTCGGATTCGTCACGGAGGGGTTTGCAACTTTAAGCGTCGAGGAGGATCGTCCGAATGTTGCAATCGGATGTTTTGTTGAAGGTCCGACACTTCCCGCCTCACGAGTCGAGTTCTCATACCATATCGACGGCGCGAAATTCACGGCGACCTCGTTGGACGAGCCCGAAATATTCGATATCGCCCGGCAATCACTCGTCGCCGCTCGCCAGCATCCGGACTACGCTAAATTTACCGTCTCAAATCTAATAACTGTCGAGGGTGAATTCCAAGGGGACTCGGTGGCTGGGAAATGGGTAGGCGATTCTGGAATGCACGGCAGGTTTCGTCTTAACGACCCGATGGCTGCCCAGTATCCGGCTGACGTAACTATGCGTTGGGAGGAATTCAAAGCTCACGTCGCTCCGCTTCTGAAAGGCGCGCGACAACTTTTTCGCGGCCAGGGCTCGAACCAATGGCATCTGACGACCTCCTTCCATCGCTTGCAGCGATTCGACCTCAAAAGATACCGCAACGAAAATCTGGGCGAGCTCGCTCACCGCATAAATTCGACAACAACGAGACGTTACAGCCTACCTGACCCGGTATCGTTCGGGGCGCTGCTCAGTCTTGCCCAACATCACGGATATCCCACTCCGATCTTGGACTGGACGCGATCGCCGTTCATCGCCGCGTACTTTGCGTTTTCGTCGCGCGCCACGAGAGAACCGAATTCTTTTTCCCGTATATTTCTTTTCGATCAGGATGCCTGGCGCAAAGCACAGCCTCAGCCGGCTAACATTCAAGATCCTGCGCCCAGCGTCTCAATCCGGCAGTTCGAATCTTACGAAAACCCCCGGCACGTGCCGCAACAATCCTACCACACGTTTTCAACTGTGGCCGATGTCGCCGCCTGGATTCGCCTTTCGGAAACCAAGGAGCGAAAATTTCTGGGAATTGTCGATATTCCCAACACCGACAGAGCTGACGCCATGAGGGAGCTCGCTTCGATGGGGATAACAGCCGCTTCCATGTTTCCGGGCCTCGACGGCGTTTGCCGCGGACTGAAAGAGGAGCATTTCGATTTCATCTGATCCGCCTGTCGCAAGCGTCAGTGTCGTCGAATCCCACAGGCTGCCGGCCGCGCCCGCTAGTCGGCTAGCCGCCGGCTTTGGCTATCGCTACCTCTTCCCAGTTCAGGCGCGCGCCCAGCGCATGGAATTGTTCAAGTGTGGACCGCCGGCTGGGAGAGTGCTGCTCGACGTTGATGGCATTCTCAATCGCCTCGCGAAGGATGGGTGCAGAGCCTCCGGAAATGGCTCCGGCGTGCTCGTGGTAAGTGAGGGAAAAGCCGTTTTGGCGATCTTCCGCTGCTTTGATGGTTCGATATACGATCGGCATGGTTGTGGATGGTAGAGGCCGGACCAGAATGAGCCGGCAGAGTAGATACACGGAAATCGCCCCGTTTTATACTGGCGCTTCACGATCGGGCCGAAAATCGTCGGAGCGCCTATCCCCGAGGCCGAAGCCGCCCTTCCGGGACGACGGGAGTCCGCCCAGGATAGTTACACCCGATCAGTCCCCCTAGGATACACTCGTACCGAAAAATCGCCCACGGCGACCGTGCCAGTGCATCGCAGGTGCACGAACCGGCGCCGGCGAGGGTAATGGACAGCAGGGGCTGTCGCCTTGCCACGCTGCGGGACAGGAAATTGCCGGCGGAGCCGGCCGAGTTTGGTGATTTGACGAAGGTTACGCGATTGTCATGCAATCGGTCTGCCGGTGTGCAGGGAAAACGCGGTCGCCCTAGCTCCCCGCGCTCAGAATCGACGCTCGGTTCGTTTTTTCCCGGATTTTGTGTGCTACTGAGGTGCTACTCAGCGCCTCATAGGAGAAATGGTGCTCAGGACAGGACTCGAACCTGCACGCCTTACGGCACACGCCCCTCAAACGTGTGTGTCTACCAATTCCACCACCTGAGCATGGAAATACCGGGAGGTGCGAATTAGGGTGATCGTGTCGTTCATGTAAAGCCCCGAAATGCGCTTGCTTTGCCGTTTTTGGGCATGGACACTGCTGATTCTCGCGGGAATTGACCTAGTACCGCGGAACTCCAAGCAACCCAATCGACTCATACCGGGTAACCACTCCCGTTTCAGTCTTACGCCCATTCATGGACGACCAGAAGCCCGCCACCGATGGCAACGAGCAGGGTCTGAACAAAATCGACCTCACGCAGTTGCAGGATTTTACCTTCGGGACGCAATGGACCGAGATCAAGCAGTTGCCGGCCTCGCGCCGGGACCGCGATGGTGATCGCGGCGACCGCCGCGACGACCGGGGTCCCGCGGGCGAGCCGAAGCGCGACCGGCGGTCTTTTCGCAAGCCGGCGCCGGGTCCGGCCGCCCCGGGTGCGCCAGGCGCCCCGGCCGACCGGCCTCTGGAAAACCGCGCGCCCTATCGCGACCGTCCTCCGGGCTCCGAGCCACGGCCGTTTCACGAGGGTGGCTTTCGCGGCGGTCCGAGGCGGGATTTTCGCGGCGGCGAGGGTTACCGGGGCGACTGGCGTGAACGCGGGGACGGCCCGGCCCCTGAGCGCGGCCCGTACATCAGTCCGTATTTCACCACGACGTGCTATCCCGAGGACGTCGGATTTGCGGCGATGGTGAAGGCCATCCGGGCTTCCTGCCGCACCTTCCAGCTTTTTGAGATCACCAAGGCCGTGCTCGAGAAAAACGAGCGCTTCGTGGTGGTCATCCAGCGCAAGACCGAAGGCGCACCGACCCGGGACTCCGCTCCGGCCGTCGAGACCAAACCGGTGGACTCCCGTGCGACCGCCAAACCGGCGCCGTTGTTCATGTCCATTCCGGATCATCTGCCCTTCGAGACGGAGGACGCGGCCATCCAGCACGTGCTGAAAAATCATCTCGGCCTGTTTTTCGAGGTCCAGGAAGTGGAGATCGATCCGCCGAAGGGCAATTTTCCGATCATCAACAAGTGCGGAATCACCGGTGAGCTGCTCGGGCCGCCGAATTACCATCGCTACCAGCAGATCCTGCAGCAGCACCACGCGGCCAAGCTCGCCCGCATGCCGTTCGAGAAGTTCCGCGACGGCATCGTGTCGGTGCGTGAGCCCGAGGTCGCGCAGCAATGGCTGGACAAGATGAAGAAGGCGACGCGCTACACGTGGAAGACGCCTGCGGCGAAGCCGGCGTCGGAATCGAATCCTCCAGTGGCGGTGGAACCCGCCGCACCCGCTCCGGAAAGTACCGAGGCCGCACCGGCACCCGTGCCAGCGCCGGAGCCGGTATCCACGCCGGCCGCGCCGGCCGTGACTTTTGACAGCTTCGAGGAGGCGCGGGCCTACCTGCTGGCGAATGCCCGCGACAAGGCCGTGCGGGCCGTCGATACGGTCCGTTTCCACGGCAAGCTGATCGAGAAACTTCCTCCCGGCGAAGCGCGCCGGGCGGTCGAGGGCCATGTGGAACGCCAGCGGCGATTCCCGCTCGACACCGCCAACGCGTTGCGCGGACGACTCCGGCGCGAGGGCTTCACGATCTTCAAGAAGGGTTCGCGCGGCGTCTCCTATGTTTGCGCCGTGAAGCGCCGCTTCCGCGTGCCGGGACAGGTCTTTTCCGAGTCCATCATGTCGCTGATCGACTACGTGGAGAAGAATCCGATGATGCCCGTGAAGGATCTGCCGTTGAAATTCCTCGGCATCGACGTTGCCGCTGCGATCGCCGCTCATCCGGCTCCGGAAGGCACGACGGCCTCCCAGGCTCCGTTCTCGGCGCTGCCGGTCGAGCAGAGCGAGCGCCTGCGCAAGATGAACAACGACCTGCGCTGGCTCGTGATGGAGGGCTACATGACCGAGTTTTCGGATTCGAAACTGTTCGCCCCGCCGGCCGTGGTTCCGCAGGCCAACCGCAAGGCCGAGGATGCCGGCGAGGAGCACGATCCGGTCGATTTTCCGGAGGCACCCGCGACACCTCCGGCCGATTCCCCTGCGCCGACCGCCGAAACACCCGCAGTCGAGGCGCCCGTCGCCGAGCCGCCGGCACCGGAGGCACCCGCTCCAATTTCGGAAACACCCGCCGTCGAGGAGCCCGTTGTTGAACCGCCGGCACCGGAAACGCCCGCCGGAGGGCCCGAAGTCATCGCTTCATCGGAACCGGTGGCGGAATCATCCCCTCCCGTGGTTCCCCCCGCTTCCGAACCGCCGTCGATCGCGCCGGCCTGAATCGGACTTGGGCCGTTGGGTCGGCGTCCCTACCGACGCCAATCACCGGTGAGCGTGTCGGCGATCGTCTCGTGACTCGCGCCCGGACGGCACTCCCGTGAGATCGGCTCGGCCCGTGACCCGGTCGATCTTCCGGGCGGAATCCGGTCGTTCACGGCACGCGGCGCATCAAACGAAGCCGGGTGGGATGGGGCGAATGCACCCGATGGGATCCGCGCCCGCGCCTACTCGAGGCGCAGGTGGTGCCGATCACCCTCGACGATGGACAGTCGAAGATGCCACGCTCCTGCCGGCAGCCACCCTTCGATTTTCTCCGGCCATTCCACCGCCAGGCACCAAGGGCTGAGCAGGAATTCCTCCAGCAAGAGACCCTCGACCTGTGAATCGTCGTCGAGCCGGTATGCATCGAGGTGCACCAAGGTGCGCTGGTCGCCGCGATAAACGGAATAGATGCCGAAGGTCGGGCTGGTCACGTTGTCCTTCACCCCGAGACCGCGCGCCAGACCCTGGACAAACGTCGTCTTGCCAACACCAAGATCGCCATGAAGCGCGAGCGCGGTGTCGGCGGGAAGTTCGGCCGCCAGCCGCGAGGCGAGATCGCGCGTCTCTTCGGCCGTGGCGGTGACGATCCCCTGACGAAGCTGTTCAATTGTCATCGTGACCGGGCCCGCGCGGAGTCCGGGCGCAGGTGTTCGAATCCGCCGTCGGCGAGCAGGTTCGCTCCCAATCGGTATTTCGCGGAACTGCCGCGGACGATGCTTCCGATCCGAGTCAAGGGGAGCCGGGGAAAATGTCGCCGCCAGTTTTTCAACAATCCGTCCGCGGAACGACGGCCATCGACAACGATCAGCAGTTCGTAGTCCTCTCCATCTCGCAGGGCATGTTCGAGCGGCGAACCTCCGGTGCGGCCGGCCCAACGGCGCGCATCGGCCGCGACGGGAATTTCATCGGGCAGGAGATCGGCCGCGAGCGGCGGCGGGACGAGTTCGCGCACATCCTTCGCCAGGCCGTCGCTGAGATCCATCATGGCCCGGATTTCCGGCCGCCGGGCGAGCCACTCACCCTCGCGCAATCGGGGCTCGAAGGTAAAATGATGTCCGAGCCGGCTCCCGCCGAGCGCTCCCGTCACATACAATTGGTCACCGGCCCGGGCGCCCTGGCGGGTGATCACCCGCGCGGCGGTGGCCTCGCCGTGCAGCGTGAGAAAAGCGCCAAAAAATCCATCGAGCGCCTGGGTGACGTCGCCGCCCACGACCTTCACGCGGTGGCGTCGGGCGCAGTGGGCGAGGCCGGCATAAAACGAGCGCAACCACGCGACGGAGGTGGCGGGGGCGAGGGCCAGCGACACGACGGCGGTCCGCGGCGTCCCGCCCATCGCCGCAATGTCGCTCAGGTTGCGCTTCAGGAGCTTGGCCCCCACCGCGCGAGCGGGAACCGCGCCGTCGAAATGGCGGCCGGCGATCACGGGGTCCGTCGTGATCAGGAGCGAGCGTCCCGGGCGCGGCAGGACCGCGCAGTCATCGCCCATGCCGAACGGTGCGGGCGGACACACGTCCCCGAGCCAGCCGCGAATCCGGCCGATCAGCCGGCGTTCGCCGAGCGAGGTCACGCGTTGGGAACGAACGGAGGTGAACAGCTTCATGGGTTCACTGCTGGAATCCCGCCATGATGCCGATGATCGTGTTCAGGTTGAAAAGGGCATGGGCGATCATCGGGACGCGGATGTCGCCGGTGAGTTCGTAGGCCAGGGCAAGCAGGGCGCCGAAAACGGTGAGCGGCAGAAAACCGAACCAGTTGCCATGGACCAGGCCGAACACCAGCGCGCTGATCACCAGGGCGCGACTCCAGCCCAGGCGATCGCGGACAAAACGATAGATGGAACGCCGAAAGATCAGTTCCTCGTTGAGAGGTGCAAGCAGGCAGGCGACAGCCAGCATCCCTCCCATCACCAGGGGAGAATGCGTCCGGCTGAAGATGCCGATCAGGTCCTGCGGTTCCTCGGGCAATCCCATGGCATGCAGCGCGAGGCCCCAAAGATAGGAGACCGCGAAGACCACGGGAAGCGCCGCGGCGAAGGTGGCGAGGCCGAGAAGAAGCGCGCGCGTCGGGGAACACCGGCTCCGCTTTTCGAAGGGATGAAGTCCCGGATGGTCGCCGAGCTCCGGAGTCAGCCGCCGGAGCAATCCCCTTAGGAGCGGCCACGCCAGCAGGGCGCTGCCGTGAATCCCGAGGCCCGAGGCGACGACCAGCAATCCCTCCCGGCTGCCCGATCGGTTGATCATCGGCCCAAAGGACGTGGAGATCATCACGGTGCCGGCGACCGCGAGCATGGCGGCCATGGCGAGCAGCAGGAGAAAATCGAAGGGCGAAACCGGCCAGCGCGGCAGCGGCTCGCGGCGAAGCTGGCGCGCGCGAAAATCGGGTGAGAAGGCAAGGCGCCCGAGCAGCACGACGCCCACGAGATTCACCGTCCACTCGGCGACGTTGATCACGTCCTGATAAGCGGTCAGATCGCCCATGGCGTTACGCGGCCATTCCTTCAACCGGGGGGCGCAGGGAAACGACGCCGGTCATCGGCGCAGTTTCTCCGCGATCCCTTCCAGCGGATAAGTGATGATTTCGGACAAGGTGGGATGATACCAGGGCGATTTCAGCAGGGAATGCACCGTGGCCCGGTGGGCGATGGCGACGGCCAGGGAGTGAATCAGTTCGCCCGCATCGCGCCCGACGATCTCGGCGCCCAGGATGCGGCCGCGGGTGGGTTCGGCGAGCACCTTTACGTATCCGCGTTTCGCCTCCATCAGGATCGACTTGCCATGGTCGTCGAACGGATAGGAGGCGGTGAGATACGGAACACCGCGTTCGTCGAGGTCGCGCTCGAGAAGGCCGACCGTGGCCAGTTGCGGGTCGGTGAAGACGACATTGAGCAGAAGGGAATAGTCGACCGGTTTCACCCCGCGCACGCGAAAGGCATGCCGGGCCGCAACCTCGGCCTGCTGGATGGCCACATGCACGATGTCCGCGGGTCCGGCGCAATCGCCCGCGGCGTAGATGTGAGGGGCGCTCGATTGCTGCCACCGGTTGGTCCGGATCCGCCCATGCGGAGAAAGTTTGACGCCGGCGTTTTCGAGACCGAGACCGCCCGTGTTCGGCGCCCGGCCCAGGGCGTTGAACAAGTGGGCGGCGCGCCGCGTGCGCACCTTGCCGTCGTGCTGGAAACGCACCACGGTTTCGCGCCTGGTCTGCGTGAGCCCGAGGATCTGCGTGCCGGCCAGCAGCTCGATGCCCTCGTCGACAAAGGCCTTTTGCACGACTTGGGATGCTTCCTCGGAATGGTCGCGGAGAATGTTCCGGCTGCGCTGGATCAGGGTTACCCGGCTGCCAATGCGGTTGAGAAATTGCGCGAGTTCGCAGGCGACGATGCCGCCGCCGAGCACGAGCACGCTTCGCGGCACGAAGTCCAGTTCGAGCACATCGTCGCTGGTCCAGAAACGAGCCTCGCGCAATCCGGGCACCGGCGGGACGTCCACCTTCGAGCCGGTTCCGATCAGGAATTTGCGTCCCCGGATCCGCCGGCCATCGGCGAGCTCAATCGTGTGAGCGTCGAAAAATCGGCCGTTGGAATGATAGAGATCGAACCTGCCATCCTCCAGCGCCTTCAGCCGGTGGGCGGCGAATTCGGCGATGAGGCGTTTCTTGCGGCGATGAACCGCGGCCATGTCCGCGTGCGCGCGCGGCACGCGCAGTCCGAGCCGATCGGCGTGCTGGGCGGCATGGAGCGTCTCGGCGACAAAGATGAGCGTCTTCGAGGGCATGCAACCGCGCAGGATGCAAAGGCCGCCGAGTTCGCGCGCGCCGTCGACGACGGCGACCTTTCGTCCAAGATCGGCGGCCACCCGCGCGGCGTTGAAGCCGGCGCTGCCGCCTCCGAGGCAGATGAGGTCGTACGTCTTGAGCTTGGACATGAAGGGAGGGATAGGCAGGTCGGCCCGTGATGCAACCGGCACGCCACTCAGCGGCCCTTGCCGAAAATCATCACCTGGACCGTTTTCAGCACGATCGAGGCGTCGAGGACGAAGGAGAAATAGCGAATGTAATAGAGATCATATTCCAGTTTCCGCAGAGTGTCCTCGAGACTGGCCCCGTAGGGATAACTGACCTGCGCCCAGCCGGTGATGCCGGGCTTCACCAGATGGCGGAAGTGATAGCACGGGATCTTTTTTTCATAATCGTCGACCAGCTTGACCCATTCGGCGCGCGGACCGATGAGGCTCATGTCGCCGCGAAGCACGTTCCAGAGCTGGGGAATCTCGTCGATCCGGGAGTTGCGCAGAAGGCGCCCGATGCGGGTGATCCGTTCATCGCGCTCCTTGGTGTAGAGGGCGTTTTCGCTGTCGGGCCGCATCGTGCGCAGCTTGATGGCGTGAAACGGCTTTCGATTCCTTCCGACCCGCTGCTGGTGGAAAAATATCGGTCCCTTGCTGTCGAGGCGGATGGCGAGCGCCACGAGCGGAAAGAACGGGGCGAAGAGCACAAGGCCGACCAGCGCAAACCCGATGTCCCATAAGCGCTTCAGGCGGAGGAAGACCGGTTCCCGCGCGATGGGGAATCCTTCCTGGAAGAGCCAGGTCTGGTTCAGGCGATAGAGCGGAATCTTGCGCCAGTAGACCTGATGGAAGAGTTCGAGGGTGTAGGTCGGGACGCCGACGAACTGGAGGTCGACAAGCTTCTGGGTGACGGCGGCCGGCAGCTCGTGGCTGGACTCGCGCAGGATGATCGCGTCGATCTTTCCTTCATATTCGTCGAGATATTCGACGATGTTGCCGAAACCCGCCGTATGGCCGTGCGGCGCCGCTTGGCGCATGAAGGTCTCGTGGGTGGCGAACAACACCGCCTGCTGCATCTCGTGGCTGCGGCACTCCTCCTTGAACGTGAGGCAGTTTTCCGGGCTGCCGAGGAAGACGAAATATCGCTGCTGGTGCCGTTGGCCGAGGCGCAGAAAGTACGCGCGCCGGTAAAGCAGCGTGACTGGGATGACGGCCAGGTACGAAACCGTGATCACGAAGCGGCTCGTTTGCAGCGTGAAACCCGGCGGCAGGAACACATAGGTGAGCAGGAAGGTGAAAATCAGGGCCCCGCCCAGCGCGATGACGTGAAGCGAGGCGTAGGTCACCGACAGCATGTCCGTGCGCGGATTGTAGCCGTCGATCAGGTAGAGGCAGATCGCCTGAACCAGCAAGGGTGCCTGCAGCGAGATGAAGAGCGGGTGGTCGGCGTCCACGATCCCGTAGGCCCAGCCGACGAGATTGAAGCACAGCGCCAGGGACACCATGTCGGTGACGACGAACAGCAGTGTGGTCGATCTCCGCGGAAACATCATCCTGATGACACCACCTTGCGGGCGAAGACGGCCGAAGCAATCGCGGTTTGATCGCTCATCGGCTCGCGGATCGCAGAACGGAATCCCAGGCGTCGAGCGCGGAAGCGAACGTGAAGTGGCGTTCGTATGCCCCGCGTGCCGCGCGGCCGAGGCCATCGGTCCGTTCCGGATCCTTGGCGAGACTTCGGATCGCGGCGGCCAAGTCTTCGCCCGACTCGGGTCCGAACGCCAGCCCGCAGCGTTCGCGTACCACGAACCGGGCGATTTGGCTGCCCGCCGGACCGACGAACAAGGCCGGTCGCCCCGCGGCAAGGATCCCGGCCAGCTTGCTCGGGTAGACCAGGTGCTCGAAGCCGGGTCGCAAGGTGACCAGATGCGCGTCCGCGACCGCCATCACCGCCGCCAGGCGGTCGCGCGGTTGCGCGGGAAGAAACCGGACGTTGGAAAGCCCGATGTCGGAGACCGCGGCTTTGACCTGGCGCAGGCGCGGCCCGCCGCCGACGAAGACAAACTGGACGAGCTCGCAATCGCGCAGACTCGTGGCGGCCCGAACGACGGCACCGAATTCATGCACCCGGCCGAGATTGCCCGAGTACGCGACGACGAACCTCCCGTCGGCGCCCCAGTCGCGCCGCGCGGCCGCGACCTCAGCGGGAGCGGGCTGGATTTCGAGTACTCTGGGAGCCCAATTCGGAATGACGCAGCGGCGAGAGGGGAGGACTCCGGCGGCAGCGAGGGTTTCGCCCATGTCCTCGCCGACCGTCACGCACCGGCCCGCGACCATCCACGCCCGATTGCGAACGCGCGTGAGCGGAGTGAGCGCGAGCCGGGCCCAGCGCCCCACGTGAGCCGTGAGTATCTCGGGATAGATGTCCTGGATCCAGTGGACCGTGGTCGCGCCCGAAGCGGTCGCGGCGGCGGCGACCCGGCACGCCAGTTGCGGCGGATCCGTCATGGCCACGATGACGTCGCCGGCCCGGGCCAAAACGCGGAGCACACGGGCGGCCGCGCGCAGGAACCGGGCGTAGTTTGCCGCGCGCGACACCATGCCGCCATGAGCCGTCTCGCCGCCGCTGCGATGGATCGTCACTCCGTGGCGCGCGACGTCTTCTCGGCCGGCTGCGATCACATGGACATCCCAGTCGCGTCCCGCCAGACCTTCGGCCAGGTCGGTCAACAGTTGCGCGGTCGCCGCCTCGGACGGCCAGTAGACCCGATTAATCAGGATGACGCGGGGGCGCGGCCGGGTCATGAGGCGGCTCCCGGATGCACCGTGCGTTGCCGGCGAATCTCCGCGACGGTAAACGCCTCATAGCGCGCCAGCAGACGGCAATAGCGCCGGGCAGCCGCACCATCGAGAAAGCCGCGCCGCCAGTAGTATTGGTAGACAAAACGGAGCCACGCGCGGGCGGGGAGGCGATAACTCAGATGCTTGACGGCGCGACGTCGCGCCAGCGGCGGACCGGCCCAAAGCGCCCGCCAGGCGAAGTCATTGGCGCGGTCGTCGGCCAGGAATTGTGCGGCTTCCTCGGCCGCATAACGCCGGTGCTTCTGCTCCCAGGCGGCGGGATCGGGCACCGAGATGTCGTGGAGGTAATTGGACTGCAGATATCCCATTTTCATTTCTGGAGCTTCCCTCTGGCCGTGGCCGACCTGAATGAAGCGAAACCGATCGCGCCGGACAAAGCGTGCCTGCCAGGCGGGAAAATCCGTGCAATGCCTCAGCCAGACGCCGTCGAACATCATCCGCGGTGCGACATAAAATCCGTCGGCGGTCGTGGCCGACGCAACGCCGGCGCATTCGGCCAGGAGTTCGGGGGTGACGAGTTCGTCCGCGTCGAGATGAAAGACGAACGGATGGGCATACTCGATCGCCTCCATGGCGTGGTTCCGCTGGCTGGCGAAGTCATGGAACGGGTGGAGGAAGACTCTCGCGCCCGCCGCGCGCGCAAGCTCCACGGTCCGATCGGTCGAGCCCGAGTCGACAACCACGACGTCGTCGCAGCCCGCGAGGGAGGCGAGGCACGCGGGAAGGTGGCGTTCCTCGTTCAACGTCAGGATCGCGACCGACACCGGAATCTTCGGGGCCGTTGTCATGCGATGCGGGCGGACCGATCGAGCATCATATATCGCCGGGCCACGAACAGGCTTAGCCAGAAACCGATCACCACCGATGGATTTGCCAGAGGGAACTCGAAGGTCGCATAGATCAGGATCAGCCCGCATCCGCAGAGCAGGAACGCGGGCACCGCCGACACCCCGTTCCGTCCCGGGGTGCGCATCAGCGGCACGAGGCCGGTGAGGACCAGCAGCGCGGTTCCCACCGATCCCGTCTCCGCGAGGAATTGCAGCCAGTCGCAATGCGCCTCACGGTAGTAGGGAGTCCAGCCCTCGACCGACCGCTGGGAATTGTAGATCCGAAAAACATCGCCATAGGAGTCGAGGCCCCAGCCAAAGAGCGGCCGGTCGGACGCCATGCGCCAGGTGTCGCGATAGAGCGTGAGGCGGCTGTCGAGCTGGCTGGAGGAACGCGCCTCGGCCACCTGCTCCAGCGTCAACGCGGCCCGCTTCCGGATGACGTCGCCGGCGACGTAGCCGATGGCCGCCAGCGCGACTGCGCCCACCGCCACCATTCCGAGCGCGAGCCCGGCCACGGGGGCGCCGGTGGCGCGGCGCCGGCGGATGAGCCGCGCGAAAACGATCAGCCCGGCTCCGGCCAGGAACACGCTGGCGAGCAGCATGCCGGAACGTGATCCGCTGAGGGGCACCGATGCCACGAGCAGGAGCGCGGCGACGAGACCGGCCATGACGGGGGAATGCCGGCGGTCACCGCCCGGCCGCCGGGCCGAAGCAAAGATGAGGCCCAGCGCGGCGGCGAAGTTGAGCAGGGTGAAGGCCGCCCAGTGATTGTGATAGACGAAGGTGGAGAAAAAATAGTCCTGGGGAGAATGGACGAGTCCGAACCAGAGGCCGTCGGAGCCGACCAATTGCTGCAACGAACCGAGGACTGCCAGGGCAACGCCATTGGCGACGACGACCGCGAGAAGGCGCCGCAGGCCGGACCGACGGGAGACAATCTGAGCGCCCGAGTAACAGGAGAGAATGATTCCGTTCCAGAGCAGGAGGGCGTGGAGCGCGAGATCCGGGCGGGCACAGGTCGGGAAATGGGCCCAGCGGGGATTCGTCAGCACATAAAAGGCCTCCCCGTCGCGCGAGATCGACTGCAGGGTGGGATTGGCGCAGCTCAACGCGATCACGCCGTCAAAAATCAGCAGCGGCCAGAGGTCGCGGAGCGGGGTCAAGCCCTCAACCGGCCGGTTCGCCTCGCGATCCCTCCACGCGATCAGGAACAGCGCGATCCCGACCGCACCCCAGAGCTCGACGGCGGTGCGCACGGCGGGGGCCTGTCCGCCGAAGGCCCAGGACGTGCCCACGACGAGAACGACGAGATGGGCCATGGTTGCGCGCTCCAGCCAGGAGCGAAAACCGGTGGATCGGGCGGCCGGAGGAGCGGGGCGTGGAACCGGCTCAGGCATGGACGGAGCTTCGAAGTTCGTCGTAGAAGGAAAGCAATCGTGCCGCCGTACGAGCCCAGGAAAAATCCCGGTCAATCCAAATCCGTCCGCGCCGGCCGGCCGCGGCGAGTTCATCCGGGCTCTGGCGGAGGATTTCCCTCAAGGCGCCTCCAAATCCGTCCCATGGCACGCATCGGCCGGCGCCCTCCGTGTCCAGTTGCCGCCATGGAGTGCCATCCGTGACCAACGCGGGCGCCCCTGCCGCCAGCGCCTCCGCCACGGTCATCCCGAAATTCTCGGAGTGCGAGGGCAGCAGGTAGAGCGAGGCGATGGCGAAAGGCGGCGGCCGACCGAGACCATCGAAAACAGCGACCCGGCCGTCGCCTTGGGCGTGGCGAACATGGCTCCCGATTTCCGCGACCGAATATTCCTCGGGGATACCGGCGACGACGAGCAGCCAGTCGCCCCGGGATTCCGAGAGCCAGAGGTCGATCAATTCGCGCAGCCGCTTCTTGCGATGAAAGCGGGAATAGAACAACGCTATCGGACGCTCCCGCGCGGCCGGGATCAGGCGCAACCATTCCGATCGCGCCGATTCCAATTCCGCGGATGAGGGCGCCGGGACGCCGTTGGGAGCGATGCAGACCGGTTGGCGAAATCCACGACGATGGATTTCATCCGCTTCGAGGTCGCTGGTCGCATGCCAGCCGGAGGCGCCAGCCAGGGCGCCGGGATGGACAAATCCGGAGGCCAGCGCCTTCCGCCATCGATGACGCCCATAGGCCCAGTCGCTCAACGTCCCGCGGGGTGAGATCACGAGCGGAATTCGCCGGGTTGCGGCGGCCTGGTGGGCGTAGTGCAGCGTCCGCAGCCACAATCCGTGGTGATGAATGCAATCGTAGGCGGTCGAGTCCAGGCTGTCGTGCAACCGGGTTGAGCAGCCCAGCCGGTTCGGCCAGTCTCCGCGGAATAACTTCAGGCGCGCCGGGTCCTCACCGGGTGCCGGGGGATTCCCGCTTTGCTCGATCGCCAGCACATCCACCGAAGCGTTCAATTTCGCCTGGGCGTTGGCCAGCGCCCGCACGGATCGCGACGGACCCCCATGTCGCGGAGCCAGGCTGGGAACAACGTGGCCGATGAAAGGAGTGCTCAAAGCAGGCCAAAGGTGCGCCCGTGGGCGGTCACCAGGGTGATCATCAATTGGACGGTGGTCAGCGCAATGAGGGGGCGAACATCGGTTCGATTCGCGGAAGCCGAACCGACCGAGAGAAAAAGCCAGAAGGCGAGCAGCACCAGCGCGGGCGGCTCAAAATACCGCTGAAACACCTCGCGATTGAACGCGCTCGCGGCGGCGAAGGCGGCGATTGCACTCAGCCAGGTCAGGGCCGCGCCGGACTGGTGGGACCGGCGCAGATGGTGAACCATCGCGCCGATCACGGCACCGCCGAGCGGAGCCAGAACGAGAAGGAGAAGCGATCGTTCGTGCCAGGCCGGCAGGTGCGCGGCCACCAGCCAGAGATAGCCGCCCCAATGCCCCGCGGTGTAGTCGGGGGCATTCGGGCCGGCCAGCGCCATCGACAACCCGATGATGCCGCCGGCGAGACCGGGCCATCCCAATTCGGATTTCCAATGGGCCATCGGCCGGGCCGCGATCGCGAATGGCAGGCCCAGGATTCCAAAGACGGCCAGCAGATACGCGATCGCCGCCGGAGCGTCGGTGCCCTTCGCCATATTTGCCTCGCGCCAGGAGGGTGGAACCAGGCCGCCCCAGGCGTGCCAGAGGACCGCGAGCACAAGCACGGAGGGAATGATCGCAAGCAATCCGGCGAATTTCGCGGACCAGCCGCGCGCTGCCAGGGCCCGGACAACGAGCGGGCCCGCGAGCCAGAAGGAGGACTGGCGAACCCAGGTCGCCGCGGCCGAGGCCAGTCCCCCGATTGCACCCCACGACGGGGGCGCGAAGAAAAGGCCGGCCAGTGCGAACACGACGCACAGCAGCGCAGGGTTGTCGGTGACGACGTGGGCGGAGGATTTGATGAAAAAATTCGAGCAGGCGAGCGGGGCGAGCGACCAGAAGACCAGCGACATGGAGGCCCCTTTTGGTCGATACCACCAGCAAGTCACCAGCACACCGGCACTGACCGCAAACGTGATGGATCGCAGGGCCAGCAGGCTGTCGCCGGTGAGTAACGACACTCCGGCCAGAAAATGGGCGAAGCCCGGCGCGGTTGCGGAGAGACTGTCGCCCGAGAGATCGACCTGCGGCCAGTGGGTTCGAATCCGCTGTATGGCGGGAACGTAGTAATTTTGTTCGTCCCAGGTGTAGTTGGTCGATCCGCGCCAGACGATCAGGGGCCAAGCAAGCAGGGCCATGATTCCGAGAAGAAGGAGAACGGGCTGCCAGTCGGCCGGCCTGCGGAATCGCCGGCTCATTCCAAAGGCGGACGGTCGCGGATGATTCGACAAGGAATTCCGGCTCCAATCTTGTGAGCGGGAAAATCCTTCACAACCACCGCGCGCGCGCCGATGACGGCGAGTTCGCCGATCGTGACTCCGGGGCCGACAAAAACATCCGCCCCGAGCCACGCGTTCGGGCCGATCACGATCGGCTTCGCCACCAATGGCATGTCCCAGCGCGTGAAGTCATGCGTGCCGGCGCACAGATGGCAGTTCTGGCTGACGTTGGCGCCATACTCGAGGCGGATGGGGGCCACATTGTACAACTGAACGTTCGGCCCCACCATGCTGCGCGGAGCCAGCGTCAAATGGCGCGGAAAAAGAACGCGCGCCGTGGGAAAGATCACCACCTTGCCGGGCTCGGGGATGCCGGCACCGAAAAGGCGCAGCAGCCGGGCGCGCAGGCCGTGGAACGGCCGGGGACTCCAGCGGAAAATGGTCGATTGAACCAACAGCCAAAGCCAGCGACCCGCGACCTGGCTTCGCGGATACGGAGTCACGCAATCCCGCCCGAGGTAGGGTGGCTCCTGGCTCATCAATGAGGCGGGATTAAGGGCATCCGAATGTTGCCGTCAACCGTGCGTGAGAGATGCGAAGTCGGCCAGCAGGGCATCGGCAAACATCGGAAGATCGAATCGGCGAACCTCGGACTGCGCCGCGCCGGCCAGCCGGCGTCGTTCGGCCGCGTCCGCGATCAGCCGGGCCAGGCATGCGGCCAGCGCCTCCGCGGCGCCCGGTGCCGCGTGGTTGAAGGCGAGGCCGGTTTCGCCCGGCCGCACAAAATCACGAAAACACGGGAGCACCGACACGACCGGCGCGGCGCCGGCCGCCATTGCCTCCGCGACCGCGACGCCAAAGGTTTCGCCGCGATCCGCGAGAGATGGATAGCAGAAGACGTCGATCCGGCGGTACACCCCGGCGAGCGCCGCCTCGTCGAATGCCGGAGGCAGGAGCTCGAAGCGCTCCCCGCCGATCGTGGCGCGCAGCGTTTGGCCAAGATGATCGACCCATTCGCGGCCGGAGCCGCCTTGTCCCGTCTCGGACGGACCGCAAAGAAGCAGGCGCCAGGGAGGGAGGCTCGGGTTGGTGGCGAGCTTTGCGGCCGCGTCGGCCAGCAGCGCGATACCCTTCTCCGCATGCAGGCGCCCGACATATCCGATGGTGACACACCCGGATTCGGCCGGACGTGGCCCGGCTTGGAGCGAGGTCCAGTCAATCGGATATCCGGTGACGCGAACGATGTCGGCGAGGGCCGGATTTTCGGCGACCACCCCGTCGCGAATGACCGAGCTTGGCGCGAGCACGCGGGCGAGTTTGCGATAGCGGCGGTACTGTCCCTTCGGCACGCGCCCGCACATGACCACCACCTTGCCGGCCGAGGGCCGACGCGTCCCAAGCCAGACCGGGAGCGCGAGCGCGTTGCAGACGACGATGTCGGCCGTGGGCAGCCGGCGGGACACGCGAAGGCTCCAGCGGAAATCACGCAGAAGGTTGCGCCAGAGCTGCGGATGATGGTCGGCGCCAGGCAGCCGCAGATGACGGATGCCGGCCGCCTTTTCGTCGTCGGCCTGCCCGGGCCAGCGCCGGGAAATGCTGACCACGTCATGGCCGCGCCGCGCAAACTGCCGCGCGAGGAGATGCCACGATTTTTCCGTGGCCCCGCCGGCGACGGGCGGCACGGGCAGGAAGAATCCGTTGACGATCGTGATCCTCACGGGGCGGTGGTCGCAGGAAGGCTGGCGAGCGCCGCCACCAGTCCGCGGGTGGTCTGCTCGTAGGTATAGCCCGCGATGCGTTCGAGCGCACCGGCGCGCAGGCGGTCGAGTTCCACGCTTGGCGCTCGGAGCGCGGATGCGACCCCATGGGCCAGCGACCCCGGATCGTCGACCGGGGCGACCCAGCCGGTCCGGCCCGTTTCGACCAGGTCGCGCTGGCACCCGACGCGGTCGGTCACGAGGCAGGGACGGCCCAGGTGCATCGCCTCGTTCACCGCGAGTCCCCAGGTTTCGTAGTGGCCGCGCGAAGGCAGCGCGAAGACATCGGCGAGAAGATAGCGCGAGGGCATCTCGGACTGGTTGGCGAACGGAAGGAAGCGAATCGCAAGATTCGGGGTCCGGGCTGCCACGGCGTGCAGTCGCTCGCGTTCGGGGCCTTCTCCCGCCAGCACCAGGGCGTCGCCCGGTCCCGCCACCGATTGAAACGCCTCGAGCAACTCCAGCGGCTGCTTGGCGGGCTGAAACTTGCCGGCAAACAGGATTACGCGGCGGCCCTCGAGCCCCAATTCGGTCCGCTCGCGGCGGGCGTGCCCGACGGCCGCGGCCTCGTTCGGATCGAATCGGGTGTGATCCACCGCATGCGGCGCGAAAAAGAGCCGGTTCTCCGGCACCCCGAGGGTGCGGAAGTAATCGGCGTTGGCTTTGCCGACGGTCGCGAACGCCGCGAACTTCCGGTAGACGAAACGCAGGGCGAGGCCGCGAAGCAGTCCGGGTCCGCCGCGCCCGAGAAAGTGCGAGTCGCCCCGAAACACGAGCGGAAGGCCGCGGCCCCTGGCCCAGCGGATGACGCGCTGATGGGTGAGCCAGTTGTAACCGAAAAGCAGAATCGCGTCGGGCCGCCAGGCGGCCAGCCGGTCGCCGATGCCGGGATTGTCGAGCCCGCGAAAATGATGGGTCCCGGGATCCGCCGCGCGATTGGGCACGAATTCGGATTCGTAGCCCTGAAGGAGATCAACATCCCAAGTCACGGGAATGCCGAATCCACGGTCGGTCTGGGCGGTGACGCCGGAATTCCAGAGGTAGAACACCCGAAGATCAATTCCCGCTCGGACCCGCATCCAACGGAACCACGGGCTGTAATACTGCACCGGATGCGACAGCACCACGGCGAGCCGGCCGGCATACGGAGTCATCAATTGAGCACGCTACGAAGAATCGCCGGTGCCCCGAGCACGGCGACACATGCCTGAAAAAGGGAGCTGAGCCAGATGCTGAGCGTCAGTTCGGTTTGAAAGCTCCACGCCATCAGGAGAACGAGGAGCAGGCCGCCGTACGACAACATCGGGCTGTCGCGGGTCCAGATCGTGACCTTGCGGAAGGCGAAGCCAAAGACAAACCCCAGGGCGGCCGCGCCAAAGAAACCGAAGTTGGCGTACGCTTCACTCAGCATTCCGAATCCAATCGTGGTCGTGGCCGTGTCCTCCTCGGTCTGGAGCCCGTAATAAATCGACAGGCGGTAGGTGCTTTGATGGGCGAGCGGCTTGTTCGGCCAGAAGAATCGCGGCACGAACTGGCTGGGAATGTTGGCGTAGGTTTCACCGTCCAGGAACGGCTGCTTGGACGGCGTGCGGTCAACCACGAGGCAGATGATCTGCAGCAGCGAGGTCCGGTCGATCAGCTTGGCCGCCTTGTTGAGCTTGGTGTCGTCCGTTCGTTGCAGGCCGAAGGTGAACCATTCCTGATAAAGGGCCGGCACGTCGGTGATCGTGATGGCCTTGGCGTTTTCGTCCCAGTAGCGCTCGCGCATCTCACTTTTGCCGTTGTGCAGGATGGCGATCACCGAGACCGAGACCAGGAGGGCCGCCACCGGCAGGCGGCGGCTGCCCGAAACGTAGCCGAGAAGGGCGAGGACGATCGTGGAGATCCCCGCGATGAGCAGAAGCGACGTCGATTCGATGAAGAACTGGAGGACAAGGTTGACGACGAGGAAAGTGCGCTCACCCGATGTCATCTGGCCGAGACCCCAGCGACGCGACAGGATGAAGACGCAAATGATGCCCAACCCGAAGAAGGCGGCCCGAAATATGCCTTCGGATTCGGCCGGCAGATGGGCAAAGACCTCGTCATGCCAAAAGGTGCTGACCAGCGTGTAGATCGTCGTCACGCCCAGGCCATAGGGCAGGAATTTGCCCAGACTTTCCGAAATAATTTCATCGGTCCAGAAGCGGGATCGTTTGGCCTGGGCCCGGGTCAGATAAAATGTGGCCAGGGCGGAGACCTGGTACACCAGCACGAGATTGGCTGCGGCCGTGATCACCTCGTCCGGATAAATGAGGACGCCCTCATGCCCGACCAGCAGTGGCATCGCATAGGTGTTCACCGCGGTCAGCATGAAGACCTCCATGAGGGGAAATGCCCCGTCGCCGCGCCGCGCCCAGAGCAGCGACGGAAGGGCGGCGAGCCCGAACATGGCCAGTCCCTGGTACAGGTGGAGGATGTCGCCGCCCTTCCACTGGTAGACCAGATAGGCGGCCCAGGCGGCGATGCCCCCGAGGGCGAGGTGAAAAGTTCGGCGCTGAACGTGGGGCAGGCGGCCCGCACGCGTATCCGGAGCGGACTCGATGGAGGATGGCGGGTCGGTGGCCATCACGCCTCCGCGTTTACGATCGAGTCGAAAAACCCGCATTGCCGGCGGGCACTCGCCTCGGCGGTGAAATCACGTTCGAATCCAACCTCATCCCGTTCGTCCGGCGGAGGGCCGGACGGTCCGGCGGCGCGACCGAGAAAGGCCGCGACCTCGCGCGGTGGTTCGGCCAGGCGTCCCGGCGTGAGAAGCGTGACCAGGGTGGCGCAGCGGAGGCGGGTCACGATTTCGGCGAGCACGCTTTCATGATGCGCCAACGCGAGCACCGGCCGTCCCGCCATGAAGTAGGGATACAGCTTCGAAGGGGAATAACCGGGGTCATCGGACCCCAGGAGGAGCAGTCCGTCGGCGGCTTCCATGAGCCGGAGGGAATCAAGATAACCGGTGCGGTGGGGCCGCTCGGCGACCAGGTCCGCGACGCCATAGTCGGCGGCGATGGGCCGGGCCGACTCGCGCGCCCGACTGCCGGGAGCATAGCTGGTGCCGACAAAATGGAACCGCAGGCGCGCGGCGGAAGCAGGATCGGTCTCGCGGAGCCGCCGCAATCCGGATAACAGGACCCGGAGCGAATGGCTGAACGAGGGCCCCAGGCTCCCCGCCGCCACCCAGTGCCGGAGGCCGTCACCGGTCCACGGACCCGGCCGGCGCGGCTGGGCATGGAGAAAGGCAAAGTCGGCGGATGGTCCGCCGAACGGAATCACCGTCTGCGGGCGGCTTCGAAACCACGGATAGCGGGCGGACAATTCCTCGAGATATCGCGGCGAGACGCTCACAAATCCGGCGGCCCCGCCAAACGTTCGCTCCTCGAACATCCACGCCATGAGACGGGCGAACTGGTACTTCCAGCCCCCGGGCGGGCGCGGGGCACCGGGATGCTGATAGTAATCGCTCCGCCACGGATCCTGCAGGTCGATGACGTACGGCACGCGACACCGCCGCCGCCACAGCAGCGAAAGGGGCGTCACCATGTATTGCGTGGTGCTGAAAAACACGAGGTCGAACGGACGCGTCAGCAAAAGATGCAGGGCTGCGCGATTCACAAACGGCGCGCTGCGAATACCGAGATTCTGGATTCCCACCAGGCGAGTCAACCGCAGGGGAAGGGCGCCGCAATAGTGGACGGAGACGTCTCGGGGCAGGCTCGCCAGCAACGAGTCGTCGCGCCAGTCCGGTCGGTGATCGGGCGCGACGGCGAGCACCTCGGGTTCCCATCCGAAGCGGCGGTAATAGGGCAGGCTCATCCGGGCCCGCTGGCAATCCGGTGCATTGATCGGCGGGAAATGCGGCGAAACGATCAGGACTCGTTTCATCGGTGAGCGCCGCCTTCGCAGCAAACGGAAGGGGAAATCGGGGCTGAATTCATCGCGGCGATCAGGGGCGCCGGCAAAAATAAAACTCCGCCGGTCCGCAGCAGGCCGCGCGAAAATCCGGAGGCAGGGGTGGGTTCGACCCGGGCGGAATTTGCGAGCGGTGCGCCTCGAGGGCGGCGTGCTTGCGCCGGTTTGCCTCCTGGTCCGCCAGAAAATGGTTTTCGGCCGGCCGATCCAGTTGGCGCCGGAGACGGAGAGGATTCCACCACGCCCAGACAGCATATTCCCACAACCGGCTGGGTGTCGATGTGGCGGCAATGGCCTCGGTCACCAGCCAGTGGGTGGCATCATGTTCAGAGCTGCCATCGCCGAGCAGGGGCACGAAAACCTGCGCCGGTTTCACGCTGCGCAACAGTCCGGCGATTCCCGAACGGATCGACGTCAGTTCCGCCGCGGCGAGGCGATCCATCCGCCCGTCCGGCGCGCCGAGAAATCGGCGCCCCGCGGAATCCAGCCCGAGCGCACGCAGCGCAGCTTCGGCCTCCGACCGGCGGCGGGCGGCGATGATGCCCCGCGATGGGTCCGGGTACGAGGGATGCGGCGCGGCGCTGTCGGTGACGTACGCTACGACAACGGGATGTTGGCGGACTCCGAGCGCCGCCAGCAGTTGTCCGCATCCCAGCGTTTCATCGTCGGCGTGCGGTGCGATCACGAGGGTTGGTCCGGTGGGAAAGGGATAGGGACGGCTTTGCGCCGCGAGCAGGCATCCCATGAAGCGCGCGAGAGTGACGCGTATCCGCCGCTTCATTCCCGTTGAAACCCGGTCGCATCCGGACCGCGGAGGGCCGGGGGTGCGAATTGTTGTTTGTTGCGCATTATCACCCCGGTGAAGACCTCCAATTGCCTCACCGCCACCGCCGCGGCCGAATAACGGGTTCGCACAAGTTCGAGATTTGCGGGCGGGGCGGGAAACCGGGTGCGGTCCCCGTGCAGGATCCTGAGGAGGGCGGCGATCCGGTCCGCACAGTCCGGATCGGCGGAAAGGGGCCCGGTGAACGTGGCCATGGCGGCGCCACCCAGTTCCGCAACCTTGTCGGCCAGGACGGTGCCGGACGGGGCCACGGCCAGGATCGGCTTTCCGGCCAGCAGGGTCGGATAAAGTTTCGAGGGCGAATACGAGGGATCGGTGGAGCCCAGAAGGAGAGCGGCGTCGGTTTCGAGCAGGATCCGGAGCGAGTCGAGATAGCTGATTCTGGCCGGAAACTCGTGAACCTGGGCCCCGATGCCGCAACGCTCCGCCATGATCGTGGTGGTGGCGCGGCCCTGGCCGGCCGGGGCATACGACGTGCCGTGGAAATACAATTCGACGGCGCGGCCCTCGCGGGAAACGACCGCGACCGCGCGAAAGAGATGCTCCAGCGCCTCCAGCATGTCGGGCCCGAGGCGGCCCGCATAGGCAATCTTGAGGGCGGAAACCGGGGGCGTGACCGGCTTTTCCCGGGCATGCCGTTTTCGGGCGATCGCAAAATCGGCGTCGGGCGAGCCAAAGGTCAGCACGCTGCCGCGAGTCGGATTGAACCAGGGATAGCGCCGCGCGATGGCATCCAGGTAGGGTTGCGAAACGCTGATCACATGCGCGGCCCGCACCAGGGTCCAGCCCTCGAACAGGCGCGCGGACCCATGGGCGAAGGCGTATTTCCATCCTCCGGGTGGCTTGGGGGCGCCGGGTTGGCGATAAAAGTCGTTCAACCACGGGTCCTGGAGATCGATGACGTAGGGCACGTGAAACTCGGCCTGCCAGAGGCGACCGAGCGGAAAAAGGATGACCTGCGTGGAGGAGAAGTAGACGAGGTCGAACGAGAGCTCCTCCATGATCCGGCGTCCGGCCCGGTAGGTCGCCACCAAGGCACGCAGTCCGAGATTGTTCAGCCCGAACCAGCGCGTCCATCGCCGCGACCAGACGCTGGCGCGGACAACCCGCACGGCCGCCGGTATCGTTTCGAGGAGTTCGGGTTCGCGCGGGGCGAGCGGCTCGCGATCGTCGGCGGCGAGAACGACCACCTCCCATCCGGCGTCCACGAAATGCGGCAGGCTCATGCGGACACGCTGCATGTCCGGAGTATTCACCGGGGGAAAATTGGGCGAGACGATGAGAAGTCGCGGCATGGGGTCAGGAGGACTCGAGTGCCCGAGCCACGATGCTCTGGAATCGCGGCTCCTCGAGTTCCCAACAGTATTTCTGTTCGGCGGCCTGTCGCGCCGCCCGCTGTGCTCCCGACAATTTTTCGCCCGGCAGGAGAAGCTCGCTCCAGTCACCGCGTTCCGGAATCCGCTTTTCGTCAAAGACTGCTCCTGCCGCCGGGGCGGCCGCCAGGACCTCGCACTGGCCGGCAGTTGGCGTCGCCACCAGGGCGAGACCGGCGTTCAGGTATTGCAGGATCTTGTTCGTGATCGTGCGGTCGCGGCTGGGGATCGAGGCGTCTTCCAGGGCGAGGCCGACATCGTGGCGCGCCAGCGCCTCCGGCAGCGCGGATGCGGAAACGACGCCGCGGAATTCGAGCCGCTCGCGGAGCGTGACGGGCACACGGTTGCGCAGCTCGTCGGCGTAGCCGCCCCGGACTTCGCCGTAGAAGGCGATGACCGGGGCCGATTCCAGGCGCGACCACGCCGCGAGAAACGTCTCGAGACCGCGGCCTGGTCCGACGGTCTGGGAAAACCAGACGCAGGACACGGGTTCATCCGGCCGGCGGCGTCGCGGATTCGCCTGAAGAGGGAAGGAGTTGGTGATGACTTCCGCCGGACGGCCCCCGTAGCGCGCCTCCAGCGCGTCGCGCAGGGCCGCGGAAGTCGTCGTCGCTCCGACCGTCGCGTGCAGCATCCGGGCTTCGAGCCTGCGCAGAAGCCGGAGCGGGCGGGTCCGCCGCTCGGAAGAAGGAAGATCCTCGGAATACCAATCCTCGAAATCGGCGATGACGCGCCTGCCGTCGGAGAGAAGCGATCGCGCCACCCAGAATCCAAGTTCGTTGTGGGCGATGGTGAGATCCGCGGGCATCCTCCGTGCGATCCGGGCGAGCTGGCGCCCCGGGCCCAGTGCGGCCGGATCCTCCCAGCCCAGCGCCAGGGCACGCACCGCGAGCCAGCGCGTGCCTCGACGCACCAGCCGGGCGAGGGGTCGTCCGACCGTGGAAAGAGGACAGACCGCGTAACCCGCCGCACCGGCGCACTCGGCATCTTCGGCATCCCACGCGGCACCCAGGCTCGGATAGAGAACGCTAACCGCATAACCGGCCCGGGCAAGCGAGGCAGCCTCCTTGGCGGGTCGCGGATTGCGGCGAAGATTGCCCGAAGTGACAATCAGGATGCGGGCGCGCGGGCTCATCTGCTGCGCTCGGAATCAGGTGGCAAGTGCGAGGCCGGAATTGCCGGGACGAGCGGAAGCGGTGCGGTCGCCATGTTCGTCATCGGGCGCAAAGCGACTTGGCCCGACGCCAGCCCACAAAGCGGCGGGCGAGCTGGAAGGCCCGACCACCGGGCAACGGATGGCGGGTGCCACCCATCGTCCGGCACCGCGCTTCGGCTTCACGGGAAAGTTCCGGATGCCCGGGGTGCAGCTCGAATGCGGTCCAGAGCCACGCATACGCGACCGCTGCCCGCGTTCGCGGCGAATCGTCCGCCGCTTGCAGCACCTGGAGGGTGAGCTCGGTCGCGCGGAAGAGTGACTCGAGTGATCGCCGGTCCTGGCGACGGCTCAGGCTGCCGTGCAGACCCGACCGATAGTAGCTGCGCGCGGCGCCGCAGTACACGATCCCGTCCGCGGCCAGCATGGCCCGGGCAAAGAATTCGCCGTCGTCGTTCAGGCTGAGGGTTTCGTTCCACGGGCCGATGCGGTCGAGCAGGGCCCGCGGCGCCAGCCACGCGGCGGGATGCATCATGCAGCATTCCTCGTAGTGGAGCTGCAGGAATTCAACGCCGGTAAGGTCGCGTGAATTGGGGAAGAGGGAGAATTCGGCGATGCCGGGATCCTGGTGGAAGCGGGCCCAGGCTCCCGAGGCGAGCACGCGTTCCCCCAGCGGCAGGATGCGATGCAACTGATGCTCGATCTTCCCCGGGGCGAGCAGGTCGTCCGCATCGAGAAACTGGATGTAGCTCCCGGCGGCGAGGCGGAGGCCGTGATTGCGCGCGGCGCTGGCGCCGCGATTCTGCTGGGCGACCACGAGCACCCCGCGCGGAGCAAATGACTGCGCCAGCGCGAGGCTGTCGTCGGTGGAACCGTCGTCCACCACGATGATTTCCTTGTCCGCCCACGTTTGCGCGAGCGCCGATTCGAGGGCGGCGGCAAGCCAGGGCCGGGCGTTGTGGCACGGCACGATGATGCTGACCTTCGGCGTGTTCACGGTAGGGCCGGACTTTGACGGGCGCCGGCCAGCACTTTTCGCCAGCTCGATTGGAAATACCAGCGCTTCGAATGGGCGACGTAGTGGTGCATCACGGCCCGGCACGCGATGGCCTCGGGCGGTTCGGGCAGGGTGACATAGTCGCCGGCGGGTGCGACCACGCACTCGGTCCGGACCAGCAGCATGGCCACCAGCGCCTGTTCCAGGTAGTAGTTCGGGCCTTCGCGGGTGAGGAGCGTCTGGCACCACGATTCGAGCCGGTCCCAGTCGAGGCGGGAGCTGTCCAGTCCGATCAGGCCGACGTTGACCCGTTCCGCAATCGGGCCGCCGGCCAGGCTGGTCATCAGCGCGCGCGAATAGCCGTACGAGGTCTCGCAGTCGACCGCATGGAACGGTCGTTCCGGCCGTGCCGCCCAATCCAGGAGCAGGGTCGGGGGACGAAAGAAAAGCAGGTCGGAGTCCGTGACCAGCTTCCACCCGGATTCGGTCAGGTGCGGATCGATCAGCTTCCGGATATTCGGATAATGCAGCCAGCGATCCCGCAGCGCGGGAAATCGGGCGAGCGGAAGATGGGCGTTCAGACGGTCGATCGTATCGGCCGCATCCACGAAATTCACGGCGGGAAAAATGCGGGCCAGACGTTCGCGGCAGGACGGATCAAGCGTTCCGTCGTCGTATAGGACCGGATGGATCAGGCGCCCGGACTGCCGGGCGAAGCTCCAGAGGCAGAACGCCGTCTGGTACCAGAAATTCCTGCCGGTGAGCAGATGCAGCGTCACGGGCGATTCTGTTCCGGTTGCCGGAAGGGACGGCAATTCGCGAGCCGCCGCTTCCATTTCGCGGCGGCCCCGCTCCGTGCGGTAGACAGCGAGAGGACCGCCGGCGGCGATGAGCCGGCCCAATGCCTGGCGTGGCCGCCGCCACAGGTGATGGGCGAGCGTTGGAATCCCGGCGCGGCGAATAATGGATCTCATGGTACGGGCAATGGCGCGAGCCGGCCGGAAAGGGTGCTGCCATCGGCCAGCGTAGTGGCCGCGGGGATCGCCGACCCGTCATCGACCAGCACGACTTCGATTTCCAGGCCGCGGCGGGCTCGATCGATACTGGCCACCGTGTAATGCAGGGTGGTGGCCCGGTTGAAGTACGGGATGACGATCGTGAGATCAGGGGTCATCGTTGTTCCGCCCGCGCGGCCGATGGGGCAAGGTCAGGAGGCATCGCGCGAAACGCGTCCTTCGTAATGGCCGCAGGCGCCGCGCCAGCGGATTTTCGCGGCGGCGGAGATCCATGGCCGATGGGCAAGGAACGCCTTGAGCTTGCGCAGAACCACCCCGGCACGGGAGAGAGGCGGCCAGGGATTCGCATCATTCAGGCTCAGCACCTGCATCCAGGATTTCTGGATGCCTCGATTGAGGCGCGCAAGATAGGTGGGGTCGAGGCGCTGGGGTGGGATGAGATGCGTGAGGGACAATTCCGGAAAATATCCCACTTCCCAGCCGGCGCGCATGGCGCACAGAACGATGTCGTTGTCCCCGCCCGAAGAAAGCTCGACGCCGCGCCGATCGCTCGGCCCTGCGGTAGTCCCCCGGGTGGACAGCCACGCTTCCCAGGCGGCTCGTCGCAGCGCCATTCCCGCTCCGATCGGGGCGAACGCCGGATACTCGTTTCGCGGGCCCGCTGATGGCCGGAGTCCGCGCGAAATTTGCGGCTGGTCGCCGAGGTCGCGCAGCGCGAGCAGCGGATGAAACTCAACGGTCCAGGCCGGAGGCGGCGCGGCGAAGTCTCCCACCGATTTGCCGCCGATCGCCCCGAGGCGCGCCTCACGCGAAAATATTTTGAGCACCGCCGCGAGGTAGTCCGGGGCGAGGACATTGTCGTCGTCGACCAGCACGGCGACGGGCGTGGCGAGGGAGTTCAAGCCGCTCCGCCGTCCGGCCGTCAGGCCCAGGACCGGTTCGCGGACGAGGCGAAGATTCGCCGGTGCCGCGTCCGCCAGGAGCGCCCTCTCAATGGCCGGCGAAGAGGCATTGTCCACGACCACGGTTTCCCATTCCGCGATGGGCAGGGTTTGCGCGCGCAGGCCGCGCAAGGTTCGTTGCAGCCGCATCGCGTCCGGATTGTGGGCGGTTATGACTGCGGAAAGCTGCATGGTTGGGAACCGCCCGCGCGCGCGCAGAGCCGGAATTGCACCGCGGTTTGTCCGGGCGCGGAGGGGAACGACAATGGTCGGGGAGCGGAGGCCATTGCCGTCGCGCCACCCGACGGGCTCGCGCGACGGGAGGATCGATCAGTTCTGTGCGGACGCATTTCCGATCATCGCCGTTTCCTCGAACAGTGGGCCTCGCGGCCGGGACAGCGCATCCTCGACCGCGTCCGCAACCTGGGCGGCGGCAATGGTCTCCATGCAGGCATGCTCGAAATCGCATCGGTTCCGTTGCCAGCACGGCGAGCAGGGAGTTCGTCCAACCACGTTGATATTGCAGAGATAGCCCGTGAGTGCGGGAGGCTCGCGGCCGCCGTAAACGATTACCGCCGGACACTCGACGGCGCGGGCGAGATGCATCACGAAGCCGACGATTCCGACGAAAAGACGCGCTTGCGCCAGGATGGCTGCAGTCTGGCGAAGGGAAGTCTTCCCGCGCAGGTCGGCGGCACCATGGAGGACCGGGTCGCCGGCCGTCCCGATTTGCACGACCCTTTCCCCGCGTGCCACCAGGAGGCCGGTCACTTTCTGAAGACGATCGAGGCGCCATTGCTTGTTCTGCATCGGCAGCGCCGCGGTGAGGCTCGAGGATTGCACGGCCACGCACCCGTTCCAAGCCGCGGCGTCGGCCAGCTCCGATGGAGCCAGCTTCAAGTGAGGTCGAAGGCGGACGGTTCCGCTCAGTCCGGCGCGCCGGCACATGTCGGCGATGATGTGCTCCCGCAGCGGCGTATCCCGGTCGGTGATCGGATCAAACGTCGAGTAACCCAGCGCGCGCATCGGTCGGCCGAGGCGTGCGGCCAGGCGCTGAAACCGGGGGTCGTCCGGAATCAGGCTCACCTGCGGGCCGATCAAGCGATGAAGATCGGGATGGCGGGAGAAGAACCAGATCCTCCCGGCTTGGCGCCGGCGCCACTCATCGACCGGAGCCGTGCAGAGCAGGTCGTCGCCGATGCTGCCGAGGAATCCGAGCGCAAGGGCGGGACGGCCATGCCGCACGACCTGGCCCGCACCCCAGGCGAGCAGGCGCAGACGGGTCCCAGGACTGAATTGGCTCAAGACGAAAGACGTCTAGGTCAGGCGGCGCAGCCAGCGATTCAACCGGCGAACCGCGCGCGGCCGCAGGTGATCCACCGCGTAAACGGCCTTCAACCCGCGACAGTGGCGGGTCGTGAAGCACGGGTCGAACGGCTCGCCGGCGTGGTCGGTGTCGTCCCAGGCGCGCTCCAGGAAGTAATGGCGGTGGACGTCGGTCACCGGTTTGCCGTCGGTGAAAAATCCGTAGGCATAAGGCCAGCGGAGGCATCCGGTGGCTCCGGCCTGTTCCAGGCGATCGGCATACTCGCGCAGGAGCCCGCGCAACAGATCTCCCTCGGCCGGCAGCACGATCGGGGGCCGGTTGGCGAGCAGGTCCGGCCGGGCGGTGGAGAAGAAACTGAAATGGAAAAAGGACAGGGGCCGCCCGCCGGCGGTCAGGACGCCGTCCGGCCGCTGCGCGAGCGGACGCATCTGGATGTTCCAATACGCGACATTGTAGCCGGCGTCGCGGAAGGTGGCGATCCACGGAAAATACACCGCGGCCAGGCTCAACCAGGGCTGGTCGTGAGCGATCGAGCCGTCGAGCCTCCGCTCGGATTCCATCGATCGCTGCCACCACGCGAGGAACGTCGCCGCTTCCGGGCTGCGCCGGCACGCGAACAGTCCCGCGTTGTAGGGGCCGGTGCGCATCAGGTCGCCATCGGAGCGACAGGCGCCCGAACCCACCGGGCCGGTCGCATGCGGCGTCAGCGCCACCGGGGACTCTTCCAGCAAGGCGAGCAGGGCCTCCGGTGCCGCGTAACAGTACACGTCGCTATCGGCATAAATGACCACCTCGGCTTTCGTTCGCTCGAGTAGAAAGCGGGCGAAGACCGGCTTGAGGAAGCAACAGAAGCCAAGCGTGTCGTTGGCGAACGCGTAGGAGGTGAAACGGGGCAGGCCGAGTTCATGGCCGAAAGTGATGGCGAAATCCTCGGCTGCCGGATCGAAGCATCCCCCGGCGGGATCCACGACCAGCACGTGCCTTTCCGCGGTCGGAAACGCCCGGGCGACGGACTGCATCAGCACCCGCGCCTGATACAGGCGGCTGCGGGTGATGACGGTGAACATCAGGGCGCGCATCAGGGAGTGGCCATTTCGCCGTGCCGGCGGGCGACAATCACGAAGGTGTGCGCAATCTCCCGGCGGGCCGGCAACAGGGGAACGATCGCAGTTTCGGCGACGAGAGCGTCGGTCGGGTCCACCACGGGGGCGACGGAAGGAAGTGTCCTGCCGGTGGCGCGGCGAAGCAGGCGTTCCATTCCTGCGAGCAGCCGGACGATCTTGTATTGGCCGATCGTCGCTCCCGCGCGGGCGAGCGCCTCGATGCGGTCCTGTTGCGGGCCCACGAGTCGGGTTTGCTCCCATTCCTCCTCGATCACGAAAAACGGCCGGAGCCAGTCCTGCAGTTCGGCATGCGTCGGCTCGTGAAGATGGAACGGGTTCGGGACCGGCGGATTGCCGCGGGTGTGCTGCCACACGTTGGGCGCGCTGAGGATCAACCGTCCGCCGGGCCTGAGCCGCCGATGCAGCTCCTCCAGGAAGGCCCGGGGATCGCTCACGTGCTCGATTGTTTCCAGACACACCGCCGCATCGAAAGGTGCGGTGCTCGCCACGCTGTCGAGCGGTCCCAGATGAAAGGACACGTTCGGCCGGCCATGTTGCGCGCGCGCATCGGCGATCGCCTCCGCCGACAGGTCGACGCCCAGCACAGCCTCGCAGGTGATGCCGAGCAGGTAGCTGCCGTAGCCGACGCCGCAGGCCACATCGAGCACCCGCCCGCCGGCGCGCTCGCGGGCGAACAGGTATCGCTGCAGGTGGCTGAAACCGCTTTCCCGCCAGTATTGGCGGGCAACTTCAAGTCGTTCGATGGCCATGGGAGAGGATCAGATTGCGGGACGCCGGCAGTCCGCCGCCACAATGATATATAGCGGGGGCCCGCTGCCCGGGTCGGGGCCGAGATCGGCCACCCGCAACTGGGGCCACCATGCATCGGCCCGGCGGTGGAGCCACGGGCGCAGGCCCCGAAGCATCCGTTGCAGGGCGCCGCCGGCGAGACGGCGCAGGCGGGTGCGACCACCGCCAAAACCAGCCAGCGCCTCCAGGGTGAGAAAGAGGTGCGCGCGATGCCCCGCGGTGAGCTTGCTGCATCGGACGTCGGCAAATCCCGCCTGCGCCAGATCGCGGGCCAGTCCCGCTGCCGTCCAGCGCTGGAAGTCATACGGCGTTCCGTGATCCGACCAGATGCCATGCGTCGTCACGACCAGCCGTCCGCCGGGTTTCAACAGACGCCAGGCCTCGCGGAAATACGAGGCGGGGTTGGCGAGGTGCTCCGCCACCTGGGTGGAAAGAACGAGATCGAAGAGTCCGTCCTGCTCCTGCACCCGGCTGTCCGCGTCCACCACGTAGTCGAGGTGCGGCGTGGCGACGTAATCCGCGCGCCGATAGTCGGCGTGCGGAAAAAGCGCGCGATAGGGCGACGGCCCGGCCCCATAGTCCAAGAGGCGGATCGGGGCATCCGTGCGCAACGGTTCCAGGTAGCGGCGCAGGTCGCTCAGGACGAGATAGTGTTGCTCCGATGGACGGGGCTCGAAGCGGAGGCGGACGTATTCGGCCGAACTCCACGCGGCCTCCAACTCGGCCGATCGCGGCGGCGCGGCGACGTTCATGACGAATATGTCCACTCCCCGGGGACATGAATGGAGCCGATGTCCTTGGCGGGAGGCGCGCCGGCGGGAAGATCCGTGTTGAGCACGTCGAAGCTCACGGCATCCGCGACCGAATCAACATTGTGGGCGCCGTCGGAAAGCCAGCACGAGGCGGTATAGGATCCCGTCCAGAGCGGCACCCTCCGGAACCTCACCTCGGCGCGACCGTCCGCGCGGGCCCCGGGGGCAACCCTCCATGGGTGCATCAGCGAGTTGGTTCCGAACAGCGGAGTGCCGCCGAGCGAATACACCACCAGCCCGACGGTGGGCTGGGATAGCGGCCGGTCGCAGCGGAAATCAACCGTGAAAACGAGGTCGGAATCGTCCCGCGAGGTTCCGCGGGTCTCGATGGCCAGGATGCCGGACTTCTTCGAGACCGGCGCCCGAAAGGTGGATGCCGTGGCGCCAAGCGAAAGATATTTGGGCACGACCGTCTCGGTGGCGCCGAAGCTGTCCAGATGTCCGTCGCGCAGCAGCAACGCGGTCGGGCACAGCTCCATGATCGCATTCATGTTGTGGCTGACGAGGAGGACGGTGCGGCCCGAATCGCGCGCCACCGCGTTCATCTTGCCCAGGCACTTTTTCTGAAAGGCGGCGTCACCGACCGCGAGAACCTCGTCGACGATCAGAATCTCGGGCTCCAGATGGGCCGCCACCGCAAACGCCAGCCGCACATACATGCCGCTCGAGTAGTGCTTCACCTGCATGTCGAGGAACCGTTTGACCTCCGCGAAGGCGACGATCTCGTCGAACTTGGCGCGGATCTCGGCGCGCGCCATGCCGAGGATCGCTCCGTTCAGGAAAATGTTCTCCCGGCCGGTCAATTCCGGATGGAACCCGGTTCCCACCTCGAGCAGGGAGGCGACGCGTCCGCGCAGGCGGATTTCCCCGGTGGTCGGCTCCGTGATGCGCGAAATGAGCTTGAGCAGCGTTGACTTGCCCGCGCCGTTGCGGCCGATCACCCCGACGACGTCGCCGCGGTTGAGGTCGAACGAGACGTCGCGCAAGGCCCAGAATTCCTCCTCGGCGGCGGGGTCGCGTTGCCCGCGGAGCCGGCCCCGCGCGTGACGGGCAAAGCCGATCAGGCGGTCGCGCAGCGTGTCCGGGCGCGTCTGATGCGTGATCCAGTATTGTTTGCCGAGACCGCGGACGCTGATGACGGGCGTGCTCATGGTCAGACGATGTCCGCAAACGACCGCTCAGTGCGGCGGAAATACCAGAGTCCCGACCCGAGCAGGACGAGCGTGGTCACGAGTCCGGTGACGAGGCTCGGCAGGTGCAGCGGATAACGGCCGTCGAAGAGACACCAGCGAAAACCGTCGATGACCCCGACCATCGGATTCAACGAGAAAAGCTCGCGCCAGTTGGGCAGATTGGTCGCGCTGAAGCCCACCGGGGAGAGAAACAACCCGACTTGCAGAAGAAACGGGACGATGAAACGAAAGTCCCGATAGCGGACCGTCAGTGCGGTGAGCCAGAGTCCGGCGCCCAGTGCGGCCAGGAGCGCAAAGAGGAAGAACACCGGCAGGAAAACGACCTGCCAGCCCGGCAGGAAGTGGTACCAGGCGAACATTGCGACCCCAAGCAGGGCGACGAAAAGGAAATCGACGGCGGCCACTCCGAGCGAGGAGAGCGGGATGACCAGGCGCGGGAAATATACCTTGGAGATCAGATGGGTGTTGCCCACCAGGCTTCCGCTCGAATTGGACAGCGCGTTCGCAAAAAACTGCCAGGGCAGCAGACCCGACATCACCAGCAGGGGGTAGGCCTTTTCATCGAGGCCTCCCGCGGGCATGTGGGCCAGACGTCCGAAGACGAAGGCGAAGACGAGCAGCGTCACCGCCGGCTGGAGGATCGCCCAGCCCACGCCAAGGATCGTCTGCTTGTACCGCACACGGATGTCGCGCCAGGCCAGAAACCCGAGCAGTTCGCGATAGCGCCACAGGTCGAGCCAGTACTGGCGCGAGCCGCGGCCCGGGGCGATGACGAGTTCGTTGGCGGGGGGGTCGTTCATGTCAGGCCAGCACGGCCCGGAGCTGCTGCTGAAGGATGTTGAAGCCGAAGGAATCCGCGTGCCGGCGAATGGCCTCCGGCGGGCGGGGATGACGGACGAGGTCGATCACGGCGGCCGTAATCTCGGAAATGTTTGCGTAGCCGGCAAGCGCGCCGACGCGCTCGTTGATCACCTCGGGAATGCCACCCGCGCGCGCGCCGACGCACGCCTTGCCGTGGCTCATCGCCTCAAGGAACACCAGGCCGAAACCTTCGCGCCGGCTGGGCAGGGCGAAAAGGTCGCAGGCTGCGTAGGCGGCCTGCAGCGCCTCGTCGTCGAGCCGGCCGCTGAATTCGACCGCATCGTTCACGTCAAAGCGGAGCGCGAGATCCTGCAGGCGGGGCAGATCATCGCCCGTGCCGACGATCCGCAGCTTCGTGGCCGGATAGCGCCGTCGGATCCGGGGCAGCGCCTCGATCAGCGTGTCGATGCCCTTGTAGGAGTCCGCCGCCGAAAGGCGCGAGACCGTGAGCAGACGCGGCCCGTCGGACGGAATCGGGAACACCGCCGGGGCCGAGCCTGAATGGAGGTGCGGATCGAGCGCGTTGGGCACGACCAGAAGTCGGCGCGGATCGAGCGCGGGCAGAAAGCGCAGCATCTGCCGTCGCGTGAAATCGCTGACGCACAGGATCTGCGCCGCGCCCAGCAGCGCGCGCTTCTCTGCTGCTGAATAGGGCCGCCACACCTCGATGCCATGCGCGACAAGACTGTAGGTGAGGCGGCGCTGAAACCGCTGCGCCATCCGGACGATTGGCAGGAGATGCAGATGACCGCACACGACCCGGTCTGCCCGGCGCGACTGAAGAACGACGTGCGCGACAAACTGGAGTCGGCGGCGCCGGCAAGCCGTCCATCGGCGCAATGCGGGACCGGAATATGCCGCCAACCCGGGTGGTGCGGGGTTGTCGTCATTGAGGACGATGCCCGCGACCTCGTCATGCTCGCCGGCATTCGCGCACAGCGCCTGCAAATAAAGCCGAAGGATGCGCGCGATGCCGCCATCGGTGCGAAAGACCTCGGGACTGACGAGGAGAGAGTTCACGCGGCGCGCGCCTCCCCGCAGAAAGAGACCAGCATTGCGACCGACCAGACCCTCGACCAGTCGCGGGCGTCGCCGCCCTGGTCAAACCCGCGCCAGAGTTCCTGGCAGGCGCTCGCGTCGAGCGCCGGACAGCGGGACAAACTCGGCTCCGAGAATGTTTCCGCAAGAAACGGGCGCAATTCGGCGCGCATCCAGCGCGAAAAGGGCAGGGTGAAGCCTTGTTTGCGGCGGCCGCGCACGAACTCGGGAACCACGTCTGCCGTGGCGTCCGCCAGCGCGGCCTTGGAGCCGGGCTCGCGGATGCGCTGTGCCGCATGCTGGGGCCACAGCCATTCGATGAACGGCACGTCGATGAAGGGCACACGGACCTCGATCGAATGGGCCATGCTGAATACGTCGCTGTCGCGCAGAAGCACGTCGGCCATGTAGGTGCGCGACTCCCACGCGCTGATGATCTGGTCGGCGTCGGCCGTCAGCAGTTCGGCGACAAAATCGTCGAGCATCGGATGCAGCGGCCCGAGGCGACGGGCCTGCCGCCGCACGTCGGGATTGAGCAAACCAAGGCGGGCCGGCTCGGTCAGCACGCGGCGCTGGAGCGAGGCGAGTTCGTGGAGGTCGCGGGCGTGCTCAAGGAAATCCGCCAGTTTTCGCGCCCGCGCCGACTTCCGGGCGCGCAGCAAACGCAGCGTGACGGCGCGGAGGGAACTGGGCGCATGGCGCCAGGCGCCGAGCATTTTCTGCAGGCGTGGCAGATCGCGAAAGGACGGATAACCTCCGAAAAGCTCGTCGCCTCCCAGGCCCGACAGGACCACCTTCACGCCGCCGGCCCGCGCCGCCGCCGCGGCATAGTAGGTGTTGATCCCGTCGCCGGTGGGCGCGTCGAAGGCGCGCAGGATCTGCGGCAGCTCCGTCGCCACTCGCGCGCCGGAGATCATTTCCTCATGATGATCGGTGCCGAGTTCGCGCGCGGCCTGCCGGGCGGGCTCCCGTTCCGAACCTGCGGAATCGTCGAACACGACCGTGAACGTCTTGAGCCC
>DASYDZ010000240.1:0-3425 GCA_036499305.1 Candidatus Didemnitutus sp.
TTCGTCGGCACGGCCCCGTGCCAGTGCCTTTCGTTCGGAGCGAACCACACCGTGTCCCCCGGCCGGACCTCCATGATCTCGCCGCCTTCGCGCTGCACCCGCCCGACGCCGGACAGGATCTGCAGCAATTGTCCCAGCGGATGCGTGTGCCACGCGGTCCGCGCTCCGGCGTCAAACGACACGCGGGCGGCCCGCACGCTTCCCATCGCGGGCAACGCGATCGGATCGATCCACACGGTGCCGGAAAACCAGGCGGGGTCGCCCTTCTGCTCCCCGCGCGATCGGGCTCGAACAATTTCCATGGCCTGACGATGCCTCTAATCCCGCGCAAGTCAGCCCCGTTCTGGCGGTCTGCCCGGAGAGGCGTATTTACTGGCCACCCCCGGATGCCAGCGATATCGCTCGACGCCAACCATGCCGGAAAATCCCCGCATCCCCGCGCCGATCTTCCTCTCCTATGCCCGCGAGGACGCCGATGCGGCGCGCCGCATCGCCGAGGCCTTGCGCGGGTTCGGTCTCGAGGTGTGGTTCGACCTGAGCGAGCTGCGCGGCGGCGATGCCTGGGACGCCAACATCAAGAAGCAGATTCGCGACTGCGCCTTGTTCATCCCGATCATTTCCGCCAACACGCAGGCGCGCGAGGAGGGCTATTTTCGGCGCGAATGGCTGCTGGCGGTCGAGCGCAAGCGCGATATGGCCGAGAATCGCGCGTTCATCGTGCCGGTGATCGTGGACGACACGCGCGAAGGCGATGCCAACGTGCCCGAGACCTTCCTGAAGGCCCACTGCACGCGCCTGGTCAACGGCGAACCGACCGCGGCGTTTGTGGAACAGGTCAAACGCCTGGCGCAGGGACCGCGCGCCGCTACCGGCGGCACGCGTCCGGCGACACCAGTCGCCCCCGCTCCCCAGTCCAAGCGCGCCATCCCGTGGGCGACCGTGGTCCTCGCGGTCGCGGTCGTGGGATTGGTGGCCTACGTGTTTCTTCGCCCGGGAGGCCACGCCCCAAGTTCGCCGGCTCCGGCGGCAGCCACGGAAACGGCACCCGTTCCTGCACCGGCGTCCGTCATGGCCGCGCCGGTCAACAACGCCGATTCCCATTCGCTGGCCGTGCTGCCGTTCGTCGACATGAGCCAGGCGAAGGACCAGGAATATTTCTCCGACGGCCTCGCCGAGGAGCTGCTCGATCTGCTGGCGAAAGTTCCGGGCCTGCAGGTCACCTCGCGCACCTCGGCGTTTGCCTACAAGGGCAAGGAGGTCTCGCTCGCGCAGATCGCGCGCGAGCTCAATGTGGCGCACATCCTCGAGGGCTCGGTGCGCAAATCCGGCACCCACCTGCGCATCACCGCGCAGTTGATCGATGCGCGCACGGACCGGCACATCTGGTCGGAAACCTACGACCGTTCGCTCGACGACATCTTCGCGGTGCAGGATGAAATCTCCGCCGCCGTGGTCGGTCAGTTGAAAATCAGCCTTCTCGGCGCCGCGCCGAAGGCCAAGGCCGCGGATCCAAGGGCATACGCCCTCTACCTGCAGGCCCGGCAACTTTCCCGCCAGTTCACCACGGAGAGTTTGAAGCAGGCCGTCTCGCTGAACCAGCAGGCTCTCGGGATCGATCCCAACCTGGCCGCATCCTGGGCGAACCTGGCGGAATGTTACATGATCCAGTCGGACTTCGGGGGGAGGCCCAATATCGAAGGCTACTCCCTCGCCCGCGATGCCGCCAGCAAGGCCATCGCCGCCGATCCCAATTGCGCCGCCGCGTACACCGCGCTCGGAAATGTCCAAGCCGCGTTCGACGGCGACGCTCCCTCCGCCGCCCGCAGCTTCGAACGCGCCCTGGAACTGGACCCGGCCAACACCGAAATCATCACGCAGGCCATGCGCTTCATTCGCGGCCTGGGCCGGTTCGATACGGTCATTCGCATGGGGGAATACGTGGTGGCGCATGATCCGCTCAATGCCCTTGCGCATTCCACGCTCGGCACGGCATACAGCCGGGCCGGCCGCCTCGACGAAGCCATCGCGAGCGTGCGCACGTCACTTCGTCTCGCGCCTCATCGCAGCCTCGGCCATTGGACCCTGGGCAGCATCTACCTGCAGCAAGGCGACGCCCAAAGCGCGCTCGCGGAAATGCAACTGGAGCCGGGCGGGTCCTGGCACCTCGATGGGCTGACCCTCGCCTACTTCGCGTTGGGCCGGAAAGCGGAATCGGATGCGGCCCTGGCTGAGCTGATCTCCAAATACGAAAAGGAGTCCGCCTGGAACATCGCCTACGGTTACGCGTTTCGGGGCGAGGCCGACAAGGCCTTCGAGTGGCTCGACAAGGCCATCGAGTATCGCGATCCCGGAGTCAGCCTGACCCAGGTGCAATGGCTCTTTCAGAACGTCGAGAAAGATCCCCGGTGGCTCTTGTTCTTGCGCCGGATCGGACACACTCCGGAGCAACTGGCGGCGATCAAGTTCGACGTCCACCTGCCGGAGAAATAACGCCGGAGCGAGAATCGGGAAGCGAGGAGCGAGCGTGGGCGCCGTTCATCCCGACGCCGCCGGGTCCGAACGGCGCGGGAAAACGCAATGGCAGGCGGACGACCTCGCCCGGCTCGGGCAAAAATTCACCCCGGAAGACACGGATGGACTTGCGATCCCGTTCAATCCATCTGGAACCCAGGTCTTCAGGGGAAGACCATCCGGGGCATTCGATCTCCGGCGATCGCACCTGAGCTCCTGATTTCCCGATTTGATCGATTGAAGGAGACGGGCGACGACGCCCGGCATTCCGCACTCTCAGTCCGCCCGCAACGCCTCGATCGGGTCGAGTTTCGCGGCGCGCACGGCCGGCAGCCAGCAGGCGAGCAACGCGGCGACTCCGACCGCGGCGCAGGCCAGCACGAGTGGCCCCGCCGCCAGACCCTCGGCGCCATAAACGACGGCCTTGAGGGCAAAGGACAGCGCGACGCTGCCCACCAGACCAAGGGCGAGTCCGATCAGCACCCACCGGCCCCCTTGCACGAGCACCAGCTTGAGAATGTCCCCCTTCATCGCGCCGATCGCCACCCGCACGCCGATCTCCCGCGTCCGCTGGAGCACATGATAGGAAAGTGTCCCGTACAATCCGACCGCGACGAGTCCAAGAGCTGCCGCCATGAAAAAATCCACCAACTCCGCCACGGAACGCTGGCTTTGCGTGGATTCATCCACCACCTGCCGCATGGTGCGCAAATCGCGCACCGCCAGCTCAGGGTCGATGGCCGCCACCTCGCGCGCCAGCGCGGGCGCCATCTGCGCCAGCGGCAATGCCGTGCGAATCACGACGTAAACGCGCGAACCCCAGTGACCCTCGGGGGTGGTGAACATTTCCGCCTGCATTTCCTCGGCCGCGCCCCATTGCTTGACGTTCTCGACGACGCCCACCACCCGCACCA
>DASYDZ010000241.1:0-43422 GCA_036499305.1 Candidatus Didemnitutus sp.
CACCTTTGTGCGCCAGGCGCTTGATGGCACCGTGAAGGAATTGAAGAAACGCAGTCCGGAAAGGACGCAGAAGTCGCAGCACGTTTCCGGTTCGGAATTGCTCGACGGCATCCGGGTTTATGCGCTCGAACAATTTGGCCCGCTGGCCAAGACCGTGCTCAACACGTGGGGCATCCATCGCTGCTCCCATTTCGGCGACATTGTCTTCAATCTGATTGAATACAATGTTTTCAGCAAGACGGACAGCGACCGTCGCGAGGACTTTGCGGATCTCTACTCTTTCGACGACGCCTTCGTGAAGCCATTTGCGGCGAACCGGAAATCGCGATCCTCGAATCCACTCGGGGCGGCCTAAGGTGGCGGAATTCCGAAGCGAATTCGTCCCGATCCGAATCCGGCGGCCCGGCCGGAAACGACCGCCGTCGGGCCGGGCCCGCGCGTGGTGAAATCCTCCATGTCCAAATCCAAGTCCAACCGATCCCGCGACCGCGAGTTGCTCGAGAGCCTCTGGCGCGACGTCGTCGACCGAACGGTTTTGCCCAATGGCGTGACCGTGCTCCTGAAAAGGGACAACGCCGCACCGGTGGCATCGGTCCAGGTCTGGGTGAAGACGGGCAGCATCCACGAGGCGGCGCATCTCGGAGCGGGATTGTCGCATTTCCTCGAGCACATGCTTTTCAAGGGCACCGAAAAACGCGCGGGCCGCGAAATCTCCGCAACGGTGCAGGCGCACGGGGGCTACATCAACGCCTACACGACCTTCGACCGCACGGTCTATTACATCGACGTGCCGGGGGAGCATGCGACCGTCGCCATCGATCTGCTCGCGGACGCCGCGCTGCGGTCCACTCTGCCGGCCGACGAGGTCATCAAGGAAAAGGATGTGATCCTGCGCGAAATCGACATGTGCCAGGACGATCCCGACCAGCGACTTTCGCAGGCCCTTTTCGAAACCGCGTTTCGCACCCATCCCTATCGGCAGCCGATCATCGGGCACCGCGACGTCTTTGCGACCAACTCGCGCGAGGACCTGCTCGAATACTATCGTGAGCGTTACGCCCCGAACAATCTGGTGGTGGTGGTGGTCGGCGACTTCGATCCGGCCGCGGTCCGCGCCGCGATTACGGAACATTTTGGACGCACGCCCCGGCGGCGGCAGGCGCCGGTCCTGGTCCCGGACGAGCTGCCGCAGTTGGCGCGGCGGGAGCGCCACCTGTTCGAAGACGTGAAGGTGTCGCGTTGCGGGCTCGGCTGGCAGATCCCCGGCCTCACCCATCCCGACACACCGGCGCTCGACCTGCTGGCGATGGTGCTGGGGAATGGCGAGAGCTCGGTGTTGTGGCAGGCCATCCGGGAAAAGAAGCGCCTCGTCCATGCCATCGACGCGATGACGTGGAGCCCGGGCACGAGCGGATTGTTCTACATTTCCTACCTCGCTGACCCGGACCGCCGGGTCGGGGCGGAGAAGGCCGTGCAGCGCGAGATCGCCCTGCTGGCCGCGCGCGGCGTGTCCCCGGCGGCAATGGCGAAGGCCGTTCGCCAGGCGGTGACCTCCGAGGTGAATTCCCGCAAGACCATGTCGGGCCAGGCCTCCCGTCTTGGGGCCGGCGAGGTGGTGGTGGGCGACATCAATTATTCGCGGCAGTATTTCGGGCGCCTTTTCGCCCTGAAGGCCGCGGATCTGCGCCGCGTGCTGAAGACCTACCTGGTCGACGAGAAGCTCACGGTCGTGTCGTCCAACCCCGATTCCGAGGCGGCCCGCTCCGTGGGCATCGAGGTGACGGGCGAGGCGTTTTCGCTCGATTTCACGGAAGCCACGCTGCCGAACGGGGCGCGCCTGCTGTTGCAGCCGAACCGGCGGTTGCCGAATCTCCACCTGCGGCTGGCCTTCGGCGGCGGCCCGATGTTTGAGGAGTCCGGTCGGCGCGGGGCCAACGCACTTCTCGCCAACCTGCTCACGAAGGACACGGCGCGCCGCTCGGCGGAGGAAGTGGCCCGGGCCATCGAGGCCGTCGGCGGAATCTTCGCCGATTTCTGCGGGAACAACAGCTTCGGCCTCGCGGCGGATGTGCTGCCGGATTCGGCCGACCTCGCGCTGGAGCTGCTCGGCGATGCCATCCTGCGGCCGGCGCTGCGCGCCGACCGGCTCGAGATCGAGCGCGAGTCGGCCCTGGCAGGCCTGCACGAGTCGCTGGACGACGTCGTCACTTTCGGCCGGAAGAAGCTTCGCGAGAAATTCTTCGGGGCGCATCCCTTCGCGGTGGAGAGCGGCGGCGACGAAGGCGGCCTCAAGGCCATCAAGGTGCCGGATCTGCGCGAGATCCACCGCCGGCTCGTCGTGAGCGGAAATGCCGTGCTGGCGGTGGCGGGCGACTTCGACCCGAAGCGCCTTGGGCCGAGGCTGCAGTCCTTTCTCGGGCGGCTGCCGAAGGGACGGGTCCAGTCGGCGGCGATGCGGCCGAACGGCACGCCGGGCGAGTTTGTCGAGACCCAGCCCAGGCAGCAGGCGGTGGTGTTCCAGGCCTTCCCGGGTCCCGGGCTGCGCGAGGCGGACTTCGACACCGGCGACGTGGCCGAGGAACTGTTCAGCGGCATGTCGTCGAATCTTTTCGAGCGCGTCCGCGAGCAGCGCAGCCTCGCGTATTTCGTGCGCTCGAGCCGCGTGACCGGACTGCAGACGGGCATGTTTTATTTCTTCGCGGGCACCAGCCCCCAGCAGGCGGGCGACGTGCTCGGGGAATTTGCCCGCGAGATCGCGCGCGTGCGGGACGGCGGCGTGACGGAGGCCGAACTCGCGCGCTGCCACACGCGATTGAAGGCCGCGCGCCGGATGTCGATGCAGACGAACAGCGCCCGTGCGATGCAGGCCGCCCTCAACGGCGTCTGCGGCCTGCCGATCAACGATGCGCGGACCTACGACGCGCGGATCGACGCCGTGACCGCCCCGGTGGTGCAGGCATTCGCCCGGAAATATTTTGCGCCGAAGAGAATGATCCAGCTCGTCGTCAAGCCCTCATAATACGCGACCTTCGGCAATCGGGCTCCTTGTCAGCGACCGGGGCGCGCGTCTGGCTGGCGCGCATGAACTCCAGAATGATCAAGCAACTGTTCGTGCCGGGGCTGCTCGCCCTGGCGCTGGTGGGCCCTCGGGTCCATGGCTCGACCGCGGATGACTCCCTGCAGCCCGATCGTCCCCCGACGAAAACGGAGATGAAGCGCTACGATGCCGACAAGGACGGCAAGCTCAGCGACGACGAGGTGGCGCACATGAAGGCGGACGAGAAGGCGCGCAAGGAAGCGCGCGAGAAGAAGATTTTGGCGAAGTACGACGTGAACAAGAACGGCGTGCTGGACCCGGAGGAGAAGGCGAAGTGGGAGACGGACCGCAAGGCGGACCACGACCGGCGGGTGGCCCAGCGGGAGGCGCGGCAGGCCGCGCACGACTCCGCGGCGGCCCAGGGCGACGACGCCCAGAAATAGCCGACAATCCCTCGGGGAAGACCCCGAGGCATGCGCGACAGGATCCGCCCGGTAGACAGGGTGTGGGAGCGAGCTTGCTCGCTCGGCGGACCTTCGCGGGCAAGCTCGCTCCCACGAATTGACCTGACGGGCCCGGAGACGGCGGATGCCGTCCCGGGACCGGCGGATTCACTTCCGGTCGGCCAGGCCGCCGCTCCACTTGAGCTTGGCGCGCATCACCCCGAAATGGGAATACTGCCGCCGCTGCACCAGTCCGAGGCGTTCGCGCGAGATCGCGACCTCGACCGGTGAGCCGCGCGTGACCACCTGGTTCCGCTGGCCGTCCATGGCCACCAGCAGACGCGATTCCGGACTTCGGTTGTAGACCTTCAAGTCCACGCCGTCCTGGAATATGATGGTGCGGTTGCTCAGCGTGTGCGGGCAGATCGGGGTCATCGCGATGACCCGCGAGGCGGGATGAATGATTGGTCCGCCGGCGGAGAGGTTGTAGGCGGTGGAGCCCGTCGGGGTCGAGAAGACGAGGCCGTCGCAAAAATAGTCGGTGACGAGTTCGCCGTCGGCATGAACTTCGAGGCGGATGAGCTGGGAATTGACCTCGGCCTTGATCAGGACGTCGTTGAGGGCGAGATCGCTCCGACGGGGGCCCGAATGGCATTCGAGGAGCGTGCGCGAGGCGATCCGATAGCTGCCGCCAATCAGGTCGGCGAAATGAGCCCGCGCCTCGTCGGGCGAAAACGTGGTCAGGTAGCCGAGGCTGCCCTGATTGATACCAATGACGGGGATGCCCTCGCGCGCGGCCTCGCGCACGACACCGAGCAGCGTGCCGTCACCGCCGATCACACAGCACGCCTCGCAGTGGCGGAAGCCGCCGCGGGGAATCTGGCGGGCGGCAAAGGTTCGAACGGTCGTGGCGCCGCTCTCGCGAGCCAGAGCGATCATCGCATCGCCCAGGGCGGAAGCGCCGGCTTTGTCGACGTTGACTACAAAGGCGAGTTTGCGAAATGCGCGCATCAGTGGTCGGGGAACTAATCCACCGGCGCTGATTTGGAAAGCGGCAATCGGAGGGTGGACCGGTTCGATCGGGAGGGAACGCCGCGAGAATGCGCCAGAGCGGTTCCGCGACGACAAACCTACCTTGCCGGAGATCCTGCGGCGGCGCGCTCGAGCCCGAGCAGGTATTCGCGATTGCCGTCGGCACCATGCACCGGGCTCTCGCATTCGCCATGAATCCTCGCGCCGGGCAGATGCTCCAGCGCGAAGGCGCGCACGGTTGCATAGGCCGTTTCGCGCACGCGGTCGTCGCGAATCACGCCGCGTCCGCGATCCGCCTCCTCCTTGCCGGCTTCGAACTGCGGCTTCACCAGCGCCACCAGCACGCCTCCGACGCGCAACAAGGGCCAGACCGGGGGCAGAACGCTCCGGAGGGAGATGAACGACAGATCCATTACGACCGCATCGTATTCGCTTCGTGGAAGCATGCTCGCGCTAAGGTGGCGCGCGTTGGTTTTCTCGAGATTGGTCACGCGCGGATCGCGCCGGAGCTTGTCGTGCAACTGCGCCGTGCCAACGTCGACGCACGTCACATCGGCGGCGCCCGCCTGCAGGACGCAATCCGTGAATCCTCCCGTCGAGGCCCCGACATCGAGCACGTGCGCGCCAGCGAGCGAAAGGGGAAAGCGTTCGAGATACGCCGCGAGTTTTTCCCCGCCGCGTCCGACGAATCGCGGCGGCTCCTCGACCGCCAGCTCGACATCGATGGGGAATTCGCGCCCGGGTTTCTCGAGGCGCTCCGTGCCGCGGCGCACGCGGCCGGTCATGATCAGCGCCTTGGCCTGCGCGCGGGACGGTGCGAGGCCGCGGGCGACCAGGATCTCGTCGAGGCGCATCTTCGGAGGATTCATGAGGAGCGGGTCCGCCGGCCGGCGGGGTGCAACTTCTGGCGCGCGGGGGACCAGCACGTCGTGCGCCCGCCGATCGTGGCCCGGACGAGGCGAACATGCGTGCGCGGGCAGCGACCTCCGGGCTCCCAACGATGCCAGAACAGCCACGTTTTCGGGATGAAGGCGTTCAGTTTCGGGGGAAGCCGGTGACCGACGCCTCCGTTCAGCCGCAGCGCCTGCCGGCACACCCACCGGCATTCGCGATGCAGGCGGGCGACCTCGGGTTCCGTGAGCGAACCGGCGGCTTGAGCCGGATGAATCCCCGCGCGCCACAGGATTTCGTCCGCCATCCAGTTTCCGACGCCCGGGAAACGCTCCTGCATCAGCAGGACGGCTTTGATCGGCGCGCGACGCCGGCGCCGAAGAAACTCGGCGACTGCGGCTCGGGTGAAATCCGGCGACGCCACGGCCGGCGCAATCGAGGTCCACCATTGCGGGGCGTCCGCGCCGACGGCAAACCGGACCCCGCCAAACATCCGGGGGTCATTGAACACCAGCGTGCACCGCTCCTGCCGGAGAACGAGATGGTCGTGGCGGGTCGAAGCGTAGCCGATCGGCTCCGCGCGCAACTCGCCGGTCATTCCGAGATGGATTCCGATCCAGCCGTGCGAACCCGCCCCCGCCACCGGATCGAACCGGAAAATCATCTGCTTGGCGGCGGATGCCGACCATCCGAGCACGCGGCCGGTCACGAATCGTCGCAGGCGCCCCACCTCGCAGTCCCGAAAAGTCCGCGCCCGCGGATGAACCTGCACCGCCACGATGCGGTGGCCGTGACCGGTGTCCCACCGCCGGCGAAAAAATTCCACTTCGGCCAGCTCGGGCACGGCTTACTGGATTCCCACGAGGCCGTTGACCGATTCGAACAGCCGGCGAGAGGCGGAGCCGATGCCGATCCTGAAAACGATATCGGTCTTCCCGAGGCGGGAAATGTTCGTCGGGGGGTCGCGGCTCTCGATCACGCGGGCATGCGGGGCGACCACCGGTTTGCCGGCGAAAATGTCGGCCGGGAGAAGGAAGATTTGTCGGGCTTGCATGGCGTCAGGCGAGTTGGCTGACCACCGCGGCGAGGTCGGCAAAGACAAGGAGTCGGGGGATGGCGCGCGCCTTCCAGTCGGCGGGGGAGAGTTTTCCCGAACACACCGCGGCGACGCGCAGGCCGGCGTTGAGGCCGGATTCGATGTCGCTCTCCTTGTCGCCGACCATCCACGAATGCGCCGGGTCCAGGTGGTGACGCGCGCTCGCCTCGACGAGGAACCGGGGGGACGGCTTGCGATAGAGCGACGGCGTGCCCGGGGCCTCCGGCGCGATGCACGTCTCGACAAACAGCGGCGAGCCCATCCCGATCATGGCTTCCATGCGGGCATTGACCGCCTCGGTCTCCGCGAGGGTATGATAACCGCGGCCGATGCCGGACTGGTTCGTGAAGAGAAAAAGCAGGTAACCCTTGGCGCGCGCTGTCGCGAGCGCGTCGACGACGCCCGGGAACAGCTCCACGCCGGCGGGATCGGCGAGATAGTCCTTGTCGACGATCAGCGTGCCGTCGCGATCGAGGAACAGGGCCTTGCGCGAGGCCGGGGGCGGGCGGGACATGCGCGGTGTTTGTGCCAGCGCCCGGCGCCGAAATGAAGCATGAAAACCGCCGCGAGCGGGCGCCCTATTCCTCGAGGTTGACCCGCGCGAGAATCTCCGCGGGCGTGGCGGTCGCCGTGCCGAGCTTGCCGACCACGACGCCCGCGGCAACATTCGCGAGCTGCGCCGCCTCCTCGAGCATGGCACCGCCGGCAAGTCCGAGGGTCAGGGCCGCGATGGCGGTGTCGCCCGCGCCGGAAACATCGTAGACCTCGCGCGCCACGGTGGGGATCATCTGGCCGACCTTGCCCCGATGCGAAAGCAGCATGCCTTCCTCGCTGAGCGTGATGACGAGATTGCGCGGCCGATACTGCTCGTAGATGCGCGCACAGACCTCCGCTGCGGGAAAGGGCTGGCCGGGTTCGGGATCCAGGCCGGCGAGCTGCAGCGATTCGCGCCGGTTGGGTGTCAGCAGGTCGGGTTGGTAAAACTTCAGCTTGCGCCGGGGCTTCGGGTCCACGGCCACCAGGACCTTGCTTTCGCGGGCGAGCGCGAACAGGCGGGTGATCAGTTCGTCTGTCAGCAGGCCCTTCGCGTAATCCGAGAAAACGACCGCATCGATCTTGGAGAAGATCTTGGCGAAGGTGTTTTCGATCTGGATGGGTTCGATCTGGTAGCTGTGCAGGGGCGATTCGCGGTCAAGGCGGCAAAGCTGCTGGCGGCGCACGATCAGGCGCGTCTTGACGATCGTCGTTCCGGAGCCCGGCGTGGCAATCGTGGCAATGCCTTTTTGCGTGATGATGCCGCTCAGGCGCTTGCCGGCGTCGTCGCGGCCGAAAAATCCCGCCACGGTCGCCTTGGCGCCGAGCGAGGCGACATTCAGGGCCACGTTGGCCGCGCCGCCGGCAGTGTACGTGTCGCGGACGACATCGATGACGGGGACGGGCGCCTCGGGCGAGATGCGGTCGGTGTCGCCCCAGATGTAGTGATCGAGCATCACGTCGCCCACGACCAGCACATGGAGCGAGGCGATTTTCTTCAGCAGCGATTCCATGGCAGGGTCGGTTATCGGATTTCCCAGTCGTACGGATGGCGGGAGAGCAGGCGGGGTGCCATGGACGTGACTTGCACGACGTCCTCCCACCGGCAGCCGCCGAGGCCCGGATAATAGAGGCCCGGCTCGACCGTCACGACCGAGCCCTTCCGGAGGAGATACTTGACCGTCGACAGGCGTGGCGCCTCGTGGATCGCGAGACCCAGTCCGTGTCCGGTGCCATGGATGAATCCCTCCGAGCCCTTGGCCGAATGCGTGGTGGCGTAACCTGCCTCGGTGAACACGTGAATCACCAGCTCGTGGACATCGCGTCCGTCGACCCGGGCGCGAATCATCCGGATCGCGGCGCGTTGCGCAGCAAGGACGGTGGCGCAAAGGCGGCGCTGGGCATCCGAGGCGCGGCCTTTCAGGTAGGTGCGCGTCATGTCGCCAAAATAACCCGACTTCAGCACGCGCGGAAAGATATCGACGATCACGAGCTGGTCGGGGCGCAGCGGACCGGTCCCGCGCTCGTGCGGGTCGCAGGCCTGGTCGCCGCCCGCGACAATGGTGTCCTTCGCATCGCCGCCCTGTTCGCGGATCGCGCTTTCAACCTGAAAGCGGAGCGACTCCGATGTTACGACCTTGCCACGGTGCACCAGCGTGCGGCCCTTGCGCCGGGACGCAGCGAGGATTCTTTCGACCACGCTGAAACCGAGCGTCGCCAGCCGGTTGCCCTCCCGGATCTGGGCCAACTCGGGCTCCGTTTTGATCTCCCGCTCGGGAAACAACGCGCCGTTGGCCAGGTGCAGGTGCAGGCCGAGCCGTTTCAGACGGAGATAAAGGGCGGCGGGAAAATCGTCCGCGATGCGGAAGGCCCGGAGCCCATGCGCCCGGACGACGGTGGCGATGATTTCCGGCATGCCCGCCCGGGGACCGTATTTCCGGCGCGCCCGCTCGCGCCATTCATCGAGGCGCAGCACGGCGTTGAAGATGCTTGTGCGCCGCACCCGGCCGAACTCCAACGGACTCTGCACCGTGATGCGACGCCGGCCGTGCCCAAACGCCAGAAAGGGATCGTGAACCTCGACCCGGCCAAAATAGAGCATGTCAGCGCTCGAGTGGGTGTCGGCGTAAAGGAGCGGAGGAAGGGTGCGGGGCACGACAGTCGGGGATTGAGTTTTGGGCGGAGGCACGTAATTCGCGAAGGGCAGTGGAAACCATAATTGCCGGAGAATGAAAACATATTTGCACCGTGAACCCCGGGGGGCGGTGTCGCGCCGCCGCCGAATTGTCGCGCTGGTCCTGACTCTTCCGGCGCTGGCCCTGGCGGCCTGTGCGAAGGAACCGAAGGCGCCGCCGCCGCCCGCGGAGGTCAAGTCCGTCGACGACCGCTTTGCGATCCGGGTGGGGGAACGCACCGTCCAGATGCAGGTGGCCGTGCTTCAGAGCGAACTGATGCAGGGGCTGATGTTCCGCCGGTCGATGGGTGCCGACGAGGGCATGCTGTTTGTGTTTTCGCATCCGCAGAGGCAGAGCTTCTGGATGCGAAACACCCTGATCCCGCTCGACATCGGTTACTTCGATCCGAGCGGCGAGCTCAAGGAGATCGCGCAAATGTATCCGGGCGACGAGCACTCCGTGCCGACGAACAGCCGCAATATTCAATTCTGTCTCGAGATGAACCAGGGATGGTTTTCGCGGATGGGGGTGAAAGCCGGGGACAAGCTCGACCTGAAGGCGGTATCCGACGCCATCCGCGCGCGCAGCTTCCAGCCCTCGGCCTATAACCTGCCTTGAGCCCCCGCGCTCTGCGGGCCGTCCTTTGCCTCGACTGGGCCCGCCCGCGTCGCCGCGTCAGGTTCGGGGGCGGTTTTGGGCCAGAGTGAACCGGATTGATCCGTCGGCCCCGAGGTCGGCCGAAAGGTGCCAGTCCATCACCGAGGCGAGAGCGCGCGCCAGACTTAGGCCGAGTCCGTGATGGCCGCCTTCCGTGCGCGCCTGGTCCTTGCGCCAGAGACGATCGAACAGGTGGGCGAGATCCCCGGAAACCAAATCGGGAGCGGGATTGGCGATGCGCAGGGCGTAACCGTTTGCTTCCGCGCTTCCGGCAATCCGGATCCACCCGCCCTCGGGTGCATACGACGACGCATTGTCGAAGAGGTTGCTCAGAATCGACCGGAGCAAAGTCGGATCGACCCGTACAGTTGCCCCCTCAATTTTGTACTCTACGGCCAGGCGACGGATTTCGGCCCGCTTGGAAAACGGCTCCCAGGCGTGTCGTATCGCCTCATCCAGGTCGGTGGCAGCGAGCGTGACGGCCACCTGCCCGTCCTCGGCGCGGGCAAGCGTCAGCAGCGCCGTGACCAGCGATTCCATTTGGAGCGCGATGGCCCGCACGTCCCGATCGAGCCGGGGGTCGCGTTTGTCCGGCCACTTCAAGGCACACTCGGCCATCGAGCGGAGCTCGGCGAGGGGGGTCCGGAGCTCGTGTGCCAGACCGGCGCTGAACTGGCGCTCGCGCGTGAAGGAGGTTTCGAGACGCTCGAGGAGGTCGTTCAACCGGTGGCTGATCGGCAGCAGTTCCCTGGGCAGATCGGACTCGGGAAACCGGCTGGCCAGTGAATTGGCCGTGATCTGGCGGGCATGCTCGGTCAGCCGGCTGAGCGGGGCCAGTCCCCGCGCCAGCACTCTCTGCACGACCACCCAGATGAGCCCACCCATGATGGCGGCACATCCGGCGATCGAGAGGAGCGTCGCGGCAAGCGTTTCGTCGAGGCCGCCGCGGTCGACGGCCAGAACGAGGCGGGCCTCGATCGGGACATTCGCGTCCGATGCGGGATCCATCGGTGGAGCGAAGACGAAACCCACCGCGCGGGCCCTCCGTCCGTTCGGGAGGGGAAGGTTTCCGAAGCGGGGGCGGGCAGCGGAGCCGCCCTCAAATCGAGGCAGGTCCGCGCTGCGGAGGGACGGCGAGCGCGCCAGAACTTTGCCCGTCGAACTCCAGATTTCGAAATAACCGCGGGGATGCTCGATCGCAAATCCTCGCAGGAGGTCTTCGCTGAAATCGAACTGAATTTCTCCCTTTTCCACCTCCGTGAGCGAGGCGAGAGCGAGGGCCCGGGCACGCAGGGTCGCATCGAAGGAACCGAGAAGCGTTTTCCAGATCAAAGCGGCGATGGCCAGCAAGCCCAGGCCGAGGATCAAACCAAGGACCCCGAGCAACAGACGGTTCAACCGGTTCCGAATCGAATCCATGGCAATTGGCCGGCCGATCAGACCGGTGGTGGCGCCGGTCTCGGTGGGTCCTGCGCGGGCGGGGCGGCCGGGCGGATTGAAGAACCGCCCGCGTTGATCGATTGCAGGACGAAGTATAACACGGGCGTCGCGATCAGCGAGAGAAGCACGGAAATGCACAAGGCCCCGATGACGGCGATCGCCAGGGGGCGCAGCATGTCGGCGCCCGCCCCGATTCCATACGCGAGAGGCAGCATGCCCAGCGCCGCGGCGAGCGACGTCATGAGAACGGGCCGCAGACGGCGCTGGCCGGCTCCGACCACGGCCTCCTCGAGACTCCTGCCTTCGGTGCGGAGGTGAGAAACGAAATCCAACATCAGGATACCATTCTTCGCGACGATGCCGATGCCGATGATCGCCCCCAGGAACGAGACAATGTTCAGCGTGACGCCGGTCAGCCAAAGAGCCACCACGGTTCCGAAGAGCGCAAGCACGGCGCCAAACACGATGGCGATCGGCGCGGCCAAAGAACGAAATTCAAAAAGCAGAACCATGAACACGAGCAGGATGGCGGCGAGCAATACGCCCAGAAGGTTGTAGAACGCCTGCTGCTGCTGTTCATACAAGCCGCCATACTGGACCGATCCGACCGGAAGATTCTGGTCCATGGCGAGCGCAGCCCGGATCTGACGCATGGCGCCGCCGAGATCGCGACCTTCGAGGCGGGCGGTGACGACAACATCCTGACGAAGGTCATCGCGGTTGCGTTCCACGTCGCTGGGGAGTTCGCGCAGGTCGGCCACCTGACCGAGTCGGACGGTCGTCCCCCTGGCGGTCCGAATCGGCCAGTCGCGAAGGGCGGCGCTCCCGGGAATCGCATTTGGGTCGGCCATCACCCGGACGTTGATTTGCCGATCGCCGTCGAGCACCGACGATGATATCTGCCCAAGCAGGGCGGCACTGAGGGCGGTGGACACGTCCTGCGTGGTCAGTCCGAAGTGCTGGGCGGCATCGGGTCTTACCTGCACGCTGAGCGTGGGACCCGTCCGGGTGAGACCGTCGAAGGTGTCGACGATGCCGGGAATTTTTTGAAGCTGTGAAACAATCCGCGGTGCCGTTGCCGCCAACCAGGCGAGGTCCGGGGAATACAGCCGGATCTCGATGGGGTTGGGAGTCATCTGCAGGTCGCCGATCAGGTCGGTCAGGATGCCCGGGAACTCCCAGCGAAGAGCCGGAATCCGCTCGTTGAAATCGTGTCGGAATGAGGCGATGACCTGTTCCGTCGAATGCGACCGGGTGGACTTCAACTTGACCGCGAAATCTCCGCGATAAGGTTCGGTGATGAAAAGACCCAGTTGGGTGCCGAGCCGGCGGGAGTAACTCTCGACGTCGGGATTGGAGCGGATCATGGCCTCGGCCTGGTCGAGCTGTCGGGAGGTCTCGGTTAGCGAGGTGCCGGGGGGCGCCTCGTAATCGATGACAAAACCGCCTTCGTCGAAGCTCGGCAGAAAATCCGTCTTGAGCTGCCGGTGGACGAACACAGCGGCGACCAGCACGGCGGCGCAGATGCCCAAGGTCACCCACGGATGCGCCAGGGCCCTCGTGACGCCGAGATCGTAGAGGCGTGTGACCAGGGACTTCGACCGCCCGAGCCGGCGGTCGCCGCCATTTGGCGGTTCGCGGATGAACCAGCCGGCCAGCGATGGGGTCAGTGTCAGCGCGAGCAGGAGGGACGTGAGAAGCGAGACCACCATGGTCAGCGCCAGGGCCCGGAAAAACACGCCAGGCAAACCATTGAGGAACGCGAGCGGAACGAAGACGACGACGGGAGTCAGGGTCGATGCCACCAGCGCGTGAACGATCTCACCCAGTCCCTCCTGGATCGCCTCGAGTCGGGGACGGCCGGACGCGAGTTGAACGCACATCGATTCCACGACGACGATCGCATCGTCGACGATCAGTCCGATGGCCGCCGCGATTCCGCCGAGGGTCATCATGTTGAAGCTCATGTGCGCCAGGTGCATCACCACGAACGTGGCCAGCACGGAGATCGGAATCGTGAGGACCGCCGTCCACACGCTTCCCCAGTTCCCGAGGAAGAAGAAAAGAATCGCAACCGACAGGACGAGACCGAAGACGATGGCCTCCCACACGCTGCTCACGGAGTCGCGCACGAAAATCGACTGATCATAGAAAAAAGCCAGCTGCATGTCGGGTGGAAGTTCACTCCGCATTGCTCCCAGTTCGGAACGCAGCGCGCGGGCGATGTCCAAGGTGCTTCCGTCCGGCTGGCTGATGACGTTGAGCAGGACGGCATTTTGACCCTGGGCCGTGACCACCGTGTATGCCGGCTCGGGTCCCCGTTCGATGCGGGCGAGGTCGCCAAGCAATACCGCATTGCCGGTGGCCCCGGTTACCGGCAGGTGGGCGAGATCGGCCATCGAGTGTGCGCGGCCGTCGACGGTCGCGAGGTAGAGGCGGTAGTTCTCCTCGATCTGCCCGGCGGGGGCGACGAGGTTGTTTTTCGCCAGGGCGTCGCCGACATCCTGCAGGCTCAGATGGGCGGCGAACAGTTTTTGCGGGTCGACCATTACGTGAAATTCGGGGGGGTGGCCGCCGGCGAGTTCGATCCTGGCCACGCCCGGTATTTGCAGAAACCGCGGCTTCACGGTGTAATTGGCCGTCTCCCACAGATCCATCAGATTTCGGGAAGAGCTCGTGAGACTGATGCCGACGATGGGGAAGGCCGAAAACGTGACCCGCGAGACTTCGGTTGTGGCCGACGATGGCAGCCCGCTCCGGATGCCGGCGAGCCGGCCGGTCACATAGAGTTCGGACCGGGGCATGTCGGCGCTCCAATCGAAGAGCACATTGATTTCCGCCGACCCCCGTTCGGTGGATGAGCGGACAGAGACGGTGCCGGGGATATCCTTCATGGCCTCCTCGATTGGGCGCGTCACGGCGGCCATCATCTCTTCCTCCGGCATGATGCCGTTGTTGACGAGTATCACCACCCGCGGGAAGTTGGTTTGCGGAAAGACCGAGGATGGCATTTGCCGCGCGGAGTAAACACCCGCGAGGCAAAGAACGACGGCCGCGAATGCAATCGACACCGCATGGCGCGTGGCAAAGCGACCGATCGCTGAAGGTCGTGGTGCTTTCATGTCGACTCAGCGCGCCGTGTCGGCGCCGGAGGTGATCACGCGGATCCTGGTGTGGTCCGGCAGTCCATAGGCTCCCACGGTGACCACAGTCATGCCGGCCTTGAGCGCGTCGCCGGTGACCTCGACCCAGTCTCCTTCGCGGAAGCCGGTTGTCACCGGGACCTGCCGCGCCTGGTTGTCTTTTACGATCGCGACCACGGCTTTTCCTTCGGAGTTGGTGACGACACTGGCCGCCGGGGCCGCCAGGCAACCGGCATGTTCTTCAGCCACGAGACGCACCCGGACCGCCGTCCCGACCCGCCACCCGCCGCTGGCCGCAACGGGAGCGCGGACCGTGACGGTGTCGTTGGCGGGATCCACCACGCTGCTCACGAAACTCACCGCGGTGGATTCCGACGGCTCGCCCACGATCTCCACGGGAACTCCGATCTTGAGCCCGGCGGCCTCGCCGGACGGGATTTCAGCGGAAACCACGAGCCGGTTCAGGTCGGTGACCTCCGCCAGCGGCATCGTCAGGTCGACGGCTTCCCCGGGTCGGGCCGACAGACGCGTGACCGTGCCTGCCAGAGGCGAGGGCACATGGAGGAGATCGAGCTGGGCTTCCGCGGCGGCGAGTTGCGCCTGTGCCTCCTCGAGGTTCTTCCGGGAGCCATTGTTTTCCTCAAACAATGTTTTTTGGCGGTCGGCCGCCTGCCGCGCGGATTGGACGGCGATCTTGGCCGCCCTATCGTCGAGGACGACCAGTACGGTCCCTTTTTCCACCCGCATTCCTTCGGTCACCAGAACCTGCTTCACCACGCCGGCGACGGGTGGCGCCACGCGGGCAGCGGCGGCGGACTCCAGGCCGCTGGCGGGAGCGGGCTCGATGGTTCCATAACCCGAAACAAAACGACGAAGCGTCACGTGACGGAGCTGGCCGACCTCGACCGACACCTCCGTTGGGACGTTTTCGTCGCCGGTGTCATCCTCGTTTGTCTGGGAGCGATGCACCCAGGCGAAGATCCCGGCCGCGGTGAGGAGTGCGGCGGCGGCGATGATGGGCTTACCTTTCATGGGAATCTCCTTCGTTGACTGGCATTTTGTCCTCTGTGGCCCGGAGCTCCTGCGGCGGAATCGTCGATGAACTCTGGGTGACGGCCTCCAGCCGGCCCAACGACTCCTGGGCCTTCACGAAAGTGGCGAGCTCGATGGCGGCTTCCGTGTCGTATTCAACGTCGGCGGTGGCGGTGGCCAGCGGGTCGGCGTCGCCGGCGCGTTGCTGGGCCCGCACGGATTCCCGCCGCTGCCGCTGGTCCTCCAGCAGGACGGTGGCCGTCTGCCATTGTTCCCGGGTGCTCCGGCACGCTAAAATCGCGAGCGCCACCTCGTTGAGCGCCTTGGCCTGGATCGCAACGAACTGTGCGGCCGCCAGGCGGCGGCGGGCTCTGGCCTCGGCGATCGGGCCCTCGTTGCGGTTGAGCAGGGGCAGGGGAAGCGTCAGTCCTAGAGTCCATTTGTTGTCGGTTTGATCGAATTCATAACCGGGGCCGAGATGGATGTCGGGATACTGATTGGCAATTTCGAGTTGCAGATCCGCCTGGCTTGCGGCGTAGGTGGCCAGCCCGCCTCGCACATCGGCCCGGTGCAGTACCGCCTCAAGCTGCGTGTCTCGCGCCGGAACTGCCGGGGGCAGTTGCTCCAAGCCGGCAAACGAGAGCTTCACGTCTGCCAGGCTCGAGTCCGGGAGTCCAATGGCCTCAGCCAAACCGGCGAGCGCCTCCCCTTCGGCCTGTTGCGCCTGCTGCCAGCCGAGCTGGTCGGTGCGCAACGCAATCCGTGCCAGGGACACGTCGGTCGGCGCGATGGCTCCGGCCTGCAGCTGGCCTTCCAGCAGGCGAACCACCTCGGCGCGGGCTGACACCTGGCGTTCGAGAAGAGCCGCGCTCCGACGGGCGCGATAGACCGCCAGCAGGTTTGATCGGACGCCGGCGCGAACCTGCCAGATCTGGTCCACCCAGCCCCAGCGTGCCGCCTCGGCGTTCCGCTCGGCCGCCTCGGAGCGATGACCGCGTTTTCCGGCCGTTTCGACGGGAAGATCGAACGAGATCGCGGGAATCCACGGCGGACGTGTCGTTGTGTCGTAGGTTGCGGATGCGTTCAGCGTTGGATTTGGCCGCTGCCCCGCCGTGATCGCGGCCGAACGGGCAACCTCGAGCTGTGCCCGCGCGACGTCGAGCGAGGGCTGAAAATAAAGTGCCGCCAGGGTAAGCTGATCGAGATTCCAATCCAACTGGGGCCAGGTCACGGGCGGTCGCGGCGACGCCTGGGCCAGAAACGTGTGCAGCCCTTCGTCGCCGAGCGCACGACGATTCCACGACTCGGCCGACGTGGTCGCGTCGATGGGACGGAAATCAAATGTAGCACAGCCCGCCATCGACAGCAAAAAGACGGACAGGGTGAGGCGCCCGAGTGGTCGGAGAAACCCCGGTGTGTCTTCAGATCGCATGCGTGGGCTGGAGGGACGAGTCGAAATCCATTGTCTTGGGATTCTTTGCGGATCGGCCGGAACTGTGGACCAGGCCGGCGAAAAGGACCCGGGAGTTGCGGCGGGGGATGTAGTCGTCGTGCAGGGCCGGGGTATCGATGAGCGTTCGCTCTTTCAGGGAATTGAACAAGTCCGATACCGTGGCGACGAGACTGCGCGCCGAACCGACGGCGCCCGGCACGTCGCGGCCAACATTGCAGACTCTGCGGTCGAGCGCGTTGCACGAAATTTCGGGGTGCGCGGGGATGATCACGTTTTCGAGACGCAGCGGCACGCCGGCCGATCGCTGCAGGGTTCCGACATCAACCTGCCGGGACCGGGGCGTGATTGCGACCCGTCTCCCGGCGGGCTCCTCATGAGCCGAAACTGGAAGGGCGATGGGATAGTGCCCGTCGGCTAGGTGATTGAAATGAAATCGCCGCAGAGGATTGGTCTCCACATGCGCCACCGCCTCGCGGGGCGACGGCCGGCGCCGGTCGACGGCAGCGCCCTCAGTGGGGCGGCGGGTTTCGGCGGGCTCCACGGTCCCGGAAATCGATCCCGTCACCGCGGCACTTGCGGGGACCCAAAGGGCGCAGAACAACGCCGGAACTGCGGTTGGCGAGGGGTTGGCGGATGCCGGAAGCGGTTTGGAAGGCGGATGCACCTTGGACACAGAGCCTGCCAGTCTAGCGGCCGCTCCATTATGCGAACATTATAAGCCTGGGATCCAGCGGGCGGCCGCGGGATGATTTCGGGCGCGGCGCCCTTGCGAAAACGCAGCGATCCCGGGGATCAGGTTGCCGCCTGATCCGAGACACTGAAAATATACCCCAGACCCCGGCGCGTGTGGATGATGGGCCGGCCTCCGAGCTTCTTGCGCAGGGTGCAAACCGCGGAGTCGACGACATTGCTCATGAGATCGGCTTCTCCGGCGTAAATGTGCTCTTCGATTTCCGGCCGGGTGACGGTCTGGCCGGTGCGCCGGGCCAGATACTCCAGCAAGAGGTACTCCCGGGCGGTGAGCACGATCGACCGGCCGTTTTGTGACACGGTCCGTTCGGCGGTGTCGATCACCAGGTCTCCGAATGCGAGACGGGGATTCTTGGTGCCGTAGGCCCGACGACAAAGAGCATCGACGCGCGCCAGCAATTCCTCCAGTGCAAACGGCTTCACCATGTAGTCATCCGCTCCCGCCCGCAATCCCTTCACCCGGTCCGCGACCGTGTCCTTTGCCGTCAAAAGCAGCACGTGAGTCGCCCGCCCCAGGTCTCGAAGCGCGGCCAAAACGAGAAGCCCGTCGCGTTTTGGAAGCATGATATCCAGGACAATGGCGTCGTAGTTGTTCGAGCTTGCCAGCCAGAGACCCTCTTCACCGTCGGATGCGCTATCGACCGCATAGCCCGAGTTGCGCAACGCGGCAGAAAGCGTTCGTTGCAGGCGCGGCGAGTCTTCCACAATCAGGATGCGCATGGGTGCCGACAGGGTGTCCGGGGATATTACGAAAAGAGGATGCTTCCGGGGACGCCAACAAATACCGAATTGAGCTTCGGCGCCCCCGGGCATAATGTTCGCGTAATTGAGGGTGGCCTATGATCGGCCCCGAATCTCAGACCGGACCACCATGAGGCCGGTCGTCCTCCTTCGCCCACCTCCATGAATCCTGCATACCGCGTTCTCGTCGCTGGCCCGATGTTTCTGGCTGGCCTTCTCGCTTTCGGTCAACCGACGGATGCCCCCTACCACGTGGCAAGCACCCTTCACGTGGGCGGCACGGGCGGTTGGGATTATTTGACGGTGGATCCCGCGCGCGGACTGCTTTACGTGCCGCGTTCGACCCACACGCTCGTCTTGAACGCCACGACCGGAGCGGTCGTCGCGGACATTCCCGGACAGAAGCGCAACCATGGCGTGGCTTTGGTTCCCTCGGCCGGGCGCGGCTTCATCACGGACGGGCAGGGCGCCTCGGTGGTGGTGTTTGACCTGAAATCAAATGCGGTTTTGGGCAAGGTGAAGGTGCGGGAGGATGCCGACGGCATCATCTACGATCCGGCGAGCGACAAGGTGCTGGCCGTCTGCGGAGACGCGGGTGTGTTGGTTCCGATCTCTCCCAAAGTTGATCTCAGCATCGGCTCGGCCGACCCGGCGATTCAGCTCGGCGGCAAACCCGAATTCCTCGCGGCGGACGGCAAGGGGAAGGTGTTCGTCAACCTCGTCGACAAGGATCAACTGGCGGTGGTGGATTTGAAAACCGGCACAGTGTTGGCGCACTGGCCGGTGGCACCCGGTGGCGCTCCGGTCGGTCTGGCAATCGACCCGCGAAAAGGCCGTCTTTTCATCGGCTGCCGGAAGCCGCAGAAATTGATCGTAATGGATTGCTCCGATGGAAAGGTGCTCGCCGATTTGCCGATTGGCCGTGGGGTCGATGCCGTTGTGGTTGACCGCGGCTATGCGCTGGCAAGCTGCGGCGACGGAACGCTGGCAGTCGTTGGCGAAGGCGCTCCAGGACACTATGGTGTGGTTCAAACGGTGACGACCGGGCGCGGCGCTCGCACCGCGGGTGTCGACCCCAAGGCCCACGTCGTTTATCTGCCGACGGCGGAATTCGAAGAGGCGGTCGGTCAGGCGCGTCCGCGCCCCAAGCCGGATACCTTCATGGTGATCAAGGTCTCGGATTAATCTGCCCGGCGCCGGTCCACTTTCTCGACCTTGAACTCGTCCTTCGGCAGGACGTTATCCGTCACGACCACCGCCACCGGGAGCTTGGTCTTCACCCAGAGTTCGGATTCCTTGAAATATTTTGCGCCCGCGCTCTCCAGCGCCTCGCCGACGGATTTTACCGGGAGCATGCGGCCGCGCTTCGAGGCGTTGAAGTCGTAGGCGCCCTTGAAAATCCGATCGCTCGTCGAATGAGGGCTGGCGTTCTCGGGGATCTGCACGACCCATCCGACGAGGTCCTTGTGCGGCAGCTTGCCCTGCGGGTCGGACAGCAGGACGACAAACTGCTTCTTCGGCGCCGGCGGCTTGATGTCCTCGTCGGCACTCGGTTGCACGACGGTGTTCATTTCCTCCACGATCTCGCGGAGCATCGCGGGCTCGATCTTGTGACGCTTGAGGATCTCGGCGACTTTATTGACTTCGATTTTGGCCATGAAAGAGGGACACAAAGGCCACGAAGATTCGCGGATGACAACCCCGAAGAATACGGCGCCGCCGCATGATGCATTCGCGGCGCATGCCGTCGCCGGCTGCCCGGAGGCCGTGCTTCGGTCTCAACGCGGAGTCATTGAAGGCCGGGGAATTGGGAGTTCGAAGACTCCGGGGAGGGTGCGAAAAGGCCGGTTTCGTCCCCTCGACGCCCGGCGTCGACTTCCCGACCGGTCGACTTGACTCAGCGATTCCCGTACAGGAAGGAGCTGCCCGGCAGATATTCCGCGCCGGGGACCTGGCCCGCGGCCGGCCGATTCGCGTTTCGGCCGGGTGGAGTCCAAAGGACCGGCCACTCAAAGGTATCGTTTGTGCCCGCTGCACCGGGAGTGGCGTCGGGCGCGGTCCAGGCGATCACGGGACCGCGAAAAAAAAGGACCTCGGAGTTGTGATCGTAGATCCAGAGTTCGAATCCGCGTCCGGCGGTGCGCACAAGCGGTTTGCCCAGGGCGGCGAACGTTGCCGCCGGCGTCATCCCGCGCTTGATCGCGCTCCAGCCCGGTGAACTGTCGGCTCGAAGCGTGGCCAACAGCCCGGCCAAAATAGGCAGAACTGCGATGATTCGCGGCATCAACGGATCTGATCGACCATCCCGGGCGAAACTTGAGGGGAAATATTGTGATGCCGGCCAACGGGATATTGCGTCAGACGGCAAATTGGGATTTTGCACCTGCGATGAACTGCACGCGGATTCGATTGGGCCGAATCGGCGTCGGCGGGCAGTCCCTTTCGGATGTCCGGCCGCTTCGGCGGCCCGGGCAAACTCCGTCCCTGTTCCCCATGCCCAAATCCGACCGTTTCCCGCGCAAAGCAGCGTTTTGTTTTTTTCTCCTGGCCAGTGCGGCGCTCGTGAGTCGGCTGAGTGGAGCGGGTGGCGCGACCGACGTGCCGGTGGGTGAGGTGCCCGCGATTTATCGCGAGCGGCTGGCCGGCCTGCTGACTCCGCTCGATGAGGTCCTGAAACGTGCGGCACCACCGGCCAAGCCCGACGATTCCGGCAGCGTCCTGCTCAACGAGCGGATCATCTGGGTGCAGGCCGACGGACGCCGCGTGATTGTCCGAAATTTTGCGTACAAGACGCTGACCGAGGCAGGCGTCAAGTCCAACTCCGACGAGGTCACTTCGTTCCGAAAGAAGGAGCAGAAGGCCTACCTGGCGCTGGCGGAGACAATCCTCGCCGATGGCACGAGGATTCCAGTGCAGCCGGACGCGGTCCTGGTCGAATCGCCGCAGCGGGAGGCGGCCGATTCGCTCTACGACGACCAATCCGAAATGCGCGTGATCTTTCCGGGCGTGAAACCGGGAAGCGTCGTCCACGCGGTCACGATCGTCGAGGACCTGGTGGCGAAGATGCCCGGAGAATTCACGCAGACCCTGATTTGGGGCGGAACCTGGGCAAGCGGCGAACTCCGATATCGGATCGAGCTGCCGCAGGAGATGGCCGCGCGGCTCAAGGCAACCACCTTGGGGGAAGGCAATCCCTCCGCGGTGGCGGAGGATTTGGGCAACGGGCGGGTGGCCCGCAGTTGGACGCTCCGCCAGGTGAGCGGCCGGTTCAATGAAGTGGACAGCCAACCGGCGGGACAGATCGGGCCGGTGGTGAATCTCAGCACGGTGAATTCCTGGGACGACATTGCCCGCTGGTATGCCGGCCTGACGGCGGGCCGCGACCAGCCGGGCGCCACCCTCAGGCGGGAGGTGGATTCCTGGCTGACGGCCGCGAAGGATCGCAACGAGATCCTGGGCATTCTGCATTCCCGGATTGCCGACCAGGTGCGATACGTTGGGTTGGAATTCGGAGCCTCCGACTACCAGCCGCACAACTGCAACGACGTTTGGTCCAATCAATACGGCGACTGCAAGGACAAGGCGAATCTCCTGTCCGCCCTGCTGCGCCAGCGGGGATTCAAGGCATATCTCGCCTTGGTGAACACCGAGCACGCCGGATGGATCGACCGCCGTTCACCAACCTACCGCGAGTTCGACCACGCCATTGTCGCGGTCAACGAAGGCGGCGGCCACTGGCTGTTCTGCGATCCGACCATGAAGTATTCCTCCCCGGGGATGCTCGGACCGGGCAGTTCCGATCGGGATGTCCTCGTGGTCATGGGGAAGACCGCGGAATGGGTCCACACTCCGCCGGCGAGCGCTGCGGCGGTCCACTATGACTTCGACCTCACGCTTTCGCCGGACGGCGAACTGGCGGGTTGGCTGAAGGTCACGTCGGAAGGATTCTACGCTTCCTGGGAAAAAGAGCGGTTCGTCGGGGCCGAAACCGCGGACCTTCGATCGGAAATGAGCGATCGCATCCAGGGCTTTTTCCCGGGGGCGGAAATCGTGGATGTGGATGCCGCGCCGAAGGCGAGCCAGGGCCCCTACGTGATCCGGGGCTACTTTGTGGTGCCGGGAACAACAAAGGAGGGGGAGCATCGGACGCTTTCGTTTCCGCGGTGCCACGGGCTTTTGGTCGACACCGGGGACCAGACGGAACGCCAGTCGAACCTTTTTCTCACCCGAGGGGCCCTGATCGTGAGCGCGCGGGTGACGCTGCCCAAGGGACTGCGGCCGGCCGGACTGCCGGCGCCGTTCCAGTTCGATTCCCCGGCGGCGGAAATATCAGCGGCTTGGCGGCAGGATCCGGCGAGTTGCACCGCGTCGTTTCGATTTGAAGCCCGGAAGTCGCTGCTCCGGCCCTCGGAGTTCCCTTCCTTCAGCCGGGCGGAGAAGTCGATTGAGACGTGGTTCGCCCAGCCGATCGCCCTCGCGACCGACGGCAAGACGCTGACGGCGGCCGCCCCGATCCTCGACCTTCCCATGATGGCGACGGGCGACGGCCAGATCGACCTGGTTGACCGGAAATACCCGGAAAATGGCGATCCCGCCCTGCGCGAGGCGGCCCTGCGCCGGGCGATCCAGTATTTTCCGAATGATCGCGCGGTCGTGTTTCGCGCGACGGTGCGCCTGGCCATGCTCGACTGGAATGCGGACCGGAACCAGGCGGCCCACGAGCGGTTGTCGGCGTTGCTGCGGGACTTCGCCGGGCGGGTGGCTCCGGAGAACTACGCCTGGGGAAAATATTGCGATGCCCTGGTGCTGCGGGATCTGAAGCGAACGGACGACGCAGCGAAGATGCTGGAGGAACTCGTGCGCGATGGGACGGTTTCCGATTACCGCCGCGCGGAAGCCGCCGCGCGTGACTGCGACCTGCTGATCGTTTCCGATCCCCAACGCGCGCTCGACCTGGTGCAGATTGCGGCCGGCCTGCCCGAAGGCCTGAACGACGAGGTGATTTCCCGGCTGATGCATGTCCTGCTCCGGCAGAAGCAGGGCACCGAGGTCCGGCACAGCATCGCGAATTTGGTGGCCGCCCATCCGGATTCCAGCGACGACAAGCTGGAGCGACTGCTCGGCGACGCGCAGAACTGGGACCTCCCCGGCGATGAGACGACGACGGCGGCGCTGGCCGCGGCCGTGACCGCCGTGCAGCCGAATCCGTCGGATGCACTGCGAAAGCAGATCGAATCCTGTCGCCTTGCCGCCGCCACGCGGCGCATTCACGCCCAGTTCATGGTTCAGGTCACCCATCCTCCCCTGGCGCGCTGGTATGGGCCAAAGGAGGGCGACAATTCCCGCGCCGTGGCCGATTTCGAGAAGGAGTCGAAGGCGGCATCGAACGACGGGAATGCCGAGGAAGCCCTGCGGGTGTCGCTGCGGGCCCTCGCCTCCGGCGCTGCCGACGCCGATCTGCCCGAACGTCTCTGGCAGGCGGCGAACAATGCGGAATGGGCCGAAAGAAAGAGCAAATTGGACGAGGATGTCTGCGCGGCCCTGCTGCAACTGGAGGACGAGTTGCCCTCCGACCAGACGTATTACATGGAAGGGCGCCTCATTCGCGCGATGCGGCAGTCGCGCCGTCACGACCTGGCCGGCGAGCAGATCGTCCTGCTCCAGCTCCTGAATCTGCCCACGATCACCGGGGGATTTGTGGCCGTGGCGGCGAAGAGACTTGGCCTCAGCCTGGAGAAGTCGGGCGATCCGGTCGGAGCCATTGACGCGTACCGCCGAGCCGAAACGGTGGCGCCGAGATTTGGCGCCGGGGCCGATTGCGTTCTCCGGGCAGCCTTGCTTTGCCTCAACCAGGGAAAGGATTCCGAGGGCACCCGTTTGCTCAAGACACTGGCGAATGCATCTGACGAGCTCTATGGACGAAGTGAGGCGCAAAAGCAGTTGCGCGAGTTGGTTCTCCTGGCGCAGAACCCGAAGGCGGCCGAATTCTGGACCGCCTCACGGGGCTGGTGGGATCAGTGGCTCGCCGCCGTGCCGGACGCCCACCGCGCCGCAGCTTCCGGTGCCGCGGACGATCCGGTGATCGCCGATCCCGACGCCCTGGAGAACGAGATCAAGGAGGCGACCCGCGACGGAAAGGCCGACGAGTTTTTTGCCGCCCTTGGGAAAGGCGCCAGCGCGGCCCGCTGGCAGCCTTCGCAGGCCATCGCGCTAAGCCTCGCGGGCCTGGCGGCGTCCGATATTTGGGGAGACCGGCTCGCCGCCTTTCAGGATGTCCTGCTGAAAATCCTGCAGGTCCCGTTTCCACCCGGAGTCGATGGGGCGCGGGCCCGGCTCACCGGAGTTGCGGCGATATCGCTCGACATCCATCAGCCGGAAAAGGTGCTCGATGCGGCCGCACGCCTGGCGGCGATGAACGGGCCGGCTGATCGCTGGGTCCACGTGATGCATCGGCTGCGCGCGTCGGCCGCGTTGACGCTCGGCCGCGAGCTTTCCGAAGCGACGCAGGACCTGGAGAAGGACCTGGCGGCGGATGGCCCGATGATCGGCCGCATGGCGTCGGTCACTTGGCTCGCCAACCTTTACGAGCGGCAGTCGCGACCGGCGGACGAGGAAGGGCTTTTGCGGAGGGAGATTGCGCGCAGCGGCGGCGTCGAGGGAAATGATCGATCGGTTTTGGAAAAGCGCCTTTCCAACCTGGTCTCCGGCGGTGAATTCACCACCAAGATCACCTCCTGGCTGAAGGCGCGGTCCTTTCCCTGGTTTGACCAGGTCGAACCCCGTTCCATCGACGATCCCAGGCTGCGTGACCTGGAGACGCTCCTCAATGACCCTTTGCACGCATTCACCCCGTTCGAAACCGTCAAACTCCAGTTGCTCGCCGCGCGGGACGGAAAGATCGACCTGAACCTGCGCCGGACGGCGTTCCAACGTGCGGTTCATCTGTTGATGCTGCTCGAGCCGGATGCGGCGCGGCGCACCGCCCTGGCGGCTTCCGTGCTCGATGAGTCGTCGTTCGACGAGGAGACGCGGCTGCAAGCCATCTGGAACCTGCTCAGGTCGCTCGCCCTCGAGGGCCGCTCCGACCAATACCGGACCTGGCGGGCCCGGCCGGAATGCGATCGCTTCAATGCCTCCTTCAAGGCCGATCTGGCTTTGCTCGATGCGCTCGCATCGACCGACCATGAGTCGGCCCCGGCCATGGCGGCTCTGGCCGCCAAGATTCCGATGCGCGAGATGACGTCCGAGGATCTCCAGTTGGCGCACGCCATCTTCGAACTCCTCCTCGGTACGGGCGATCTCGCCCAGGCGGGAAAATTCGTGTCCGCCGCCGGACAATGGACCCTGGCGCCCGAGGTCGGCAACGCCGCCGCGGAGCAAATGCAGTACACCCGTCAAATCCGGGTCCGCCGGGAATTGGTGCCCGTCCACGCGGCTCTCGTTGCCTGCGTGCAGGCGCATTTTCCCGCCGCGCCGGCGGCCCTGCCCGAAACCTACCGGGATGCCCGCCAATTGACATGGCTGCCGACGCGCACCGATGCGGAAACGTTTGCGGCCGGAAGGTATCTGATCGAGCGGGGGCAGTTCGAGCAGGGGGACCTTTATTTTTGGCGGAAGTTTTTTCTGAGCGCGCGCATCCCGGAAAACACCGGCGAATTTTTCAGCGAGGTCTGTCGCCGGAGCCTCGCCGCCTCCAGCGACGATGCCACCCGGGCCGCGGTGGTGCAAATGCTCGCGACGGGTTTCGATACCGACGAACCCGACGTGCGCCATCGCCTCGAGGCCGCCATGGCGGCGTACCGGGACCCCGCGAAGCAACCGGACACCTACGCCGCCATCCGGCATTATGAAGCGCAACGCGACTATCGCCTCGGAACCCTGACCACGCCGGAATCGGTCCTGGCCGACCTGCCCAATGCAGAAATGCGGAACTGGGCGTCGGTGACCGCGCTGAACGTATACCTGCAACGCGGTGACCGCGATTCCCTGCGCCGGGTGGTGGCGTCGCTGGACGCGCGCGTCCTGGCGAATCCCGATTTCGTCTTCGTGACAGTGCCCGCGTTTCATGCCCTGGGCATGTCGGCAGAGGAGAACGTCGCGCGTGAAACGGCGAAACGGCGGGTCGCTCAGATGATCGGGGAGAGCTGGATGGTTCCCGATCCCCAGTTGATCGAGAGGGTCGCAACCACGGCCCTCGCCTTGGAGGACGGCTCCATGATCCCGGATGCATGGATTGCCGACCTGAAGTCAGACGGCTGGAATCCGATCGCCTGCGCGGAGGCCTGCGCCATCAAGGCGTACCTCGGCAAGGACTGGGCGGCACTGGCGACGATCTCGGACCGATTGGTCCACCTGGGGCCGGCTATTTATTCGAACTACTGGTATGTGGGGATCGCCGCCGCGAAGCAGAATCGCCGCGACGACGCCATTCGGGCGCTGACCACTTATGTGCAATACGCCCACGACGAACTCAATCACCCCCGGGCCGTCGAGCTCCTGAGGAACCTGCGGATGCCGGTGCAATCGGCGCACTGAGGTCGCTTAAGCCGTAACGATGCAATAGAGGCTGGTTTTACGCCAGGATCGACAGGTCCTTTGGTGGTCGCCGATTTCCACATCGGCGACAGAGGCGTCGGTATGGAAACCGACGCCCACCTACTGCATGGTTCCGGTTAAGGCGACATCAGGGCTTGCCGCGGCCGCCGGGTCGCCCGGCGAAACCCGCAAACGCCGGAGCGGCGCCCGCGGCCGCGCGGCAAATCGACTTGCGCGCGCGGGAAAACGCAGCGTCAATTCCACGGTGACGGACCTGCCCCTTGGTGTCCGCCGAGGAAACGGTCCGCTCCAAAATCGTCATGCCCATCATCGCACCCAAGGATGCCACCGCGGAATACGATGTGATCGTGGTGGGCTCGGGGGCCGGCGGGGGTCAGGCCGCGTACACACTCACGATGGATGGCGCCAGGGTGCTGATGCTCGAGGCGGGGCGGGACTACGACCCGGTTCGCGAGACGCCGATGTTCCAGACCAACGCGATGGCGCCACTGCGCGGCGCGGGCACGCCGGACAAACGCGCCGGCTTCTACGACGCCACGGTCGACGGCGGGTGGGAGATCGCCGGCGAACCCTACACGAACGCGTCGGAGGATCCGACGCGCAAGTTCGAGTGGTGGCGGGCGCGCATGCTCGGCGGGCGGACAAACCACTGGGCCCGCCATGCGCTGCGCAACGGACCATACGACTTCAAGCCGCACCGCCGCGATGGCCTGGGCTTCGACTGGCCATTCAACTACGAGGACCTCGCGCCTTATTACGACAAGGTGGAGATGTTGATCGGGGTTTATGGGGATAACAACGGCCTCGAAAACACGCCCGATTCACCCGACGGCGTGCTGCAGCCGCCGCCCAAGGCGCGCGCCGGCGAACTGTACGCGAAGAAATTCATGACCGGGCTCGGGATTCCCGTGATCCCGATCCACCGGGCGGTTCTGACGCAGCGGCTCGACGCGGAAAAGCTGCCCGCCCGGATTCATCCCAACAACCCGCGGGCCCAGCGCATCCTGGCGAACGCGATGAGCGCGCGCGCGGCCTGCTTCTGGGCCACCCCCTGCGGACGCGGCTGCTCGATTCGCGCCAACTACCAGTCGACGACCGTCCATCTCCCGCCGGCGATGGACACCGGCAATCTCGACATCGTGCCCAACGCGATGGTGCGCGAGGTGACGCTCGGCGCCAACGGCCTCGCCAACGGCGTGGTGTACATCGACAAGGCGACCGGCCTCGAGCAGCGGGTCCGCGGCCGCGCCGTGGTGCTCGCGGCCAGCGCATGCGAGTCGGTGCGCATCCTTTTGAATTCCCGCTCCCCGTCGCACCCGCAGGGCATCGGCAATTCCAGCGGACTGGTCGGCAAGTACATCCTCGACACGGTCGGCGGCAGCCTCGTCATGCAGGTCCCGGCCCTCGAGAATCTGCCGCCGTACAACGAGGACGGCGCCGGCGGGGCGCACGTCTACTCGCCCTGGTGGCTTTATCGCGAGCAGCTCGCCGGCAAGCTGGGCTTCGCGCGCGGCTACCACATCGAGTTCGGCGGCGGGCGCGGCATGCCGGGTTTCGGCACCGGGGCCGGCATGGAACACCATCAGCGCGGAACCTATGGCGCGCCGTTCAAGGAAATCGTGCGCCGGTATTTCGGGACGATCATGTGGTTCTCCGGGCGGGGCGAAATGATTCCGAACGAGAATTCCTTCTGCGAGCTGGATCCGGTGGTGAAGGACAAGTGGGGCATTCCGGTGCTCCGTTTTTCCTGGAAATGGTCGGACCACGAACTGCGCCAGTCGGACCACATGGTCGGGACGTTTGCGTCGATCGCGAACGCCATGGGGGCGAAGGTGCTCGGCCAGGATCCGAACCGCCATCGCACCGGCGACCGCCACATCGAGAACGGCGGACGCGTGATCCACGAGGTCGGCGGCGCCATCACGGGCGACGACCCGAAAAAGTCGGTCACGGACCGCTGGTGCCGCACGTGGGACGTGAAGAATGTTTACCTGACAGACGGGGCTCCTTTTGCTTCAAATGCGGACAAGAACCCCACGCTGACCATCATGGCGCTCGCCTGGCGGGCCGCCGACCACCTCCTCGACGAACTCAAGAAGCGAAACATCTGATCATGAGTGCTCCCGATTTTCCCCGCGTTGACCGCCGCACGGCGGTGAAATGGATGCTGACCGCCGCCGCCGGAGCCGTCGCCCTCGGACGCACCCCGCTCGGCTGGGCCGCCACGCCGGCCCGCGCGGCGGAACCGTCGGGCAAGGGCTACGGCACCGATCCGGATCTCACCAAGGACTACCAGCCCGGCGACCTGTGGCCGCTGACCATGACGGATGCCCAGCGCCGCACCGCCGGCGCGCTGTGCGGATTCATCATTCCCGCCGACAGCGAGTCGCCCAGCGCGGCGAGCCTCGGCGTGCAGGACTTCATCGATGAGTGGATCAGCGCGCCTTATCCAGATCAGAAACGGGACCGGCCGGTGATTCTCGACGGACTCGCATGGGCTGACGCCGAGGCGAACAGGCGCTTCGGGCGCGGGTTCGCGGATCTGGATGAAAAGCAGATGGCCGCAATTGCGGACGACATCTGTCATGCCGCGGACGCGAAGCCGGAGTTTGCCACCGCCGCCAAATTCTTCGCCCGTTATCGCGACCTGACCGCCGGCGGATTCTACACGACACCGGAGGGCATGAAGGATCTGAAATACATCGGCAACACGCCGCTGCCGGAGTTCAAGGGGCCGCCGCCGGAAGTGCTGGCCAAGCTGGGCCTCGCGTAACACCCGCGTTTTTCCGGTCATGCCGCCGCTGTCATCGCGTCGCGACGTGCTCAAGGCGCTGGCGATCGGCGGCCTCGTCACCCCTTTGCTCGGACAGGCGGCCGGGAAGCTGGACGCCGAACAAAAGACGGCCGCGTTCAAGCTGGGGATCGCCTCCTACTCGCTGCGCGGATTGTCGCTGGATGCGGCGCTCGCCGCGGTCCGTCGGCTGGGACTGGGCGCGCTTTCGATCAACCGCGCCCATATTTCGTGGGAACATGCCGCGGCCGGGTGGGAGAGGGTGGTGGCGAAATTCGCGCCGGCCGGCGTGGCGGTGCGCTGTTGCGGCGTCGTTACGCTGCCGAACGACGAGACGACCGTGCGCGGCGCCTTCGAGTTCGCGCGAACCCTGGGCGTTGCGCTGATGGCGTGCAGTCCCGAGCCCGCGTCCCTGCCGCTGGTGGCGCGGTACGCCGCGGAGTACAACATCCGCGCGGCCATTCACAATCATGGGCCGGAGGACAAAATCTATCCCTCCCCGCATGAGGTCTGGGCGGCCGTGCAGCCTTATGGAAGGCACCTTGGGCTGTGCATCGATGTCGGACACGCATACCGGGCGGGGGCGGATCCTGCGGAATGCATCCGAAGATATCGCGAGCGGCTTTTCGACGTTCATCTCAAGGATTCCGCGGCGCCCGTCGGGGCCGAGGACATTCCGACCGAGATCGGGCGCGGCCGCATGGATGTGCCCGGCATTCTCACCGCCCTCCGGGAAAGCGGCTACGACGGCACGGCGTGGTTTGAGTTCGAAAAGGACGCCTCCGATCCGTTGCCGGGCCTCGCGGAATCGATCGGCTTCGTGCGCGGCCTTTTGCGCGGCATGGGGCTGGACGCCGCTGCGCTAAACCGCATGATCACCTGACTTCCCCGTTCGTTTCTACCCCCGTAATCCATGAATTCCTCCCGATTGTTTCGCGCCAGTTGTGTCGCCTTGATTGTGACTGCCATGAGCTTCGCCTTGCGGGGCGATGCGACCGGCACCTGGGTCACGCAATTCCACCTCACCAACGAGCAGGCTGGCTGGGTCAACGGCACCGCGTTCTGGGGTTTCACGCTGGCGATGATGTTCGGCGGACCGCTGGTCGACTCACTGGGATTCCGCAGCATTATCGGCATCGCTTTTGTCGGGCACCTCGCGGGCATCATCCTCACTGTTTTTGCCTGGGATTTCTGGAGCCTGTTCGTGGGCACGCTGCTTTTCGGCATCGCCAACGGCTCGGTCGAGGCGGCCTGCAATCCCCTCGTGGCCACGCTCTATCCGACTGACCAGACCACCCGGCTGAACAACTTTCACATGTGGTTTCCGGGCGGCCAGGTCATCGGCGGCCTGGTGGCCTATGCCTTTGCCAAGGCGGGATTCGGCTGGAAAGTGCAGTTCCTCACGATGCTTCTGCCGCTGGTCAGTTATCTCGCGATGTTCGCGGGGCAACAGTTCCCCAAGACCGAGCGGGTGCAGCGCGGGGAGTCCACCGGTTCGATGTTCAAGGCCTGTCTTGCGCCGGGGTTCATTCTGATGGTGGTCTGCATGTTGATGACCGCTTCGACCGAACTGGGGTCCCTGCAGTGGGTGCCGAGCATTTTGGAACACGCCGGCGTCTCGGGCATCCTGGTCCTGGTCTGGATCACCGGCCTGATGGCGATCGGGCGTCTCTTTGCCGGCGTGTTCGTCCACCGCCTGTCGCCAATCGGCATGCTGATCTCCAGCGCCATCCTGAGCACGCTGGGCCTCTATTTGATGAGCCACGCGACGGGAAACATGCTGTTTGTCACGGCCACCGTATTTGCCTTCGGCGTCTGCTTCTTCTGGCCGACCATGGTGGGATTCGTTGCCGAGAACTACCCGAAGACCGGTGCCCTCGGCCTTGCGATCATCGGCGGCGCGGGCATGCTCAGCGTCAGCTTCGTGCTTCCTGTCATCGGAAAATGGTACGATACCGGCATCGCCGCCCGAACCCCGGCGGGCGCCGTCCCAACGGGGGATGCCCTCGCCAGCATCCAGGCGTCGGCCGGTCTCGAGGCACTCGGCAAAGTGGCCGTCCTTCCCGCGGCCCTGACGGTGATCTTCATCCTGATCGCCCTTGCCCGCCGGAAGCCGCAGGCCGCAGCGCACTGACCGTTCCGGTCTCGTGGCGGCTTTTGCCGTCCCGTTTCATTTCCTCACCCGCAGCCTCCCATGCCCCGTCCAATCACCCTATTCACCGGCCAATGGGCCGATCTTCCGCTGGAGAAACTGGCCCCGCTCGCGAAACAGATGGGCTACGACGGCGTCGAGCTTGGCTGCTGGGGCGACCACTTCGAGGTGGACGCGGCCGCCAAGTCCAGGGACTACATCCGGAAAAAGTGGGAGCTGCTGGCCGACCACGGCCTGACCTGCTACGCGGTTTCCAATCATCTCATCGGTCAGGCGGTTTGTGACCGGATCGACGAGCGGCACAAGGCGATCCTGCCGCCCGACGTCTGGGGCGACGGCGATCCCGAGGGCGTGCGGAAACGGGCGGCGAAGAAGCTGATTCTGACGGCCAGGGCGGCGCGGGCGTTCTTCGATGCGCGGCCCGACAACAAGGCCCCGGCGGGCGCGGCGGCGACGGTCAACGGATTCACCGGCTCGTCGATCTGGCATTCGATCTATGCCTTTCCCCCGACGTCGCAGGACTACTGGGACAAGGGGTTCCAGGATTTCGCGAAGCGTTTCGGCCCGATTCTCGACGAGTTTGACCGGGTGAATATCAACTTCGGCCTCGAGGTTCATCCCACCGAAATTGCGTTCGACATCGCCAGCGCGCAGCGCGCCCTCGCCGCCGTGAAGGATCATCCCCGCTTCGGCTTCAATTACGATCCCTCGCACCTGGGCTACCAGGGGGTCGACTACGTGACGTTCATCCGCGTTTTCGGTCCGCGCATCTTCCACGCCCACATGAAGGACGTCTGGTGGGGACATGGTGACGGCACCGTCGGCGTGTTCGGCGGACACACGAGTTTCGGCGATGCCCGTCGCGCTTGGGATTTTCGTTCGGTCGGACGGGGCGACGTGAAATTCGAGGACATCATTGTCGCCCTGAACGATGTCGGCTACTCCGGCCCGCTGTCGGTCGAATGGGAGGACATCCGCATGGACCGCCTTCACGGCGCGGCGGAATCCGCGGCGTTCCTGCGCCGGCTGGATTTCTCGCGGAGCCAGATCGCCTTCGACGCGGCCTTCGAGAAGAAAAAATGATGAACCGAAAGCTTCGTTACGGGATGATCGGAGGCGGGCAGGGCGCCTTCATCGGGGCCGTGCACCGGATCGCCGCGGGCATGGACGGACTGGCGGAGCTGGTGGCCGGCGCATTTTCCAGCGATGCCAGCCGCTCGCAGGCCTCGGGCGCCGCGCTGTTTGTCGCCCCGGACCGCGTCTACGGCTCCTATGCCGAAATGGCCCGCGCCGAGATGGCGAAACCGCAGGCAGAGCGCCTCGACTTCGTGGTCATCGTGACGCCGAACCACCAGCATTTCGGGCCGGCGAAGCTTTTTCTCGAACACGGATTCAACGTGGTCTGCGACAAGCCGGTCACGTTCAACCTGAAGGAGGCGCTCAAGCTGCGCGCGATTGTCCGGAAGTCCGGCAAGGTTTTCGCGCTCACCCACAACTACACGGCCTACCCGATGGTGAAGCAGGCGCGCGATCTCGTGCGCTCGCCGGCCTTCGGCAAGGTGCGCAAGATCGTGGTCGAATACCCGCAGGGCTGGCTTTCCACCGCGCTTGAGCGCACCGAGCAGAAGCAGGCGTCCTGGCGCACCGATCCGAAGCGCAGCGGCGCGGCGGGCGCGATGGGCGACATTGGCACGCATGCGGAAAACCTGGCGCGCTTTGTGACCGGGCTCGAGATCAGGGAGCTGTGCGCGGACCTCACCGCCTTTGTGCCCGGGCGGAAACTGGACGACGACGGCAGCGTGCTGCTCCGCTATCATGGCGGTGCGAAGGGCATCCTGCATGCCTCCCAGATCTGCGTGGGCGAGGAGAACAATCTCTCGCTCCGGGTGTACGGCGAGAAACTCGGCCTCGAGTGGCGCCAGGAGAATCCCAACGAACTGATCGTGAAACATCCCGATGCCCCGCGCCAGGTCTGGCTGCGCGGCAACGGCTACGACGGCGCGGCGGCGAAGGCCAACACCCGCATTCCCGCCGGCCATCCGGAAGGTTATCTGGAGGCCTTCGGGAACATCTATCGCGCGGCCTTTCGCGCGATCGCCGCCGAGGTCTCGGGGGACAAGCTGCCGGCCGACCTGGATTTTCCGACGGTCGAGGACGGCGTGACGGGCATGGTATTCATCGAGACGGTTGTGAAGAGCTCGAAACTCGGCGCCAAATGGGTGAGATTTCCGCGTCCCTGAACGGACGTCGTTCGCGCGACCGGGATTATTGAGGCGATGGGAAATCCCGACGCGGAATATTTCGACCTGGTCGATGCGCTGGATCGCGTGACCGGGCGCGCGCTGCGGCGCGACGTCCATGCCAACGGATGGCGGCATCGGGCCATCCATGTCTTCGTCTTCAATCGGGCCGGCGAGGTGTTTCTGCAAAAGCGATCCATGAAAAAGGACATGGCTCCCGGCTTGTGGGATACGTCATGTTCCGGGCACGTGGACTCCGGCGAGGACTACGATGCCGCCGCGCAGCGTGAACTGGGAGAGGAACTCGGCCTGCGGATTCCGTCGCCGCCCACCCGGTGGTTCCGCGTCGAGGCGGGACCGGACACGGCGTGGGAATTTGTCTGGGTCTACCGGATGCAGGCCGAAGGGCCATTCCAGCTCAATCCCGACGAGATCGATGGCGGCGAATGGCTCGCGCCGGCCGATCTTGATCGCCGCCTCGCGACGCGGGCGGACGAATATAGTCCGGCCTTTCGTTTCATCTGGTCGCGGGCGCGGTTGATCCGGTAGCGGATCGAATTCCCATCGATAGGTCGGATTGCTGGGCGGCATCCCCGTATGCCGCCAAGCGGCGCGCCCAGCGGTCGCGCCCTACCTGACTGATGTTGGACGGCATCTGCGGATGACGCCGGCCTTGGCGGGATATGGAAATCCCGCGCTATATCGGCCGACGATTTTGAAATCCCGCAACTCCTGCTATTGCGGGCGCTGCGACTTGAGCCGGTCGAATTCCTTCTGGCTCATGAGCCGGCGCGGCAGCCGTTTTTCGGCCTCGGCCAGCAGGCGATCCCAGTCCTCATTGCGCGCCTCAAACGCCTCCCAACTCGTGTGGTGGCCGTGCTTGCGGTCGAAGCTCACGTTGCCGCCGTGAAAGCGAACGCAGATCTGCCACTTCCTGCCCTCCTCATCTTTGTCCCACCAGCCGAATTCCATGGCGTCAGGCGTCGCGGGCGAGTTCGTCCGCCCGCTTGGTGGCGGCATGGATCGTCCGGGCAATCATATCGCGGAAGCCGCTCTCGGAGAGCACGCGGAGTCCGGCGAAAGTCGTTCCATTGGGCGAGGTGACCTGGTCGCGCAGCGCCTCGGGCGTCAGTTCGCTGCCGGCGACGAGCTGGGCCGCGCCGAGCACCGTCTGCCGGGCAACCGTGGCGGCCACTTCGGGAGCGAGTCCCTCCGCGGTGCCGGCGTCGCGCAGGGCCGCCACGAATTCAAAAAGAAACGCCGGCCCGCTGCCGCCGAGCGCCGTGAGCGCATCGAGGTGACGCTCCTCGACCTCGACGTGTCGGCCAAGAGCTTCCAGGAGGCCGTGGAGGGTCGTGCGGTCCGCCGGTGAAAGCGGCCGGAGCGCGGTGAACGACGTCATGGCCGCGCCGATCGCCGCCGGCGTGTTGGTCATGACGCGGACCAGATTGCGGGCGTGCGGGAAAGCCTGCGTCAGCCGTTCGAGCCGGCGGCCGGCGAGCAGGGACACGACGAGCTTGCCCGCGGTGAGTTCGCCGAGGCGCGGATCGGCGGACGCGAGCGACTGGGGCTTGAAGGCAACAATCACCAGGTCGGCCGGTCCGAGGAGGCGGGCCAGGTCCGTTTCATGCGCGATGCCGGTGGCGGCGGCGAGCCGGGCGGCGGAGTCGCCGGATTTGCCGCAGCACGCCAGATCGGCGGGCGCGTACAGTTTTCGGGCGATGACCCCGCGCACGATGGCGGTCGCCAGTTTGCCGGCGCCGATGAACGCGACCCGCGCCATGGCGGTCAGTAGCGGACTTTGCGTTCGAGCGGGTGGCGCATGGCGGCGACCGCGCCGCCGCCTTCCCGGTCGCTCAGCACGACCTCGCCGCCGAGGCTGCGCATGGCATGCCGCGAAATCGTCAGGCCCATGCCGACGCCGACCGTGTGCTTGGAGCTGACAAACGGCTCATACATGTGGTCGCGGATCTCCGGATCGATGCCGCGGCCGCGATCCTCCACATAGACCATGAGAAACTTGCCCTCGCCTTCGCGCTCGACGACTTCCGTGCGGATCGAGATCGGGCGCTGGTCGTCGGGAGCGTCGCCATAACTTTCCCACGCGTTGATGAGCAGCTTCGACAGCGCGTCCTCAAACACCTCGATGTTGGTGTCGAGCGCGAGGTCGCCGGCGTTGTTCTCAACCTTGACGGGCTGGCCCGTCCGGTTGTCGGCCTGGTAGCGCGCAACACCGGCGGCCAGCAGGAGGTCGAGCTTGACCTGGATCTGCACGGGCCGGTTGCGCACGACGAGATTGGTGAGCTGCTTGATGATGCTGACGATGCGGCCCACGGCGTCGTCGAGGTGCTGGGAATTCTTTTTCACCAGCTCGGGTTTGTCGTGATAGACCTTGATCAGGTCCACGTAGCCGATCACGACGCCGAGGAGATTGTTGAGATTGTGCGCGATGCCCTGGGTCACGGCGCCGATCGTGGCGGCGCGGCGGGATTCGCCGAGACGGCGCTGCAGGTCGACGACCTCGCGGTTGATGGCGACGAAGCGAAGCTGCGTCTGCACGCGCGCGAGCGTCTCATCGAGGTCGATGGGCTTGGTGATGTAGTCCACCGCGCCGACGCCGAGGCCCTCGATCTTGCCTTCCTTGGAGGTGCGGGCGGTGATGAAAATGATCGGGATGGAGCGCGTCTCCTCCTCGGCTTGCAGGCGCTGGCACACCTCGATGCCGTCCATGTCGGGCATCATGACGTCGAGCAGGATGAGATCGGGCCTCCCGGCCGCGATCAGGTCCAGCGCCTCCTTGCCGGAATAGGCCGTCGTCACCGCCATGCCCTCGCGCTCCAGCTTGCGCTTGAGCAACTGGACATTGATCGGCTGGTCGTCGACGACGATGATCTTGGGGGCGGACATGGAACTATAGGGATGAGGGGCTTTTCGGCAGGGGGCAAGAACGGGTTGTGGCCCGTCAGACGGCGTGCGGATTCTGGCGGCGCGCCTTAACGGTGTTCTTCATCAGCATGGCCACCGTCATGGGACCCACTCCGCCGGGGACGGGGGTGATCATGGATACCAATGGAGCGACCTGGGTGAAATCGACGTCGCCGACGAGGCGATAGCCGGATTTGCGGGACGCGTCGGGCACACGGTTGACGCCGACGTCAATGACGACCGCGCCGGGTTTGACCATGTCGGCCTTGACGAACCCGGCCTTGCCGATCGCCGCGATGAGCACGTCCGCCTGGCGCGTGTGGGCGGCCAGGTTGACGGTCCGGGAATGGCAGATCGTGACCGTGGCATTGGCGCCGGCGTGCCGCTGGATGGCCAGCAGGGCGGCGGGTTTGCCGACAATCAGGCTCCGGCCGAGGACCACGACATGCTTGCCGGCGAGGGAGACGCCGCTGCGCTTCAGCAATTCCATGATGCCCGCGGGCGTGCAGGCCACGAACCCGGTGGGATCCTCCTGCGCCAGCTTGCCAAGATTCAGGGTGTGAAAACCATCGACGTCCTTTTCCGCGCTGATGCGGCGAAACACGGCGGTCTCGTCAATTCCCCCGGGCAGCGGGGACTGCACCAGGATGCCGTCGACTCCCGGATCAGCGTTGAGCCCGTCCACGAGGACGTTGAGCTCGTCCTGCGTGATCGTGGCCGGCGGCAGGACGAGTCGGCTCTCAATTCCAATCTCGGCCGCCATCGTCTGCTTCTTGGTGACGTAGGAGACGGAAGCGGGATCCTCGCCGACCCGGACGAGGACGATGCATGGGCGCCGGCCGGGAAGCGTGGCGACTTCGGCCTTCAGCTCGCGGATGATCGACGCGGCGATCTGGTTGCCATCAATGATTTCCATGGTCGCGAACGCCGGGCGCGGGGACCCGGCGGGGAGTGTCAGTTGTGCTGAATCGACTCCGCCGCGACCACCAGGTCCTTGCCGTCGACCGTATTGCGGATCGTGCCGTTGAGGGTGACGACCAGTCCGACAAAGGCATCGATCTTTTCCGTCGTGACCAGCCGCCGCGTGTCGACGTAGGCGAAACGGCGCCCGGACGAATCGGTCAGTTGATATTCGTACGGCGGGTTGGGATTGAAGATCGGGCGGCGGGCGAGGACGAGCGTCCCCGAAAACGTGCGGGGCAGCTCGCCCGCGTTTCCGACGATCGGGACCGGATGGCCGAGAGCCGTCGGATTGGCCGGCGGCGCGGGAGCCGGGGTGGAGGAGACAAGATCGCCGGCGCCGGAGCCGGGCAAATTGGCGGTGGCTCCGACCGCGACGAATCCCTGCAGCTTCTTTTCCACCTGGATCTGGCCGAACTCGTATTTCGCGCCGGCCAGGCCGACGAGCGAGGTTTTGTCATTTTTGTCGATGACCGTGAGAACCTCGGAAGTCTTGTCGGGCGAGACGTAGAGATTGGAGCCGGTGCGGACGGTGAGGCCCTTCGAGAGGTCCTTGCCCAGCGCATAGCCGGTGAACGTGCCACTCACCTCGACCCGACGCCAGCCCGGCGGCGCCTCGCCGGTATAGGTTATTTCGTCGCCCTTCTTCAACCGGGCGAGGACTGCGGATTTTGCGTCGGCCTGGGCGAACACCGCGGTGTCCGACGGGGCCGTGTCGGCGCACAGGCGGATGGCACCAACGGCGGCAAGAAGGAGGGCGAGTTTAATCTTCATGATGGGGAGGAATGGCGGTCCGCATCCCGGGCACCCGGGGATCCGCGAACAACGCTGAGATTTCCTTGGTAGAAAGTTGTTTCACGCCGCGCAAAGGAATTCCTCGGAGCGGAAGGGCGCCGATCTGATAGCGGCGCAGCCGATGAACCGGGTAGCCGAGCGCCAGGAAGAGCTGGCGAATCTCGCGTTTCTTGCCGTGATGGAGGTGCACGTCGAGATTGATCGAGGTCCGCTCGCGGGTCGGGTTCAGGAGCTGGGCGCGTTCGACCTTGAGATGCTCACCCTCGATCATGACGCCCTTCAGCAACTGGCCGACGCGGCCGCCGGGGAACGGATCCTCGAGCGTGACCTGATAGCGTTTCACGACATGACTCGACGGATGCATGAGGCGATGGGCGAGATCTCCGTCGGTCGTGAGGATGACCAGCCCGGTGCTGTCCTTGTCGAGGCGGCCCGCGCAGAACAGCCGGAGGCGGGCGAGTTCACGCGGAAGCAGATCGAAGATGGTGGCGTCGCCATGGGGGTCGCCGTTGCTGCAAACCACGCCCCGCGGCTTGTGGACGGCGAAAGTCAGACGGGGCTGGGCGGTGGCACGGACGGACTTGCCCCGGACAGTGACCCGATCGATGCCCGGGACGACCTTTTGACCGGCGGTCGCCCGCTCGCCATTGACGTAAACCTCGCCGGCCTTGATGAATGCCTCGGCGGCCCGCCGCGAGCACATGCCCGCGTCGGCGATGAACTTGTGAATGCGCACCGGCTCCATGCCAAGGCGATGGCACGCGGCGCGTGGCGGCGCAACGAGAATTGAGACACGCATCCGACTTGCGTCGCGCGCCAAGGTTCTCACTTCTTACGCGTTTCCGTTTTGCCATCGATGAGCACGTCACCAGCGCCACACGCCTACAGCCGAAACAACCCGCTGGTCGCCCGGGTGGTCGAAAACCGCGTGCTGAACAAGGAAGGCTCGAGCAAGGACGTGCGGCACGTCGTGGTCGACATCACTGGCAGCGGCATGGCGTATCATCCGGGCGATTCGCTCGGAATCTTCCCGCAGAACCGCCACCAGGCCGTCGATGAGCTCATCGCGCGGTTGGGCGCCACGGGAACCGAAGCCGTCGCCCTGCCGTTGTCGGGCGGATCGGTCACGCTGCGGGAGGCGCTGACGTCACGCCTGTCGCTTTCCGCTCCGACCAAGAAAATCCTCGAGACCCTGGCCGCGAAGACTCCGGATCTGTCGGAGCAGTCGCAGCTCGCGGCGCTGCTGGCCGCGGATGCCGGCGAGACCCGCGAAAAATTCCTGAAGGAGCGCGAATTCAACGACCTGCTGGCGGAGTTTCCGGGCGCCACGCTGACGCCGCAGGATTTGGTCGACCACCTGCGGCGGTTGATGCCGCGGTTGTATTCAATCGCCTCGTCACCGGCGCTGTTTCCGCACCAGGTCCACCTGACCGTGGCACCGGTGCGCTACGAGACCAATGCGCGCAAGCGGCACGGGGTGGCGTCAACCTTTCTCGCCGACCGCGTGACGCGCCACGAGACGCCGGTGCCGGTGTTCGTGGCCGAATCGCATTTCCGACTGCCGGAGAATCCCGCGATCGACGTCATCATGGTGGGCCCCGGCACCGGCGTGGCGCCGTTCCGGGCGTTCGTCCAGCACCGGGCAGCGCACGGGGCCACGGGTCGCAACTGGCTGTTTTTCGGGGATCAGCACCAGGCCACCGACTACCTTTACGGACACGAATGGGAGAAGCTCCACGCCGAAGGACGGCTGGCGCGCATCGATCTCGCGTTTTCCCGCGACCAGGCGAACAAGATCTATGTTCAGGACCGCATGCGCGCCGCTGCCGCGGAGCTTTGGGCGTGGATCAAGGGCGGAGCCTTTTTTTACGTCTGCGGCGACGCCCACCGGATGGCGAAGGACGTCGATGCAACATTACACGAGATCATCGCCACCCAGGGCGGGATGGATCACGCCGCGGCGGTCGAGTTCGTGAAGCATCTCAAGAAGGAAAAGCGCTATCAGCGTGACGTTTACTGACGCGATCTCGCCGCGAGGCGCGGGATTTTCTCGCTTGCGCGTGCACCGGGGTTTCGCGTCCCATTCCCGCCCAACATGAGCCTTACCTTCAACAACCGCTTTGCCCTGGTGACCGGCGCCGGACGCGGCATCGGCAAGTCCATTGCCGAAGTGCTCGCCCGACACGGCGTCACGGTCATCTGCGTGAGCAAGTCGGCTGATAGCTGTGGCGCGACGGCCGCGTCCATCGTGGCCGGGGGAGGGAAGGCGAAGGCGCTGGCCGTCGACGTGGCCGATGGCGCCGCCGTCGCGAAGGCGGCGGCCGACCTGCTGGCCGAATTCGGCCAGATCGACATCCTCGTCAACAACGCCGGCATCACCCGTGACGGGCTGCTCTTCCGCATGTCCGAGGACGATTGGGATGCGGTAATCGCGACCAACCTGACGAGCTGCTATTTCTGGACAAAATCGATCGGCCGTTCGATGACCCAGAAACGCTGGGGTCGCATCGTGAACATCACGTCCGTGGTCGGCATGATGGGAAACGCCGGACAGGCGAACTATTGCGCGGCCAAGGCCGGCATGATCGGCTTCACCAAGGCGATCGCCAAGGAGTTCGCGGCCCGCAATGTCACCAGCAATGCGGTCGCCCCCGGATTCATCAAGACGGACATGACCGCGGCTCTCCCGCCCGAGGCGGCGGACAAGATTTCGGCCCTGATTCCGCTCAAGCGGCTGGGCGACGCGACCGACATTGCCAACACGACGGCATTCCTCTGTTCCGAAGAGGCTTCCTACATTACCGGACAAGTTTTTACCGTTGACGGCGGCATGGTGATGTGATGCCTCATCTTCGGGCACCTGCCTTCACCTCTTTCACTCATGGCCGACCAGAAAACCATCGAACAACGCGTCAAGCAGATCATCGTTAACCAGTTGAATGTTAACGAGGAGCAGATTACACCCGAGGCCTCGTTCCTCGATGACTTGGGCGCGGATTCCCTCGATACCGTCGAGCTGATCATGGCCTTTGAGGAAGAGTTCAAGAACGAGATCAAAGGCGAGATTCCGGAGTCCGACGCGGAGAAACTCCAGACGGTCGGCGACGTGATCAGCTACATTGAGCAGAAGGCTGGCGCAAAGTAATTTGACTTTCGTGGAGGCGTTCTACCGTCTGGCTGGTCCAGCCTGGTAGAGCGCCTTTTTCATTTCGCACGATGGAAACCGTATCTCCCCACAAACGAGTCGTGGTCACCGGGATGGGCGTCATTGCCTCGCTCGGTCACACGGTCGAGGAGTTCTGGGCGAACATCCTGGCCGGCAAGAATGGCGTCGGGCCGGTGACGCTGTTTGACGTCAAGGACTACGCCTGCCGGATCGGCGCGGAAGTCCGCGGCTGGGATCCCACCCAGCACATGGACGCCAAGGAGGTCCGGCGCAACGACCGCTACACCCATTTTGGTTTCTGCGCCGCGAAGCAGGCGGTGGCCAACGCGAAGCTGGACATGACCAAGGAGGACCCCGACCGGGTCGGTGTCATCATTGGATCCGGCATCGGCGGCATGTGGACGATCGAGACGCAGCATTCCGTACTCCTGGAACGCGGGCCGCGAAAGGTTTCGCCGTTCATGATTCCGGCGCTGATCAGCAACATGTGCGGCGGCCTGGTGGCGATCGAGCTCGGGGCGCGCGGACCGAACTTCGGCATCGTCAGCGCCTGTGCGACGGCTACGCACGCGATCGGCGAATCGTTGCGCATGATCCGCGGCGGCGAGGCCGACGTGATGGTGTGCGGCGGCTCGGAGGCGGCGATCACCCCGCTGGCCTATGCAGGCTTCTGCTCGATGAAGGCGATGAGCACCAACAATGAGGCTCCGGATAAGGCGAGCCGGCCGTTCGATCTCAACCGCGACGGTTTCATCATGGGCGAGGGCGCGGGCATCCTCGTCATCGAGAGCCTCGAGCATGCGTTGGAGCGCGGCGCGAAGATCCACTGCGAACTGGTCGGCTATTCGGCGACCTGCGATGCGTACCACATCACTTCGCCCGATCCCGAAGGCAAGGGCCTGTCGCTGGCGATGAGCCGCGCCCTCAGCGATGCGCGGGTGGTGCCGACCGAGATCGACTACATCAACGCACACGGCACGTCGACGCCCTACAACGACAAGTTTGAGACCCTCGCCATCAAGAAGGTCTTTGGCGAACACGCGCGCAAGGTCCTGATCAGTTCCACGAAGTCGATGACCGGCCACCTGCTCGGCGCCGCCGGCGGCATCGAGGCCATCATCAGCGTGAAGACGATCGAGACCGGCGAGGTGCCCCCGACCATCAATCTTGAGACGCCGGATCCGGACTGCGACCTCGACTACATCCCGAACGTCAAGCGCAAGGCGGACGTGCGGACCGTGTTGAGCGACAATCTCGGTTTCGGCGGGCAGAACGCGGCCCTGGTTTTCCGCCGGCATTGATCCGGTCGCGTGCTTCCAGATTCCCGTTGACGGCACTTTCGGCGGGCATTTTATCTCGCGTTCCCTTTTCTTCGGCAAGTTAGCTCAGTTGGTAGAGCAGAGGACTGAAAATC
>DASYDZ010000242.1:0-31259 GCA_036499305.1 Candidatus Didemnitutus sp.
CCGAGGGCGAGATCATGGGCCTGAGCCACAGGACAATGCCCGTCTGGGGCGTCCAGTTTCACCCCGAATCGATCGCCACCGAAAACGGCATGCAGATTCTCCGGAACTTTCTATCTTCAAACTGACCCAAGAAACCAAAGCAACCGTAGCGGGCATCGAGTAACGTGTAGCAAGCATTCTTCAAACCAAACCCAATTCCTTCCCTCATCCCGCCCGCATCGGACATTCCGCGATTCACCAGCCACTACTCGCTCCCCGCTACTCACTATTCGCTACTCTTTACTCGCTACTTCCCAAAATGCGTTGTCCCAAGTGCACTTCGATTGATGACAAGGTGATTGATTCGCGCATCGCGCGGGACGGAAACTCGATCCGACGCCGGCGCGAGTGCCTGGAATGCAGTCATCGCTTCACGACCAACGAGGAATTCGTGCGCGACACCCTTGTCGTGGTGAAGCGGGACGGCCGGCAGGAACCGTTCAGCCGCGAAAAGCTCGTCGCCGCCGTCCGCGCGGCCTGCCACAAGCGCCCGGTCGACGGCGAACAGATCTCGATGCTCGTCGAGGACGTGATCGACGCGGTCGAGGCGCGCTACGAGACGCAGGTGCCCACCCAGGGAATCGGCGAGCACGTGATGCAGCGCCTGCGCAAGATGGACCAGGTCGCGTACGTGCGGTTCGCGAGCGTCTACAAGGAATTTCGCGACGTGTCGGAGTTCGTCGACGAGATTACGAGTCTTGCACCGGGCGCGCGCGGCGGTATTTCGAAATCAAAGAAATGATCCGTTCCGCCTCGCTGCGCCGACTGCATTTTCTCAACGCGCTTTTTGCCCCGCTTACGGGGCACGATCTCTATCTCGCGCAACAGATCGACGCCGCGATCACGACCAGCCTGACCGATGCGCTGACCGATCCGGAGGACGCATCCGCGATCGAGTCCTCGGACCCGAAATTCACCGCCGCCGCCGCCGAGCTGTTTGGCCGCCTGTGCGCGGCGCAGACGTCGCATGGATTCTTTCACTGGGACGCCGCCCGGGACAATGCCGGGTCCTCGCCGCTTTTCGCCCGCGCCGGGCTGATGGAGGGACTGAAGCGCGTCGCCGCCTACTCCGACTCGACCGTGCTCGTCACCAACCTGCGCTCGGCCCACTGTCCGTCGGACCGTCGCTGGACCGCGCGCCGCCACAGCGAATATCAGGAGACGCTCGCGTTGCTGAACGACCTGGCCGCCGCCCGCACCCGCCGCGGAGCGAAATTGAATCTACTGTTCCTGTAGCAGACCGAAGACTTTACCGGAGGTCGCAGGGACCGCAGAGCAAGGCATGCATGCATCTTTTTTTCCGAGGGCTTCTATTTTAACGGGTCAGGTTATTGGAGCGCCATCGAAGTCCACCGGCACATGGGCTCGGAACTGATCGAGTACCGCCGCGCAAACGTGCCGCGCCGCGAGAGTTGACCCTGCAGTTTCCGTAAAAGAACAAATTTACAGGAGGTCGCAGAGGCCTGCAGAGCGAGGCACGCATCCTCTGTTTCCGAGGGCTTCTGTTTTAGCGGATCAGGTTATCGGAGCGGCGATCGAAGTCCACCGGCACATGGAGCCGGAACTGATCCAGTGCCGACACCCACATCTGCCAGGGCGCGAGAGTTGAACCCGCAGTTTCCGTATAGGAATGAATTTACAGGAGATCGCAGAGGCCGCAGAGCAAGGCATGCATCCTCTGTTTCCGAGGGCTTCTGTTTTAACGGATCAGGTTATCGGAGCGGCGATCGAAGTTCACCGGCACATGGGTCCAGGACTGATGGAATCAATCTATGAGTGGTGCCTGCTTCGCGAATTCGACCTTCGGCACCTTAGCTCGACCAGCCAGCGATACGTAAGAATTCGCTACAAAGATTGCGTTCGCGAAGTGCCGCTCAAGTTCGACATTCTCGTCGACGAGTGCATCCTCGTCGAAATCAAGTCGGTCGAAGGACTATTGCCGGTGCACAAATCCCAATTGCTCAGCTATATGAAATTGCTGGAAATTCCCATCGGGCTCTTGATCAATTTCCACTCGCCCCGGCTCGTCGACGGCATTTCGCGACTTATCCTGCAAGGCGCGGACCGATAGCTCTCTGCGGCCTCCGCGACCTCCTGTAAAATCACGCCAATGAAAACGCTGTTCCAAAAAATCATCGATCGCGAGATCCCGGCCAAGGTCGCGCACGAAGACGATCTTTGCATCGCGATCCATGACGTCAGCCCCAAGGCTCCCGTCCATGTCCTCGTGATCCCGAAGAAACCCCTGGCCCGCATCGCCGAGGCTTCCGCGGACGACCAGGCGCTGCTCGGCCACCTGCTGCTCACGGCTGCCGCACTGGCGAAGAATCTGGGCATCGACAAATCCGGCTACCGGCTCGTGATCAACAACGGTCCCGATGGCGGCGAGTCGGTTCCCCATCTCCACGTCCACCTGCTCGGCCAGCGTCCTCTGGCGTGGCCGCCGGGTTGAGGAGGAAGTTGAGAGTGGAGCGTTGAGAGACGATTCGCTGCAGCAAAGGCTCTGGGCCGAATGGCGCCGCTTGTCCCGCCAAGCACGCCGGGGTCGCGACGACCGTGATCGTTCAGCTTGGTCGTCTGAGACCCATTTGTGTCTCTTGCACCTTTTGGCGCCGAAGTCGTTCGGCCTCCGCAGCCCGATCCCTCAACTCTTCGTTCGCCCTCGGCGGCCCGATCTCTCAACCCTCAGCTCTCAACTAACAACTACTTCATCCACTTCGCCAGCCAGGCCTGCACCTCGCCATACCAATAGCGGCTGTCCTCGCCCTTGAGGATCCAGTGATTTTCCTCGGGGAAAATAAGGAGCCGGCTGGGAACTCCGAGACGCTGCTGGAGCGTGAAGAACATCAGTGAATTGTTCATCGGCACGCGGAAGTCCATTTCGCCATCGGTGATGAGGATCGGCGTGACGAACCCGGTGCCCTTGTCGTGATTGCCGGCCTGCATCACCGGACTCTGCTCGCGCCAGACCTTGCTGTCGCCCCAGATTGGTGAGCCGCTGTTCACTTCGCGGCCATAAATCGAGTCGCTCGTGCCCCATTGCATCACGAGGTCGGCTTCGCCGGCGTGGGAGACGATGCATTTGAAGCGCGTGGTCGTGGCTTCCAGCCAGTTCGCCAGGTGCCCGCCGTAGCTAGCGCCCGCTGCGGCCAGCCGGCTGCTGTCAACAAACGAATAATGAGCGATCGCGTAGTCAACGGCCTCATTGAGCTCGTCGCCGGGTCCCTTGAGCGGGTCCAATTGAATGCTCCGGGCGAACTCCTCGCCATATCCCGTCGATCCCGAGTAGTCGGTCAGCAGGACCACGTATCCCGGCGCCGCCAGGAGATGGTAGTTCCAGCGGATGACGAAGGCGTCCTTCCACATGCTGGCCGCTCCGCCATGGATCACGAGGAGCAGAGGATACTTCTTCGCCGGATCGAAGCCGGCCGGTTTCACCAGCATGTTGTGGATCTTCTTGCCGCGGCTGCTCGTGAACCAGAAATGATCCACCGGTGACCAGTCGATCTTCGCGGAGCGCTCCGCCGAGAATGCCGTGAGCGGCCTGGGCGAACCGCCGAGCGCGAACACCTCGGGCGGATTGACGGCGCTTTCCCAGGTTCCCACGAGGGCCGTTCCACCCGCCCGCAGGTTACCCAGGCATCCGGTGGCGGGCGATTGCTCCGGGCGGACTTCGCCACCCGACAACGCCACGGAGTACAAGGTCTCGACCCCGGTATGCTCGGAGGTGAAGAAAACCCGATCCGCGCCGGCCGGCATGGCATAACGCGAGACCGATTGGTCGAAATCGGCGGCGAGGATTCGGGGCGCCGCGCCTGCGAACGGCCACGCAATCACCGCGAGGTGTTCCAAGTCGTAGATCTTTCCGGGCGTCTGCGCGTCGACCACGGCCAGCAACGCGCGGCCGTCCGGACTGAACGACAACTGGCGGTACGCCTCGCCACCCGGAGTCAGCCGCTGCGGTTCGCCGCCAGAGATCGCCAGCAGGAAGATTGGGCTGACCACATTCGCATGCGTCGCCTCATCGCGACTGACCGCCGCGGTGAAAACCACGGACAAACCGTCCGGCGTCCACTCGGCATCGAGAACCTGGTCTTCATCCGTCAGCGCCCCTCCAAAGCCCGGCTCGCCCGCCAGCTTCGTGCCGGCGAGAATATCGCGCGCCTCCGCACCTGCCCTGGCGTCCTGTACAAAGAGATGCGGCTTCTTGTCATCCAGCCAGTGATTCCAGAAGCGCGGCGGGAACTGGTCGGATGCGTGCACGTTATATTTCCGCTCCTTCCGCTCCTTCGCGATCCGCTTGTTGGCCGCCTCGTCAGCGGCACCGGGAAAGACATCGCTCAGAAAAAGGAGATGGCTGCCATCCGGACTCCATTTCGCCAGGTGCGCACCCAAGGTCAGGTTCGTCCACCGCTCGGCCTCGCCTCCATCGAGCGGAAGCACGTAGATCTGCGCCACCTCATCGCCCTCGCGCTTGGCGGAGAAGGCGATGCGCCGGCTGTCCGGCGACCAGCTCACCCCGGATTCCGGACTCTTGCTGTACGTTATCCGACGCGGAGCGGAATCGTCGGCCAGCGACTTGATCCAGAGATCCGACCACTGCTCCCTGGCCTCGTAGGCCGGCTCGGTCACCGAAAAGACCACCCATTTTCCGTCCGGACTGGGCACGGGAGAACCGACGCGTTTCATCAACCAGACGTCCTCGTGAGTGATCGTGTGCCGGGCCTCAGTCGCCGACGCGGAGGTGAGGACGAGAAACCCAACGAGAGCGGCGAAGAACATTTTCATGGCTGAAATCAGGAGGAACGGGCCTCAAATCTGCCGTCCGCGTGCTTCGTCACGAGCTTTTTCAATTCCAGCATCATGAGCGCGGCGGACGCGGCCGCGATCGAAAGGCCGGCGGTCGATGCAACCTGATCGAGGGACGCCATGGCCCCGCCGCGCAGGCTCTCGAAAACCGCACGCTCGTCCGGGGCGAGGCCGCGGTCATCGGGGGCGTCCGTCCGGGTTCCGGATTTCGGGGGAATTGCCGCGGGGCGCAAACCGTCGAGATAGTTCAGTTCGTTGAGAATGTCGTCGACCGAGGTCAGGAGCGTCGCTCCATCGCGGATCAACTGGTGACAGCCGGCGCTCGTCGGCTGGTCGATGCGGCCCGGCACGGCAAAGATCAACCTCCCCTGTTCGCCGGCAAAACGCGCCGTGATCATCGCGCCGCCATCGACATCGCTTTCGATCACGACGATCGCCTCGGACATCCCCGACACGATCCGGTTGCGCATCGCGAAGGACTGGCGGTCCGCCTTCCGGCCGAACGGGAATTCCGACAGCACCGCACCGGATTCCGCAATGCGCCGATAGAGATCCAGGTTCTCCGAAGGGTAGATGATGTCGAGCCCGGTGCCGACGACCGCGGCCGTCTTCCCTCCCGCCGCGAGCGCGCCCTCGTGGGCCGCGGTGTCGATGCCGCGCGCGAGGCCGCTCACGACGCAGAATCCCCGCGCGGCGAGCTCGCCCGCCAGCTTCCGCGCCACGGTTTGTCCGTAGAGCGTGGTCCGCCGGCTGCCGATCAAGGCAATGCACGGCCGGTCAAAGGCGAAATCGCCCTTCTGGTACAGGCCGATGGGCGGGTCGTGGATTTCCCGCAGGAGCCGCGGATAGCCGTCGTCGCGGGGCGTGACAAAATGAGCGCCGGCCTGCTGCAGGCGAACCCGCTCGCGATCGAGATCGAAATGCCGGCGCCATTCCCGGATCGCGGCGCTGGACTCGGGGCCGATTCCATGCACGGACTCGAGACGCCGGCGTTCGGCGCCGAGGATGCGGACGGGATCGCGGTCGAATTCCGCCAGCAGACGGTTGAGCGAGATCGGGCCGATGTTCGGCAGATCGTTCAGGACCATCAACGCGTCGCGTTCGGTCAGCTCCGGTTCGGCGGGCACGGCAATGAAAGCGAAGGCGAGGGATCGATCCGGCGCCACCCGCGGCCGACCCGGATCAGGATCGGCGGCGAAGCACCGGCGGAAGATAGTCGAGGAGTTGAGTGGTGTGAACAGCGACCTGTCCCTTTTCCCGGGCCAGCAGATCAGCCGCCTGCCCATGCCACGCGACGGCCTGGGTTGCCGCCAGCACCAAATCACCCGCAAATTGCGCGAGGAGGCCGGCGGTCAATCCGGCCAGCAGGTCGCCACTGCCCCCTCGCGACAGCACCGGGCCGCCGAAGAAACTGAAATATTCCTCCTCGCCGTCGCAGATACGCGTCCGCGGCCCCTTGAGCGTGACGACGATCCCGGTTTCCCGGCAAAAGTCCCGCAATGATTTCCCGTTCGCCATGCGCTGGAACTCGCCGGCGTGGGGAGTCGCGATGGCCGCGCGACCCGTGGCCGCCGAGATCACCTCCGGTCGCAGCGCGTCGGCATCGCACACGGCGGGGCAAGGCGATTTCGCGATGAGCTGGCGGACGGCCTCGGTGGTCGGTTTTTCCGCGCCGAGACCCGGCCCGACCAGCAGGGCTGTTGCCTTGGTCAAGGACTCCAATATTTTCGGCACCACCGCCGGGGAAAGGAATCCCGTGTCGACCGTCGGCCAGCCGTTCCACATCACCTCCGGAAGTCTCGCGGCGTATTCCGGCACCAGCATGTCCGGCACCCAGGCGGTGGCGAGACCGACCCCGCCCCGGACCGCCGCCTCCGCCGCCATCAGGATGGCGCCGGGATATTGGCGCGATCCACCGACCAGCACCACATGGCCGTAGGTGCGCTTGTCCGCGCCGGCCGGACGGATGCGTCCGAGCGGCTCAAGCAATGACGGCAACAGGACCCGTTCCGCGCCCGCGGCCGGTTCACCGGTGCGCGGAAAGAAGCCAAGATCGAGATACCGCACCCGGCCGGCGCTCGACACGTTCTCGGAAGAAGCCACGGCGGACTTCACAATCCCGGTGGCATACGTGAAGTCGGCGCGAAAGACCGGTGCTCCCGGCGCACCGCCCAGGCCGCTCGGCAGGTCGATGGCCGCCTGCAGGGCGATCGATGACGAGGCGTTGACGGCCTCAATCAGGCGCCCGGTGGCCTCGTCCACGGGAGGCCGGAACTGGAACCCGAAAATGCCATCGAGGCAGACATCGAATCCGGATGCTGATTTCGGCCACGAGGCGGCATCGGTCCAACGCACCCGGTCACCGTGCCGGCGCAGGGTCTCGAGCGCGCGTCGCGCCAGCGGGCGCATCACCTCCTCGCCGAAAACGAGAACCACTGAAACCGTCGCCGCGGGAAACCGATCGAGGAAGGCCGCCGCCGCGAGAAGGGCATCGCCCCCATTGTGTCCCTTGCCCACCAGAACGAGCAGCGAGGCCTTGGGCGGTAGTCCGCCGATCTCCCGCGAATCCTCCTCCACCGCCGCGGCCACCGCCGCGCCCGCGCGGAGCATCGCAGCCCACTCGGCTTCCTCCGTCGTCAGGAGGCGTTTTTCCCATGCCGCCGCGTCGGCGACCGAGAGGATCGGATCGCTGTGGCGACGGACCCATCCACGTCCGGAAAGATCATTTTTTTCGTGCGGCGGCATCGGGAGCAGGAAGCGGTTTGATCGCCGGATCCAAGGGGATAGTGATCGGAATCGGTGACACTTCAATCGCGGCTTTCGTTCGCGTCGGCGGCGGGGCCGACGGCACCGGGGGAGCCGGCGCTTCCACCGGAGACGGGGGAACTTCGGGGACAAGCTGGCGAATGAACCGCAGCGGGTGTTCGGCGGGGGTCGGTTCCCCGGGGCCAAGGCTCGGGTTGTAGTCGGCGGGCTGATTGATCAGCCGAAACTTCACCCCGCCTTTCCCGCGTCGCGCCTCAAACACATAGCCATAGTCAGCCGAGCCCGGACTCCAGTACCCGAATGTCGTGCGGTCGCCGATCCACTCGGCCTCGTTCTGCCACAGGCGAAAGAACTCCGGGAGCTCGGCCCAGTCGGAATTCTCCGCGAGACCAAAGGCCGCCAGTTTCGGCTTTGTCGGCGGCGGCACCCACGGCGGCGGCTCAGGCTTCGGACGGGGGTCGACGAAAATGACGAACGCCACCCAGCCGAAAAACACCATCGCGAACAGCCAGCCGGCCGTCGTCCGTGAAGTTTTCCCGATGAACGGGTTCTCCATGGCTCATGAGTGTCGCACCAGCGCCGCCACCGCCATCGCATGCGTGTCGATATGCGAAAGACTGAGCCACACGTTGGTCGCGCCGACCTCGTGAAGGAGAGCCTGCGCCTTGGCGTCGAGCCGCACGAGCGGCTGATGCCGTTCCCCATGATAAACCGAGACGGAGGTCCAGTCGAGATGCGGTCCGATGCCGGTGGTGAATGCCTTCGACACGGCCTCCTTCGCCGCCCAGCGCGCGGCATAGTGTTTGTGGGAGTACTTGACGCTGTCGCAGTAGGCCCGCTCCTCGTCGGTGTACACCCGCTTGAGGAAACGCTCGCCGTGCTTGTCGATCGCGGACCGGATGCGCTCGACGTCGATGATGTCACAACCGAGTCCGATCATGATACCGCCGGGAGGAAGCTGAATGGGCATGACGAACGAGTAGCGAGTAGCGGGTAGCGGGTAGCGAGGAGAAAATCAGCAGTCCCAAACTGCCGGCGGGAAACTTCGTCGATCCTTCACCTCACCGGGCATCGCCTGCTCCAGGTCGGGTTTCATTCTCGATCCCCACTCCTCGATTCTCACTCCCGGGTCTTCATGCTCACTATCCGCTGCCCGCTCCTCACTACCTTGAGCAGTTCATCCGCGCCTTCATCTCGGCGACGGCCTCGGCGATGCCGGAGAACACGGCCCGGCTGATGATGCTGTGGCCGATGTTGAGTTCGTGGAGGTGAGGGAGGCCGCGAACCTCGGCGATGTTGACGTAGTTGATGCCGTGACCGGCATTGACCACGAGTCCGAGTTCGTGCGCACGGGCGGCACCCACGCAGAGCTGCTTGAACTCATCGGCGCGCGCCGGGCCATGATAGGCGTTCGCGTAGGCGCCGGTGTGCAGCTCGACCCAGGGCGCGCCAATCCTGGCCGCCGTCTCGATCTGACGATGGTCCGCGTCGATAAACAGGCTGGTCTGAATGCGCGCCGCGTTCATGGCCTCGGTCACGCGCTGCACCTTCTCCCGGTGTCCGGCGACATCGAGGCCGCCCTCGGTGGTGACCTCCTCGCGGTTTTCCGGGACCAGGCACACCGAATCGGGTTTCAATTTGAGGGCAAATTCCATCATCGCCGGCGTGCAGGCCATCTCGAGGTTGAGACGCGTGGCGATGGTCTCGCGCAAGCGCCAGACGTCGCGCTCCTGGATGTGGCGCTGATCCTCGCGCAGGTGCACGGTGATGCCGTCGGCTCCTGCGCGCTCGCACAGGTGCGCGAGGGCGACCGGATCCGGCTCGACGTTGCCGCCGGAGTTGCCGGCCTGCCGGTAGCGCGCCTGGCGCAGGGTCGCGCAGTGGTCGATGTTGACGCCAAGAAGAAGCATGGGCGGGATTGACCATTAAGGTGCGGCACGTTCTGGTTGGCAAAAGGAAATGACCGACACGACCAGTCCACCGGCCAGGCATAAAACCGAGAATCTGCTGGCCAACCTGGCGTGCAACCTCGTCGCGCCCACGGCGATCATGTCCTTCGCCAGCGGCCCGAAGGCGCTGGGCCCGGCGGCTGGCCTCGCGACGGCCCTGGTCTTTCCCATCGGCTACGGCATCTACGACTTCACCCGCCGGCGGCGGGTAAATTTCATCTCGCTGATCGGATTCGCCAGCGTGCTCGTGACCGGCGGCTTCGGCCTGCTGAAACTCGACGCCTTCTGGTTCGCCGTAAAGGACGGCGCCCTTCCACTGATCATCGGCGTCGCGGTCCTCGCCTCGCTGCGTTCCCGCGAGCCGTTGATCCACGAGATCCTGTACAATCCCCAGATCGTCGAGGTGGACCGGATCGCCGTTCGCCTCGCGGAACGCGGAACGGAGCCCGAATTCGACCGCCTGATCCGGTCATCGAGCTACCTGATCGCTCTCGCCATGTTTGTGAGCGGAGGACTCAACTATCTCTTTGCCCGCCTGATCATCCACAGCCCGGCCGGGACCGAGACCTTCAACCAGGAGCTGGCAAAGATGCACTGGGTCAGCCTGGCCGGAATTTCGCTTCCCGTCGTCGGCATGATGATGTTCGCCCTCTGGCGCCTGCTGCGGGGACTCGAGCGCCTGACCGGACTCGAGATGGACGATCTCCTGGCCGGCACAAAAAAGGCTCCGAAATCCGACACGCCCGGACCGGCACCATCGGCCTGAGGCGGGGAAAGGAATCCGACGCGCGCCTCGACTGACGGCGCATGCTGTCGGGCTCAGGCCCTCGACATCCCGCGATGGAGTCGAACCATTTGCCGGGAGGCGTCGGAAACGACGGCACTTCCCGCTCATATCGCAATTTTGGGCAACGACGGCCGTTGATCGGCTTTGATCGTCCGGCCCGGTCGTGTTCTTGCGTCTCTATCGCGCGGCCCGTTTTCGACGGCCGCTTCGACCACTATTTCCGCGCCTCGATCGGCGCGTAGTCTCGCTTGACCGGGCCGACGTAGACCTGGCGAGGGCGGTAGATCCGGCCCTTGGCGTTGGATGCAACCTCACGCCAGTTGGCAATCCAGCCGGGAGCACGGCCGATCGCGAACATCACCGTGAACATGTCAGTCGGAAGACCGAGCGCGCGCATGATGATGCCCGAATAAAAATCGACGTTCGGGTAGAGCTTGCGGGAGAGGAAATAGTCGTCGTGCAGCGCGGCCTGCTCAAGGCGCTTGGCGATGTCGAGTAGCGGATCGGATTTGCCGAGGCGGCTGAGAACCTCGTCGCACGCCTTGCCGATGATGCGGGCCCGAGGATCGTAGTTGCGATACACGGCGTGCCCGAAGCCCATCAGCCGGTTGCTCTTGCTGCCGGATTTCGCGGCGGCGATGAAGCGCGTGCCGTCGTCGTGCTCGTCGTGGATCGACTGCAGCATCTGCATGACCGCCGCGTTGGCGCCGCCGTGCAGCGGGCCCGAAAGCGCGCACACGCCCGCGGCCAGCGATGTGAAGAGATTCGCGCCGCTGGACGCGACCATGCGGACCGTGGACGTGCTGCAGTTCTGCTCGTGATCGACGTGCAGGAGGAGCAGCAGGTTGAGCGCCCGCGTGACCTCCGGGATCGGGTTGTAGGCCGAATACGGATCCGAGAACATCATGTGCAGGAAGTTCTCGCAGAACGGAAGGTCGCGCGGATGGAGGAAGGGCTGGCCGTGGCGGTAACGGTAGATCATCGCCACGATCGTGCGGATCTTCGAGATGGCCATGGCCGCGGCCAGGTCGAAATTCTGCAGGTCCTTCTCGAAATTATTGGTGGCCAGATTCGGGTAATAGGCCGCCAGCGAGCTGACAATGGACGTCAGCATGCCCATCGCGGGGGCGCTCTGCGGGAAACCGTCGAAAATCCGCTGCATCTGCGTCTCGATCGCCGCATTCTGGCGCAGGAGCTGTCCGAAGTTCCCGCGCTGTTCCTCGGTCGGCAGTTCGCCGTAGATCACCAGGAAGGCGGTCTCGATGTAATCCGAATGCATCGCGAGCTGCTCAATCGGATAGCCCCGGTGGCGGAGGATGCCGTTTTCACCGTCGAGGTATGTGATCGCGCTTTCGCACGAGCCGGTGTTGCCGTAGCCCTGGTCGTAAAAGATGCAGCCGGTATCCTGCCGGAGTTTGCGGGCATCGATCGCCCGCTCGCCTTCGCTGCCCTGCATCATGGGCAGCGGGAACTCTTTGTCGTCGATCCGGAGAAAGGCGTTCGGTGTTGGCATGGTCACGATCCAGCTTGGTGAAAATCGCGCCGCTTGCAAAGCAAAGCCTTTGTCAAAGCGACCGTCCGCCAACCACACCCCGGGGACGCTCAGTGGGCCGGCGCCGGGGAAGACGCGCTTTCCGGGGGGCCATCGGGCATCGCGAAAGCGGACGCGGGGATGACCTCGTTCACCTTGATCGCGTCAAAGCTGATCGTCGCCGCGGGTGAGCCGGCCGGCTTGTTGATGAGGGCCTTGGGAAAGCGGACTCCGTTGATGATCACCGAACCCTGTTCCTGGATCTGCGTGGACTCGGTGGTCGTCTTCAGCAGCAGACCCGTCGCTTTCTCGAAATAACGGGTGTAGTTGATCGAATCCGAATGTTCGAAGACCAGGATGACGCAGGGCTTGCCGTCCACCTCGCCGTCACCCTTGAACTCGACCCTGCCTCCCAATTTTTCGATGCCGCGATAAAAGGCCAGGTTCTCCCAGGTGCTGGCGCGGAGCTGCTTGATCTGCGCCGCACTCAGCAGGCGGAGCTGCCAGTGGTCTTCGTGGCCGTTCTCCACGCGCCGCAGCCAGCCATCATAATCGTCCAGCGCGGTGGTTTCGGTCACCTTGTCGGACCGCAGCACGTAAAGCTCCCGGTAGGGCTTGGCAAAAACGATGTCGATCGCGAGGCGGACGGGATGGTCGACCATCTTGGACGGATCGTCCTTGTCGGGCACCTTTTCGACCGTCTCGACCGTTCCGACAAAGCGCACGCTGTTGACGGCGTTCAGCGCCTCCTCGGTCCCAAGAGCCGCCCGGGCCTTGGCGATCCAGAAATCGGCCTGGTCGTCGGCGAGGGCCGTCGTCGCGAGCAGGCAGGCGGCGGCGACGGCAAAGCTCGGGACAAGACGGACTTTCATGGGTGACTTCGACCGCCAAATTGCCGGCGAGTGCCTTGCGGCGCAACGGAAAACCGGGTGGCCTACTCCCACTCGATGGTGGCGGGAGGCTTGGAGCTGATGTCCAGCACGACGCGGCTCACGTCGCGCACCTCGTTGGTGATCCGGCTCGAGATCTTCTGCAGGAGATCGAAGGGCAGGCGCGTCCAGTCCGCGGTCATCGCATCACGGCTCTCGACGATGCGGAGCGCGATGACCCAGGCATAGTGGCGCTCATCGCCCACCACGCCGACGGTCTTGACCGGGAGAAACACACAAAAGGACTGCCAGACCTTCCAGTACCAGCCCGAGGCCATCATTTCCTCGTGCAGGATCGCGTCGGCGTCGCGCAGCACCTGGAGTTTGTCGTCGGCGATTTCACCGATGACGCGGACACCGAGGCCGGGGCCCGGGAAAGGCTGGCGCCACACCACCTCGCGGGGAAGACCGAGCCGGTGTCCGACGGCGCGCACCTCGTCCTTGAACAGCTCGCGCAGCGGTTCGAGCAGCTTGAGTTTCATGCGCTCGGGCAGGCCGCCGACGTTGTGGTGCGTCTTGATCAGCGCGGCGGGATTGTTCCCGATGGCCACCGACTCGATCACGTCCGGATAGAGCGTGCCCTGCGCGAGAAACTCGGCGTGACCGATCGACTTGAGCGATTTCTCAAACACCTCGACGAAGGTCCGGCCGATGATCTTGCGCTTGGCCTCGGGCTCATCGACGCCCTTCAGCCGCCGGAGGAAAAGCCTGGAGGCATCCGCGACCCGCAGGTCGATGTGGAAATGTTTTCGGTAGAGCTCCACCACATGTTCGCGCTCGTGCTTGCGGAGCAGGCCGTTGTCGACGAACACGCACGTGAGCTGGCGGCCGATGGCCTTGTGGATGAGCGCCGCGGCCACGGAGGAGTCGACGCCACCGGAGAGCCCGAGGATGACGCGCCCCTTCCCCACCCGGGCGCGAATGTCGGCCACGGCATGATCGATGAAGCTGCGGGTGGTCCAGGACCGCCTGGCGCCGCAGACCCCGAACAGGAAGTTCCGGTAGATGTCGATTCCCCGCTCGGTGTGAAACACCTCGGGATGAAACTGGATGCCGAAGAAGCTCCGCCGGCGATCCTCGATCGCGGCGAACTCCGAATTCTCGGTGCGGCCGATGGCGGTGAAGCCGGGCGGCAGCTTGATCAGGCGGTCGCCGTGGGAATTCCAGACCCGCAGCTTTCGCGGCAGTCCGGCGAAGAGCCGGCCCGGTTTGCCGATCCGGAGGACGCCGTGGCCGTATTCGCGATGAGTGCTCTTGGAGACGCGCCCGCCGAGGAGGTGCCCCATCAACTGGATGCCGTAGCAGATCCCCAGAACAGGCACGCCGAGTTCAAAGATTTTCGGATCAGGCATCGGAGCCTTCGACGAAAACACGCTGCTCGGCCCGCCGGACAGGATGATGCCCACGACACCATCGCGCTTCAGTTCATCCGCGGGCGCGCCGCACGGGTAGATTTTCGAGTGGACCTCGCACTCCCGGATGCGCCGGGCAATGATCTGCGTGTATTGGGATCCGAAATCGAGAACGGCAATGATCTGCGCCATGCGGGAAGCTGGGGGACTTTATCGCGGAAAGAAATAAAAAAATCGATTCGCGCCGCGGCGGAGCCGAACGGCAGCCTGGCCTTGTCGGTGAACCGCGCTCAATTCGCCGCCGCCGACTGGCCGCGGACGAATTCGAACGTAAACTCCAACTGGTTTCCGAAATGCCGCCGCAACTCGTCGGGACACGCCACGGCCCCGGAGCTTCTTGAGACGGCAATCTCGATGTCCCGCAGGAGCGGTCCCGTGACCCCGGCCGGCGCCCGGACCAGTTCGGTGGCGCCGCTCACGGCATCCACGCGAACCACCACGTGAATTCTTTCTGCGGCCAGGCGTTCCCAAAAATTGTCCAGTCGGCCGAACTCCCGCAGGACGGCCCGCCAGACCGAGGCTTCGTATCGCGCCTCCTCCTCCGCCAGGTTTCCCACAATGGCGATCTGATCTTCGTCCCCGCGCAGGATGTCGGCCGTGTTCGGTGGCGGCGGGGCGACGCGCTTCCGGGGGCGCGGTCCCGATGGCGATGGAGCCGGTTCGGTGCTCTCCGTCGAAGCCGGGGCTTCCGGGTGCGGGTCAGCCGATTTTGCCGTCGCCGGTGAATCGGCCGGCTCCGGCGGGTTCTGTGCCGGCGGCATTTCGGACTCGACCGAGGTTGGAACGCTGATGGCGGCCGGAGCCGGCAACGGACGCAGGTCCTCCCGCGATTCCGCCGCGCGCGGTGGCGCCGGCTTTTCCGCGGGCGCATGCCGGCCCCGGAGCCCGAAAACCGCGGCCGCGACGCCGGCGGCAATGATCAGTCCGCCGAAGCCCAGCAGCGTCGGCGCCATCGAGCGCCGAAGGCTGCGACCGCAGGATCGGCAGACGGTGAGATCATCGGAATTGCTGATGTAGCAGTGGCGGCACGCTTTCACTTTTGGTACGGCGAAGGGCCCGTTCCCGGGGAAGGTGACGGCAAGGCGACCAAGCCGGCGCGGGACCATGACAAGACCGATCCTCGAGGCAAGCTCTTGTATCCATCATCCTCATTCGCGGTCACGGATTTGACCGCGGACGACATCTTTCCCACCGATTGCATGGGAGCGTCGTTGTCCCCCGCGACGAGGGAAAGCGGCGGGCCGCGCGAGGTTCGTCATAACGGCCGGGCGGTCCGGTCCGGACCTCAAACCCTGCCGAACGAACGCATGCGGGTGCAGCCAGGGTCGATGTCCCCGGCGGTTGGGCTAGAACTTCAGCCGGGTATTCACATGACCGCACTTCGGACACTGAGCGGTCGCGGCTCCCGGATTCTCCGTGTAGAGCGTGTCGCACCGGATGCAATGAAAGGTGATCTTTTTTCGACCGGCGTCATAAAAAGCCCGATCGCGCCGGTCGTAATATACCCAGAGGAAGCCGAAAACGCCGAGAACGAGGACGCCATAGATGACGAGATCAAAGGTGGTGTTCGGCGGCGTCACGATTGAATGATTCCAAAGAAGGCGTGACCGGCCAAGGCCAAAGGGATCGGCAGGTTCCGGGCCGCCACGAGACAACGCAGTTGGTGGGCGTCGGTTTCCCCACCAACGCCAGTCACCGATCCGGAGATCGGCGACCACCTTTGAACGCAGTCCTTGCGCCGGCGCCACTCTTCCCGAGCAACCTACGGCATTTGCTCAAAACAGCGCATGCAACCAAGTCGCTCTCCATCTGGAGGAGCGGGCTTGCCCCGCGATTTCCCGTTCCATCGCCGCATAAAGCCGCTCCTATGACGATCCAAGCCGGAGCAAGTTCCGGCGGGTCGGACCGACAGCGAATGAACGAAGCGCGGAACCGATCAGGCCTTGGCCGTTTCGGCGCCCGCAACCTCGGCTGCCGGAGCGGCGTCGGTGGCGTCCTTCTTGCCCGGCTTCTTCGCGGACTTCTTGCGGGACTTCGTGTAGCCGGTGTCTTCCGCGCCCACGAACTCGATCAGCGCCATCTCGGCGGCGTCGCCGAGGCGATGGGGCCCGAGCTTGTAGATGCGAGTGTAGCCGCCGCGGCGCTTCTCGAACTGCTTCACCTTTTCGTTGAAGAGCAGCGTGATGGCGGACTCGTCGCGAATATCGGTGAGCGCGACGCGCCGCAGGTGCAGGGCATCCTTCTTCTCGGTCGCCGCCGCGGCTTTCTTGGCCTTGGTGATGATCTTTTCGATGAAGGGGCGAAGCGCCTTGGCCTTCGTCAGCGTGGTCTCGATACGGCCGTGCTTGATCAGCGCGGCGCCGAGGTTGGACAGCATCGCCGCGCGGTGTTCGCGGGTGACGCCGAGGGAAGCGTGATGTTTGTTGTGACGCATGGCTTTGTCGGTAGCGAGTAGCGGGTTGTGAACAGCGAGTAGAACGGTGTAGCGAGGCGGCCAGGAGTCGCGGTCGCGAATGTTCGCTACCCGATGCTCGCTACTTCCGCGTCAAGCTTCCTTCTTGGTGTCGAGGAGGCGCTCGTCGAACTTCATGCCCAGCGAAAGGCCGAGGGCTTCGAGCTTCTCCTTGATCTCGTTGAGGGACTTCTTGCCGAAGTTGCGGTACTTGAGCATTTCCTGCTCGGTCTTCATCGCCAGCTCGCCGACGGTCGTGATGTTGGCGTTGTTGAGGCAGTTGGCGGCGCGGACCGAGAGCTCGATCTCGTTCACCGACATGTTGAGCAGCTTGCGCAGCTTGTTCTGCTCCTCGGAGACTTCCTGGGCCTGCGACTCGAACTCGTAGGATTCCGGCGAGACGCGGTCGAAGACGTCGAGGTGGTGCTTGAGGATGGAGGCGGACTGCTTGAGGGCGTCGTCCGGCGTGATGCGACCGTCCGTCCAGATCTCGAGCACGAGCTTGTCGTAATCGGTGATCTGGCCGACGCGGGTGTTCTCGACGGCGTAGCGGACAAGGCGGACCGGGGAGAAGAGCGAGTCGATCGGAATGACGCCGATGGCCTGCTCCTCCTTCTTGTTTTCCTCGCCCGGGTAATAGCCGCGGCCGGACTTGACCTCGAGTTCGGCCTCAAACGTGCGCTTGTGGTCGAGCGTGCAGATCACCTGGTCCGGATTCATGACCTTGACGCCGGCATCGAGCTGGATGTCGCCGGCGGTGACGGGACCCTCGCGGTTGACCTTGAGATAAAGGCGGAACGCCTCGCGCTTTTCGGAGACGAGGAGGATTTTCTTGAGGTTGAGGACGATGTCGGTGACATCCTCGACCACACCATCGATCGACTGGAACTCATGGTTCACGCCGTCGATCTTGATGGAGCTGATGGCGCTGCCCTCGATGGAGCTGAGGAGCACGCGGCGGAGCGAATTGCCCACGGTGTGCCCGTAGCCGGCCTCGAAGGGCTCGGCGATAAACTTGGCGTACGTGCTGGTCGCGCCCTCCTCGACCTTGGTGAGTTTGGAGGGCAGTTCGAACTTTCCGAGACGCTTTGGCATGACGATATGGATTGGGACGTGACAGTGACAGTGAAGGTGAAAGGGACGATGAAGGCGGGACGGGAAGCCGGCGCTTAGAAGCGGGAATAGAACTCGACGATCAACTGCTCGTTGACCGAGGGATCCATTTCGTCGCGGGTCGGGAGGCGGTTGACGACGGCGGTGAGGGCCTCGTCGTTGCGCGTGAGCCAGCCCGGGACGACGCGCGCGCGGTTTTCCTCGAGGGCGCGGGTCGCGATCTGGCGCGAATTGTTGTTCGCCTTGATCTCGACGGTGTCGCCGGAGACCACGTTGCAGCTCGGGATGTCGACCTTGTGCCCGTTGACGCGGATGTGGCCGTGGTTGACGAGCTGGCGGGCCTGGGCGCGGCTCTTGGCGAAGCCGAGCAGGTAGACGACGCTGTCGAGGCGGGTCTCGAGGAGCTGGAGGAAGCGCTCGCCGGTGACGCCGCGCTCGCGCTTGGCGATGGCGAAGACGCGCCGGAACTGGCGCTCGAGGAGGCCGTAGATGAAGCGGAGTTTCTGCTTCTCGGACAGGCCGAGGGCGTATTCCGACATCTTGCGGCGCGACTTCGGGCCGTGCTGGCCGGGCGGGAAGTTGCGGCGCTCAAGGATCTTGGCGGAGCCGAGCACGTAGGTGCCGAAGCGGCGGCTGACGCGGGTGGTGGGACCGGTATAGCGGGCCATGGGGAGTGAGAGTGAAAGATAGGGTGGAGGTTTCCCGGCGCGGATCAGACGCGGCGGCGTTTGCGCGGGCGGCAGCCGTTGTGCGGCACCGGGGTGACGTCGATGATCGACGAGATCTCGAGACCGATGGCCTGGAGGCCGCGGATGGCGGAGTCACGGCCGAGGCCGGGGCCCGACACGCGGATCTGCACTTCCTTGAGGCCGTGCGCCATGGCGTTGCGGGCGGCGTCCTGCGCCACGACCTGCGCGGCGTAAGCGGTCGACTTGCGCGAACCGCGGAAGTTGCACTTGCCGGCGCTGGACCAGGAGATGACGTTGCCCTTGGCGTCGGTGATCGAGACGATCGTGTTGTTGAAGGTGGCCGTCACGTTGGCGACGCCGGACGTGATGTTTTTGGAGCCCTTGGCCTTGCGGACCTTGACGGCGCCCAGTTCCTCCTTGAGGAGGTCCTCGGCGCTCGGGGCCTTGGCGACGCCGCCGACGGTCTCGACGGGCTTCGTCTCCGCGGGAGCGGCCGGGGCCACGCCTTCGACGGGCTTGTCGGCCTTCGGCGCCTTGGGGGCGCGAACCGGCTTTTCGGCCGCGGGAGCGGCAGCGGCGGCATCCTGCTTCGGAGCCTTTTCCTTCTTGGCGGGGGTGGATTTCTCGTCGGACATGATCAAGCCTCGGCTTTCTTGGAAACGCCCACGGTCTTGCGCGGGCCTTTGCGGGTGCGGGCGTTGGTGCTGGTGCGCTGGCCGCGGACAGGGAGGCCGCGACGATGGCGGATCCCGCGGTAGCAATTGATCGCCTGGAGGCGCTTCAGATTGCCGGCGATTTCGCGACGCAGGTCACCTTCGACCACCCACTTGTTGTCGGTGATGATGTGCAGAATCTTGTTCAGCTGCTCCTCGGTCAGATCCGAGGCGCGCATGTTGGGATCGAGGCCGGCGGTGGCGACGATCAGGTCGGCCCGCGTGGGCCCGATGCCGTAGATATAGCGGAGGGAATATCCGACCTTCTTTTTGGCGGGGAGTTCAACGCCGAGGAGACGTGGCATATGGGTTGGAGTTTAGGAAAAGTGAGAGTGAGAGTGAAAGGGAGAGTGACGATGAAAATGAGAGTGAAAGTGAGGAGGGAGCTCAGGGGGATTTTGCCGGGAGCGGTCCGGGAACGGTGAGAATTTCGGGTCCGGATTCGGTGGTGAGCACGGTGTGTTCGAAGTGAGCCGAGGGCTTTCCGTCCGCGGTGACGATCGTCCAGCCATCGCTCAGCGTGCGGACGGCGGGGCCGCCGAGGTTGACCATCGGTTCGAGCGCGAGCGTCATGCCCGGCTTGATTTCCTCGGTGCGTTTGCGCGGGCGGTCGACGAAGTTCGGGATCTGCGGCTCCTCGTGCATCGAGCGGCCGACGCCATGGCCGACCATTTCGCGAACGATGCCGAAGCCGTGGGCCTCGACGAATTTCTGGACCGTCTCGGAGATGTCCCCGATGCGATGTCCAACGACCGTCTGGCGAATGGCGAGGGCGAGCGCCTCCTCGGTCACGCGGAGAAGTTCCGCGGTGCGGGGAGCGATGGTGCCGATCGGGATCGTGATCGCATTGTCGCCGACGTAACCGTTGTACTCCACGGTGACATCGAGGGAAATGATGTCGCCTTCGCGCAGGATGCGCTTGAGGGAGCCGATGCCGTGGACGACCTCCTCATTGACGGACAGGCAGGTGTAGGCGGGATAGCGTCGCGAGCCGATGGTATAGCCGTGAGGCGCGCTGCGGGCGCCGTGGGCTGCGATAAGGTCGCGGCCAATCTGGTCCAAGTCGTACGTCGTGATGCCGGGTCGAACGTGATTCCGAAGTTCGGAAAGGACGTTGGCGGCAACGGCACAGGCTTCGCGCATCCGGCGGATGCCTTCCGCATTTTTGATCGGAATGGCCATCAGACCCCCGACAGGCTCGGGGTGACGCCGGCAGCGCGGTCGGCTCCGAGGAGGAGCCCTTGCGTGCGGTAGTGGAAGGCGACGGGATGGAGATCGGGAACATCAGCCGCGAAAACGCCGTTCAGCGTTTCGTGGCGAGTCTCGATCCATTCGTCGAGCATCCTGGCTTGGAGCAGCGTAGCCGGGAAACCTTCAAGAAGGAATCCCGCATCGGGTTTGCGCGCCCAGAACCACTTGCGGAAAACCGCGAGGAGGATCGGCTCGGGAACGGCGTGGCCGCGCCCGAAAAACGCCGCGGCCTGCTGGCCGAACGACGTGCGTCGCGAAATCTCCTGCTGCACGAGAGTCGCAGGAGAGACGTGCTCAATTGAGAAAGAACGGGCCCGAGCCCGGATATCCGCGGCGAGCGGATGTTCGGGACTCAGGAGAAGGATCTTCGCCCTCGGCGAGCCGACGGCGGAAAAGGCGCTGGAGTGTTCAGGCCCTTCCAATGAAGTAAAGTGTTAAAGAGCGTAGTGGCGAACCGCCCAGGCGGCGACGCCAACGACCAACATAATCACCATCACACTAACCAGTTGCATCACCGTCTTGTCGGATGCCGCATCGCCAAGGGTCATCTGGGCCGATGAACTCCGGCCGCGGATGCGCCCCTTCTTGAGGAAACCGTCGTAGTGACGCTGAAGGAGGAACGTCTCCACCTGACGCATGGTGTCAAGGATGACACCGACCGTGATGAGCATGCCGGTTCCGCCGAAGAAATACGCCACCCGTTGCGGGACGTTGAAGTTGAAGAGCAGGATGTCCGGGATGACCGCGATGATGGTGAGGAAAATCGCGCCGGCGAGCGTCAGCCGGGTCATGATAAAGTCGAGGAAGCTGGCGGTCGGTTCGCCCGGGCGGACGCCGGGAATGTAGCCGCCGTACTTTTTGAGGTCATCGGCGACCTGGATGGGCTTGAACATGACCGACACCCAGAAATAGCTGAAGAAAAGGATCAAAGTAGCCATGCCGGCGTAATACGGCCAGCGCCCCCGCAGGAGATTGCCCGCGAATTCGCTGAGGAACTTGATATCGAATGCGGCGCCCACCTGCGACAGGATCCACTGCGGGAACAGCAGGATGGCACTCGCAAAGATCACGGGCATGACACCCGAGTAGTTGACCTTGAGCGGGAGGAAGGAGCTCTGGCCGCCGTAGACCTTCTGCCCCACCACCCTCTTGGCATACTGGACCGGGATCTTGCGCTGACCCTGCGTGACCATGATGATTCCCATCGTGACCAGGATGAACAGCGCGGTCATGATGATGGCCTGCGGCAGCCCGAGGCTCGCCGTGCCGACCGGCGGGAAGAAAAGATGATACGTGGCCAGGGCGGCGCTCGGAATGTCGGCGAGAATGCCGACCGTGATCAGGAGCGAGACGCCATTGCCGATGCCCCGCTGCGTGATCTGTTCCCCCAGCCACATCAGCAACAGGGTGCCGGCCGTGAGGATGATCGTGGAAGTGATGAAGAACCCCATCTTGGGCGCGACGATGATCGGACCGTAGTGATTGAGGTCGAAACTCGAGCCGAACAGCTTGGCCGGATTCTGCAGCGTGATCATCAGCAGCGCGGCCTGGATGAGGCAGATCACCACCGTCAGGTAGCGAGTGTACTGCGTCAGTTTCTGGCGGCCGACATCACCCTCCTGCTGCAGGCGGCTCAGCGCGGGAACGACCGCGTTCATGAGCTGGAAGATGATCGAGGCGCTGATGTACGGCATGATGCCGAGAGCGCACACGGCGCCCTTCACGAGCGCGCCGCCGGTGAACATGTTGTACAGGCCCACCACCGATGAGGCGGTGCTCGTCTGGTCGGCGAAGAACTGCTGGAGCGGCTTGGGGTCGATGCCGGGCAGCGGGATGTGGGCGCCCACGCGCGCCACGAACAGCAACGACAGCGTATAGAGGATCCGCGAGCGGAGCTCGGGGATCTTCATCGAGTTGGTGAAGGCGGAAAACACGGGTGGGTTTACAAGAGACGAATTGCGAGGGACGGGTTGCGACCGGCAATCACCGGGAGTCGGGTGTCGCCTCGTCCCGCGGGGAACTCGTGCGCTTTGGACTGCAGGTCATTCGGAAATCTGAGATCGGGAATCCCAAATTGATCTCAGCCGACGATCGCCTGGCCGCCGGCCTTCTCGATCTTGGCCTTGGCGGATCCGGTGAACCGGTTGGCGGTGATCTTGAGCGCGCGGGTGATTTCGCCGTCGCCCAGCACCTTCAGCGGGGAGTCGTCGGCGCGGACCAGGCCGGCCTTGACCAGCGCTTCGCGGTTGACCTCGGTGACCGCCGCGTCGAGCGAAGCGAGATCGCCGACATTCACGACGGCGTAGGTGGTGCGATAGTCGTAGTTATTGAAACCGCGGTGCGGGAGCTTGCGGTAGAGCGGCATCTGGCCGCCTTCGAAGCCCGGGCGGATCGAGCCGCCGGAGCGGGCCGTCTGGCCCTTGCCGCCCTTGCCCGAGGTTTTGCCGTGTCCGCCGCCTTCGCCACAGCCGACGCGTTTGCGGCGGTGGACGGCACCGGGGACGTTTTGGAGAGAATGAAGACGCATGGGAATTTCCTGGTTGGGGGCGCCGCCCGTCGACTGGCTCGGGGCGACTCGGATTGGAGCGTGAATGATCCTAGCTGCGGAGGGCGCGAAAATCCTCGGCCATGCGCAGCTTGCGGAGACCGTTGAGCGTGGCGTGCACGACGGCGATATGGTTTTTGGAGCCCATCGATTTCGTGAGCACGTTGTGGACCCCGGCGGCCTCGAGCACCGCGCGGACGCCGCCGCCGGCGATCAGGCCGGTGCCGGGTGTGGCGGGGCGCAGAAAGACGCGACCGCCGTCGAACTGGCCGAGGACCTCGTGCGGAATCGTGCCGCCTTTGAGCTTCACGGGGACCATGTGCTTGCGGGCCGACTCGGTCGACTTCTTGATGGCATCGGGTACCTCGTTGGCCTTGCCGTAGCCGATGCCGACGTTGCCCTTGCCGTCGCCGACGACCGCGAGGGCCGAGAAGCTGAAGCGGCGGCCGCCCTTGACGACCTTGGCGCAGCGGTTGATGTAGACGACCTTCTCGATCATCCCCGGCTCACCGGTGTCCTTGGGGGCGTTGGAGGAATATGACCTGTTATGGATAGGCATGGCGGGGATCAGAACTTGAGGCCGCCCTCGCGCGCCGCGTCGGCGAACGATTTGACGCGACCATGATAGAGGCGGCCATTGCGGTCAAAAACGACCGCTTCGATGCCGGCGGCCTTCGCCTTGCTGGCGAAAGCGGAGCCGAGCGTCTTGGCACCGGCAAGATTGCTGGTGGACTTGTTTTTGCGGACCTCGGAATCGAGGGTGGAGAGGAACACGATGGTGCGCCCCGCGTCGTCGTCGACGGCCTGGGCGTAGATGTGCTTGCCGGAGAACTTCACGCTCAGGCGCGGGCGCGCGGCGGTGCCGGCGACGGTCTTCCGGATGCGCCACTTCCGCTTCTGCAGCAGTTGGGCTTTCTGAATGGTATTCACAGGGAGATTCGGTTTTCGGTTTGGTGGTCGGTTCAGGCCGATCGTCAGGCGACGGTCTTGCCTTCCTTGCGGCGGACACGCTCGGCGTGTTCACCCACGATGCGCACGCCCTTGCCCTTGTAAGGCTCCGGCGGGTAGTAGGCGCGGATCTCGGCGGTCACCTGACCCACGAGCTGCTTGTCGGCGCCCTCGATCTTGAGCTTGGTGCCGTCGACGATGGTGATCTTGATGCCCTCGGGGACATCGTGGAGGATCGGGTGCGAGTAGCCGAGGGCGAGATCGAGCTGCTTGCCCTTGAGCGCGGCCTTGAAGCCGACGCCCTGGATCTCGAGTTCCTTGGCATAGCCGACGGTGACGCCCCGGACCATGCCGGCGATCACCGAGCGGGCGGTGCCGTACATGGCGCGGGAGAAACGGGTCTGATCAAGGGGGGAGACGACCAAGGCATTGTCCTTGCGCTCGATCTTCACGACCGCGGCGAAGGTCTTCGAGACCTTGCCCTTCGGGCCTTCGACGTGCACGGCGGTGCCCTTGATGTCGACCTTGACCTTCTCGGGAATCTGAACGGGTTGTTTGCCGATTCTGCTCATGGTGGGGGCTCCTTTACCAGACGGTGCAGACGAGCTCGCCGCCCAGCTTCTGGCGGCGGCAGTCCTGGTCCTTCAGCAGACCCTTGGACGTAGAGACGATGGCGATGCCGAGTCCGTTGAGGACGCGCGGCAGGTGGTCGTAGCCGAAATAGAGGCGACGGCCGGGCGTGGAGGCGCGGCGGAGGCCGGTGATGACGGGCGTGCCGTCGACGTACTTCATGGCCACGACAATGGTCTTGTGGCCGCGGTCGTCGGTCCCGGTGGCAACGTTGCGGACAAAGCCCTCGTTCTTGAGGATGCCGGCGAGGCTCTCCCGCATATTGGAGTGCGGCGTGATGCACTCGGCGAGGCCGGCCTTCGACGCATTGCGGAGGCGGGTCAGGAAATCACTGATCGGATCGGTCATGGATGGAAATTGGTTTGGGAGATCGGCCTCGGGTCATATCCTGCGCGCACGAGGCGCGCTTACCCCCGAAAGTCGTGGATGAAATCGGTTTTACCAGGAGGATTTGGTGACGCCCGGGATCTTGCCGGACAGGGCGAGTTCACGGACCGTGATGCGGGAGACGCCGTACTTGCGGTGGTAGCCGCGCGGACGGCCGCTGAGCGAGCAGCGGTTGCGCACGCGGGTGCGCGAGGAATTGCGCGGGAGCTTCTGCAGCTTCTTCTGGGCGGCATAGAACTCGTCGTCCCCGGTGGCCGGGTTGGCGAGGGTCGCCTTCAGCTCGGCGCGTTTGGCCGCAAACTTCTCGGAAAGGCGCTGGCGCTTGCGATTGCGTTCGATGGCGGACGTCTTGGGCATGGCAGTGGTTAAGGTGTAAGTTCTAAGGTCTAAGGCTTGAGGGGTAAGGGATCAGAAGTAAGCGGGAGGAGATTCCGGGGATTTATCGGCTTATGCCCTGATGGTTCAGACCTTGTCGTGCTCTGTTCAGGCGGCGGTTGATTTCGCGGCCGGATCGACGCGGCGGAAGGGCATGCCGAGCAGGCGCAGGAACTCGCGACCCTCGTCATCCGAGCCGGCCGTGGTGACCAGCGTGATGTCGAGGCCCATCTGGCGTTTCGAGCTCTCGACGGCGATCTCGGGGAAAATGGAATAGTCGGAAATGCCGATGCTGTAGTTGCCCTGGCCATCGAGCTTGTTGGGCACGCCGCGGAAATCGCGGATGGTGGGCAGCGCGACCGCCAGGAGGCGCATCAGGAAATGCCACATCGACTCGCCGCGGAGCGTGACGTGGGCGCCGACGTATTGATTCTGCTTCAGCTTGAAGTTCGCGATCGCCTTGCGCGAGCGGGCGAGCACGGCCTTCTGGCCGGCGATGGCGGAGAGGTCGCGCTGCGCGTCGGCAATCTGGTTCTTGTCGGCTTCCGCCGAGATGCCGGTGTTGAGCACGATCTTCGCGAGACGCGGAACCTCGTGCTTGTTCTTGTAGCCGCGTGCGGCGATGAGCGCCGGGACGACTTGCTCGGCGTAGAGTTTCTTGAGAGGGGGGACGGACTTGCTCATGGATGGTGGCCGGCCACGGGGACCGGCGGGTGGACCGATCAGCTCTTGGCCTCGGCGGGTTTCTTGGCGCGCTTCGACGCGTCGTGGCGCGACTGCAGCATCAGGTTGGAAACGTGGACCGTGCCCTCGCGCTCCAAGATCGCGCCCTGCGGGTTGTCCTGGGACTTCTTCAGGTGGCGCTTGACCATCGCCACGCCCTCGACGATCGCCCGCGACTTCGCCGGCTGCACCTCGAGGACCTTGCCGGACTTGCCCTTGTGGGAGCCGGAAATCACGACGACCTGGTCGCCGCGCTTGATGTGAAACTTTTGCATGTCAGAGAACCTCCGGGGCGAGGGAAATGATCTTCATGTAGTTCTTCGCGCGCAACTCGCGGGCGACCGGCCCGAAGATGCGGGTGCCCTTCGGATTGCCGTCATCGCCGATGATGACGACGGCGTTGCTGTCGAAGCGGAGATAGCTGCCGTCGGCGCGGCGCAGGGCCGCCTTGGTGCGGACGACGACGGCCTTGTGGACCTCGCCCTTCTTCACGGTGGCGTCGGTGCTGCTCTCCTTGATGTTGATGGTGATGATGTCGCCGACGTGCGCGTATCGGGTGGTCTGCCCGAGGCGGCCGATCATGGACGCGCGGCGCGCGCCGGTGTTGTCGGCGATTTCGAGGATGGAACGCATCTGGATCATGGCGGGTGCTCCTGGCTCGGGTTATGCCTGCGGAGCCGCGGGCGCGGCCGAGGCAATCGGCTTGGTGGTCTTGGTCGGAACGGCCCGGGCCACGTCGGCCTCGGACACAGCGGTGGACGCAACGACGGCGCGCTCGATCACGGAGACGACGCGCCAGCGTTTCAGGCGGCTCAACGGACGGATCTCCATGACCTCGACCTTGTCGCCGACCTTCGTCTCGTTCTTCTCGTCGTGGACGTGCAGCACCGTCTTCCGGTTGATGACCTTGTGGTAGCGCGGATGCGGCGTCTTGTACGGGACCGTGACCTTCACGGACTTGTCGCCCATGCGGGAGCTGACAAAGCCGATCTCGGTCTTGCGGCTGCTATGACGTTGGTGAGTGGACATGGAAAATTTCGACTTGGGCTTTTCGATTCGTGATTTCCGACCGGGGATTTCGCTCCGGCTTCGGATCGGGGCGGCGGGGGCCGATCCAGGATCCGAAATCGAAAATCAAAAATGGGATCAGGCTTTGGCGGGGGCCGGGGGCTGGTTTTTCTTTTGCGTGAAGATGGTCTCGAGGCGGGCGATGTCCTTGCGGAGGTCGCGGATCTCGTGGGTCTTCTCGACCTGGCCGGTGTGCTTGCGCAGACGAAGCTGGAGCAGCTTGTCGCGGGTTTCGCGGATCCGGTTGGTGATCTCGGCGGGCGGAAGTTCCTGGATTTCCTTGGCGGTCATGGCGGTGATGGATCCTGCGTTCAGAGAATGATGCCTTCGCGCGCGATGAAGCGGCAGCGGAAAGGCAGTTTGGCGTCGGCGAGGCGGAAGGCCTCCTTGGCGATGGTGGTGGGGACGCCCGCGAGTTCGAAGAGGACGGCGCCGGGCTTGATGACGGCAACGTAGAACTCGACCGGGCCCTTGCCCTGGCCCATGCGGACCTCGGCGGGCTTCTTGGTCACGGGCTTGTGCGGGAACACCCGGATCCAGAGCTTGCCCTTGCGCTTCAGGTGGCGGGCGATGGTGACGCGGGCGGCCTCGATCTGCTGCCCGGTCATGGGTCCGCGGGAGAGGGACTGCAGGCCGTATTCGCCGAAGGCCAGCGTGTTGCCGCGCTTGGCATTGCCGGCGCGGGAGCCCTTCTGCGATTTGCGGTATTTGGTGCGGGAAGGTTGGAGCATGGGAAAAAGCTCTAAGCGGTAAGCTCTAAGCGGTAAGCGTGATTTGAGCGGTGATTACGATTGGGCTTATTGCTTCAGGCTTATTGCTTTAAGCTGTTTCAATTGGATTCGTCCTTTTTGCAGATCCAGCACTTGACGCCGATCTTGCCCCAGACGGTGCGCGCCTCGGCGAAGCCGTAGTCGATGTTCTCGCGGAGCGTGTGCAGCGGAATGCGGCCCTGGCGCTGCCATTCGCGGCGCGCGATGTCGGCGCCACCAAGGCGGCCCGAACACTGGATCTTGATGCCGTCGACGCCGAGCGACATCGCCATCTGGACGGACTTCTTGATCGCGCGGCGGAAGGCCACGCGGCGCTCGAGCTGGAGCGCGACGTTCTCGGCCACGAGCTGCGCCTCGATCTCGGGCTTCTTGACCTCCTGGATGTCGAGGAGGATCTCCTTGCCGGTCAGCTTGCCGAGCTGGACCTTCATGTTCTCGACCTCCTGGCCCTTCTTCCCGATGACAATGCCCGGGCGGGCGGTGAAGATCTTGACGCGGACGCGGTTGCCGGCGCGCTCGATGAAGATGCGCGGCACGGACGCCTGGCGCAGCTTCTCCATCAGGGTGTTCCGGATGATCTGGTCCTCGTGGAGCAGCTTGGCGAAATCCTTCTTGCGGGCGAACCAGCGCGACTGCCAGTTGCGGCGGACGGCGAGGCGGAAGCCAACGGGGTTGGTTTTTTGTCCCATGGTGAAGAGTGGTTAGGCCTGGCTGTCCGAGAGGACGATGCGCAGGTGCGACATGCGCTTGACGCGGGGTTTGGCGGAGCCGCGAGCGCCCGCCTTGAAGCGTTTCAGCACCGGGCCGTTCTCGACGAGGGCGCGGTGCACGAAGAGTTTGTTGGCGGGAAGGTTGATCTTCGAATCGTTCTCCGAATTCGCGATGGCGCTCTTGAGCGTCTTGGCGAGCAGGCGCGCGGACTTGCGCGGGATGAGCGTGAGAAAGTCGAGGGCCTCGGGCACGGAGCGACCCTGGATCAGGCGCGCGACCTCGCGGACCTTCTTGGGCGACATGCGCGCGTTGCGGGTAAGAGCTTGGATTTCCATGTTGGGTGTTCCGTTGGGGGCGGGCTCAGATCTCCTTGCGGGTCATGCCGCCGTGCGCCTTGAAGATGCGGGTGGGCGCGAACTCGCCGAGCTTGTGGCCGACCATGTTCTCGGTGACGTACACCGGGATGAAGGCCTTGCCGTTGTGGACGCTGAAAGTCTGGCCGACGAAGTCCGGCGTGATGGTGGAGCGGCGGGACCAGGTCTGGATGGGCTTGCGCGCGCCGCCGGCCTTGGCCGCCTTCTGGACTTTTTCCAGGAGGTGGTAGTCGACGAAGAAACCTTTCTTGATGGAGCGGGCCATGGGTCGGAAAAGTGAAAGCGAGAGTGAAGGTGCGGGTGAAGGTGCGTTCCCGGATTATTTCCGGCCGCGCGGCGGCAGGCCGTTGACGCGGGTGACAATGAACGAGTTCGACCGCTTGGTGCGGCGCCGCGTCGGGAAGCCCTTGGCGAGCTGACCCCACGGGGAAACGAGGTGCTGGCGGCCGCCGCCGCCCTTCGACTTGCCCTGACCGCCGCCGTTCGGGTGGTCGACCGGGTTCATGGCCACGCCGCGCACCCGCGGACGACGACCGAGCCAGCGGTTGCGCCCGGCCTTGCCGAGCTTGCGCTTGTTGTGATCCCCATTGCCGACCTCGCCAATCGTGGCGCGGCACTGCGGGTGGACGAGGCGGATTTCACCGGAACCGAGCTTGAGCTGCGCGGCGCCGTTTTCCACGGACACAAGTTCGGCGGACGTGCCGGCGGAACGCGCCATCTGCGCGCCGCGGCCCGGAACCATCTCGATTGCATGGACCCTGGTGGCGGGTGGGATGATGGCCAGCGGGAAGCTGTTGCCCGGGCGGAAGTCGTTCGTGTCGGTCTTCATCGCCGCGTAAATCGAGTCGCCCACCTTGAGGCCGCGCGGGGCGAGGATGTAGGCCTTCTCACCGTCGGCGTAGGCGAGAAGCGCGAGCAGCGCGCTGCGGTTCGGATCGTACTCGATCGCCTGCACGCGCGCCGGGACGTCGAGCTTGCGGCGCTTGAAGTCGATGACGCGATAGAGCTGCTTGTGGCCGCCGCCGCGACGGCGGGACGTGAGACGGCCGTAGACGTTGCGGCCGCCGGTCTTGTGCTTGTGCTCGGTCAGCGAGCGCTCCGGGCGCTTGGTGCTGACATCCTCGGGCCGGTTCAGGATGGTGAACCGGAGGGAGGCGGTGAGCGGACGAAATGATTTGAGAGCCATGGCGGTGGTTCCTTAGACGAGCTCGATCTTGTCACCCTGCTTGAGGGTCACGATCGCGCGCTTGGAATCGGACAAATGGTTGGCGAGGCCGCGACGGGTGCGCTTCGGCTTGCCCTTCACGTTCTGGATGTTCACGCGGGTGACGGTCACCTTGAAGGTGCGCTCGACGGCCTCGCGGACCGTGTACTTGGTGGCAGAGGGATAAACCTCAAAGGTGTACTGGCCGAAATTCGAGGAAAGCTTCGCAGCCTTCTCGGTCAGTCGCAGGTTTTTGAGGACTCGGTCGGCGCTGATCATGACTGGTCTCCGTTCGCGCGGGTGATGAGGTGCTCGAGCGCCTTGGTCGAGATGACGATCCGGGTGTAGGCGACGAGGTCGAGAGTGTTGAGCTTGGTGGCTTCCTGCAGGGTGACGCGACCGAGGTTGCGGGCGGCGCGGGCGGTCTCCGTCGCAAACGGCGCGTCGACGAGCAGCACGCGGCCCTTCGGGGCGATGCGGTTGACCACCTGCCCCATCAGCTTGGTCTTGGGCTGCGCGACCGAGAATTCCTCGATGACATCGATCTCGCCGGCCGAGGCGCGGTCGAACAGGGCGCGCGAGAACGCGAGCGCCTTGACCTTGCCGTTGATCTTCTTGGAGAAGTCGCGCGGGCGCGGGCCGAAGACGACGCCGCCGCCGGACCACAACGGGGAGCGGTTCGAGCCGGCGCGGGCGCGGCCGGTGCCCTTCTGGTTCCACGGCTTCTTGCCGCCGCCGGAAACCTCGCCGCGGGTCTTGGTCGAGCGCGTGCCCTGCCGGGCGTTGGCGCGATGGGCGACGACGACTTCCTTGACGGCCTGGAGACCCCTGTTCCCCTCGAACGTCGGCAGGGAGAATTCCCTCTCGCTGCTCTGCGTGGCGTCGGTGCTGTAAACTTTGAGTTTCATGATGCGGATTCTCCTCAGGCCTTGCGGGCCTTCTTCGCGCCGCGAACGATCACCACATCGCCGTTCGCGCCGGGGATGGCGCCCTTGACGAGCAGGAGGTTCTTGTCGGCGATGACCTTCACGACGCGCAGGTTCTGCACGGTGCGGTTCTCGCTGCCCATGTGGCCGGGCATGCG
>DASYDZ010000243.1:0-5073 GCA_036499305.1 Candidatus Didemnitutus sp.
GACCTCGGCAGCCTCGAGGGCATCAAGCCGTCGGCGATGAAGGGAATAACGGCCTCGGCGCCCGATCGCGTCCGCATCCACGAAAACGGCGTGAAGTTCGAGGTCGATTTTGCCGAGGGCCACAAGACCGGCTTTTTCTGCGACCAGCGGGACAACCGCCGCCGCTTCGGGACGCTGGTGGCCGGCGCGCGCGTCCTCGACTTGTGCAGCTACACGGGTGGCTTCTCGATCAACGCCGCCTTGGGCGGCGCCGTGGACATCACGGCGGTCGACCTCGACGAGAAAGTCATCGCGCAGGGACGACGCAACGCGAACCTCAACCAGGTGCCCCCGAACCGGCTGAAATGGGTGCACGCGGACGCCTTTGCCTACGCGCGCCAGATGCAGAAGAACGGCGAGCAATTCGACGCCGTGTTGTGCGACCCGCCGAAGTTCGTCATGACCCGCGAGCCCGCCGGCGCGGCGGAGGGCATGAGAAAATACGCCGATCTCAACACCATCGCCGCGAGCATTGTGAAGCCGGGTGGTCTGTTCGTCACCTGCTCGTGCTCGGGGCTGGTGCCGCTCGAGGTCTTCGAGGAAGCCGTGATCAAGGGAGTGCATCGGCTCAATCGCCGCCTGCAGATCTTCGATCGGACCGGTCCGGGCATCGACCATCCTGTATTCTCCAACTGCCTCGAGAGCCGCTACCTCAAGGTGCTGTGGATGCGGGTGGTCTAGCGGATGACGCGATGCTGGCGGAAACCGGCCGCGAGGAGAGGTAGGCAACGATGTCGCGCATGTCGTCCGTGGACAGGTTCGCCACGACCGGTTGCATGAGGATCGTGCGGGGCCCCTTGCGGTGCCCGGTTTTCAGATCAAACAACTGGCGCATCAGATAGCTTGGCGAGCGCCCGGCGATCCCCGGAACGGCGCCGAATCCCGAGATCATTCCGCCGTTGAGGGCGGGCCCGTGGCAGGTCGCGCAGGCCATGGTCCGGCCCTCGCGACCCGTCGTGACCAGCACTGCGCCCCGCTGCACGCTGCCGACCGGAACGTAGGCGATGAATCCCACGCGCGGGCTGCGCGTGATTTCCACCGCGTCCGGATTCTCGGGCACTTCGATGATCCGGTCGCCGAGCGGTTCATCGCCACCGTTTGGAATCTGCAAATACATCCCCGCCGAAACCTCGGTTCGGGGCACGCGCGCGGTCTCGACCACACGGATCCACGGCGTCCATTTCATGGCTCCGAAATACCCGGCGGCCGCGCGAATCTCCTCGTCCGACATGCCGCGGGCGTAGTCGGACATCATTTTGGTATTCGGCTTGCGCGCGTCGGAGGACGTGCGTTCACCGCGGCGAAAGGACTGCAGTTCGGCAATGAAATACTCGATCGGAAGCCCGGCGAGGCCGGCGTTCTCCGGCCGCCCCTTGCCATTCGCGTAATGGCAGCGGGCGCACGCCCAAATGTCGGGTGCTTTTCCGTGCGCGACGATGGCCGGCGGGGTCGCATGATCCTCCGGATAAAAATCGGCCGGATTGAAAATCTCGCTGAGCTCGGCGCGGGTGAACTTCAGGTCCGTCCCGGGCAAGCCATAATGCGTGGGATCCGGGGCGGCGACCTTGGCGGGCGGAGCGGGAGGCAGGGTCTCGCCCGCCGGCGTCTTGAAACCATACGCCCAGGGTGGAGGTCCGTCGTCGGTGGCGGCCGATGCGCCAAGGGCGCCAGCGAGCAGGCATCCGGCCAGGCAAAGCGTCGCGACGGGCCAGCGGGGTAGGGGCATCGGACGACGTTAGTGCCCGCGTGGTATCCGGCAAGGGGCGAGTGCGACCGGCGCAAAAAAGCCCGCGACGACGAAATCGCGGGCGGGATGGAGATTGCCGAACCTCAGGCGCGGCCGAGGTAGGTCGCGTCCGCGGTACTCACCTTGATGGTCTCGCCGTTCTTGATGAACAGCGGGACCTGCACGACCAGGCCGGTTTCGCAGGTCACGGACTTCTGCACGTTGCTGGCGGTGTCGCCGCGCACGCCTTCGGGCGAATCGGTGACCTTGAGGACCACGGACGACGGAATGTCGATCGTGATGGGATTGCCGTCGATGAAAAGGACCTCGGCCTTGCCGTTCGCCACCAGGTAATTCTTGGCCTCGCCGATCATCGACTCCGTGAGTTCGAAGGTTTCGAACGTCTCCGGATCCATGAAGGCAAACGTGTCCCGGTTCGCGTAGGAGAACTCGAGCGTGCGCCGGTCCGTCTGCAGCACTTCGACCGGATCGGGCGAGTTGAATCGCTGCTCGAGCGACTTGCCGTAGCGGAGATTCCGCATCTTCACCTGGACGAAGGCCCGCAGGTTACCCGGCGTGCGGTGCTGCGTTTCCATGACGAGGTGCGGTTCGCCATTGAACCTGATGACTTGGCCTTTGCGGAGATCGTTGGCTGCGGGCATGACGGAGGAGACGGTTTTGCAGTGCTGGAACGGACAGAATTACCGGGCGCCTTTCGACCTTGTCAATCCCCGCGTCGGTATTTCGGTTCCGTCGTGGCGTTCACCGCCCGGCACGGGCATTCCCCGGCGTCGCGGCCATCTCCAAGCTTGTCATTTCCAAGTGGTTTCCGACACTCCGCCAACCTCCTGATGAAGCAGCGCACCCTCCTGCGCGAAGTCACCGCGAAGGGCAATGCCCTTCATACCGGTGACGCCGTGCACCTGACGTTCAAGCCCGCGCCGGTCAACCACGGCATCGTTTTCAAGCGCACCGACCTCCACGGGCAGCCGGAGATCAAGCCCCGCATCGAGCTGGTGACCGACCTCGTGCGGGCCACCACCATCCAGCAGGGCCATGCCAAGGTTCATACGGTGGAGCATGTGCTCAGCGCGCTCAGCGGCTGCGGCGTCGACAATCTCCTGATCGAGATGGACGCGAGCGAGCCGCCCATCCTCGATGGATCGGCGCGCGAGTTCGTGAAGATGATCCAGCAGGGCGAACCGGTGGAGCAGGACGCCGAGCGGGAATATTTTGTCCTGACCGAACCGATCTCGGTGTCGCGCGGCAACTCATCCGTCATCGCGCTGCCCTTCGACGGCCTGAAGATTTCCTGCACGAGCGCCGACGACCGCGGCATCCACACGCAGCATCTTTCCCTGACGATTGATCCCGATGTGTACGTCACCCAGGTTGCCGCCGCGCGCACCTTCACGGTGTATGAGGACATCGAGGAGCTGATCAAGCTGGGCAAGATCAAGGGCGGCAGCCTCGACAACGCGGTCGTCATCAAGGGTGACAAGATCATTTCCAAGGAGCCGTTGCGTTTTCAGGACGAATTCGTGCGGCACAAGATCCTGGATCTCGTGGGCGACATCACCCTGCTCGGAATGCCGTTGCGCGCCCACCTCGTCGCGACGCGACCGGGCCATGCGATCAACGCCGAGCTGACCCGCGTCCTGTTCGAGAAGCTCGAGCAATGGAAAAAGGGCGGCAAGAAACCCGTGCGCGCCCCCAGTCCAAAGACCGAGATCGCCACCGAAACGTCGATGGACACCCGGCGGGTGCTGGATCTGCTGCCCCACCGCTATCCGTTCGTGATGATCGATCGCGTGGTCGAGGCCGGGGTGGAGGAGCTGACCGCCATCAAGAACGTCACGATCAACGAGCCGTTCTTCCAGGGCCATTATCCGGGCAATCCCGTGATGCCGGGTGTCCTGCAGATCGAGGCCATGGCGCAGGCGGCCGGCATCATGCTCATTCGCCGGACCAACATGGAGGGCAAGACCGCCCTGTTCATGAGCTGCGACAAGGTGAAATGGCGCCGTCCGGTGCGCCCGGGCGACCAGCTCAACATCAAGGTCAAGATTACCCGGATCCGCGGCTCCATCGTCTGCGCCGAGGGCGAATGCACGGTGAACAACCAGGTGGTGTGCTCCGCCGACCTGATGTTCACGACCGTCGACACGTCCCAGCTCGACTAGTCCATGGCCCAGGAAATCCACCCCACCGCGATCATCGAATCCGGGGCCCAGCTCGGCGCCGACGTTCGGGTGGGTGCCTATGCCTACGTGGGCCCGAAGGTCGTCCTGGGCGATGGCACCGGATTGCATCACCACGCGACGGTCGAGGGTCGCACCACCGTCGGCAGGCAGTGCGAGATCTTTCCGTTCACCTGCATCGGCACGAAGACGCACGATCTCAAGTACACGGGCGGGGAACCCGGCCTCACCATCGGCGACCGCAACGTCTTCCGCGAATACGTCAGCATTCACGGCGCCACCAAGGCCGATGAGTATACGGTGGTGGGCAACGACAATGTCATTCTCGCCTACAGCCACATCGCCCACGACTGTCGCGTCGGCAACAACCTCGTGATGAGTTCGCAGTCGGCGCTCGCCGGCCACGTCATCGTCGAGGACCACGTCAACATGGGGTGGGGCGTCGGCGTCCATCAGTTTTGCCGCATCGGCGCCTATGTCATGCTGGGCGCGATGTCCAAGATCGTCCAGGACGTGCCGCCCTATATCATTGCCGACGGCCTTCCGGCGATCGCGCGTTCGATCAACAAGATCGGCCTCGAGCGCCAGGGATTCAGTCCCGAGCGCCTCGACGCCGTGAAACAGGCATTCCGTGTTTTCTATCGCGCCGGGCTCAACCGCACCCAGGCCTTCGAGCAGATGCACGCGCACGCGCTCGGGAAGTCCGCCGATTTCGAGCGTTTTCTGACCTTCGTCGAGAAAAGCGAACGCGGCGTCGTGGCGGGCCGATAGGGGCGGGCCGGACGGACCCATTTGCCGGGCGTGGTTTCCGAATGCCGCCTTTCGGGTGGGGCGTTACCGCCTGGCGCGCCAGCGCTTTGGAGGACGGGATTTCCCTATCCCGTCCAAGCCGGCGGCATTCGCCCCATTCGTCCGGCTCAGCCGGGATCATGCAATTGAACACTCGATTGGCTCTATGAAGCTGCGAGTAAAGATCCCCGGAGCAAGCTCCGGGGCATTTGATCAAGACAGCTCCAAATCCAACTGACCCTTGTGCAGCACTCGATACTCACTCTTCCCGCCTTGTCCCTGCACGTAAGCGGCGATCACCTTCTCGCTGCCGTGTTG
>DASYDZ010000244.1:0-25390 GCA_036499305.1 Candidatus Didemnitutus sp.
GCCACCGGGCAAATAGCTGGCTTTATCGCCAAGCGCGACCGGGCGCCCGAAAATAGGGCTGTTCGCCGTCCGGGGAAGCGCCAGATTGACGGCTGTGAGACTCCCCCTGACGACCTTGGTATTCGCGGTGGCGATGGCCGCCGCCGTTTCGAGCTCCGCGGCTTATCCCGATATCCAGTCTCCCCAGGTCCTTCCCGACGGACGGATCACGTTCCGGGTGTTTGCGCCCAACGCCCACGCCGTTGAGGTCAAGGGTCTGCGGCACCTCCCGGCCCAGCCGATGGCGAAGGACGGTGACGGCGTCTGGAGCGTGACGGTCGGTCCGCTGGTCCCCGACGTCTACAGTTACACGTTTGATGTCGACGGCGCCACGTTCACGGATCCGCACAACCGCCGCACGAAGGAGTGGCTTTCGAACGAAAGCATGGTCGAGGTAACGGGCACTCCCGCCCCCGCGTGGGCATGGCAGAGCGTCCCGCACGGCGTCATTCGTCGCCATGTGATACCGTCGGTCGCGCGCGTCGGGTCCGTGGCCTTTCAGGTCTACACGCCGCCCGGTTTCGAGCGCCACGAGGGCCGCCAGTATCCGGTGCTTTATCTTCTGCATGGATTTGGCGACGAGGAAACGGCGTGGGCCACGGTCGGGCGCGCCAACGTCATCGCGGACAATCTCATCGCGGCCCATCGGGCGGTTCCATTGATCATCGTGATGACGAACGGCCATCCCGTGCCGATCACGACGCCACGCGCATCCGACTACGGCACGCGCAACAATGAGGCGATGGCGCGCGAAGTCCTCAACACCATCATCCCGTTCATCGAATCGAGTTATCCCGTCCGGCGCGACGCGTCCGTCCGCGCGATCGCCGGCCTCTCGATGGGCGGCGGGCAGTCGCTGGAGATCGGCCTGGGCCATCCGGAATTTTTTGGATGGGTGGGCGGCTTCAGTTCCGGGGCGCCTTCCGGAGACCTGGATGGACGCTTCGCCACTCTCCTCGCCGCCCAAGCCCGGAAGTCCGGAGTCCCGCGGCTGATCTGGATCGGCGTCGGACGCGACGACGCCCTGCTGGAACGCAACAGCAAGTTCGAAGCCTGGCTTGGCGCCAGGCAGGTGCCGCACGAGTGGCATGTGACCGACGGTGGACACGAGTGGCCGGTGTGGCGCGGATATCTGACGGAGTTCCTGCCGAAGCTGTTTGGCGGCATCGCGCCGTAGTTAGCCGGACCCTCGATGCTGATTCTCAACAAACTTCTGCCCGCCGTCGTGCTGCCGCTCGGGTGGGTGTTCATCCTGCTCGTGCTCGCCTTGGCCCGGCGCAAACGCTGGCCCGTGGTGGTTGCAATGGTGCTACTCTACCTGAGCAGCCTGCCTCTGACTTCGAACGCGCTCCTGACCGCGATCGAGCGCAGTCATCCCCTGGTGGCACTCGGGGCGGTTGAAAAGGCGGACGCCGTGGTGGCGCTGGGCGGAATCTTTGGTCCGCCGACCGGAGAAGACTACGTGCCGAACATCGCAGACTCCGGCGCCCGGTTGGAAGGCGCGATCATGCTCTGGCGGCGACAGAAATGCGACTGGATGGTGTTCACGGGCGCGAACATTCCGTGGCTTGGGCGAACCGAGGTCGAAGGCCAGATCGGCCGGCGCGCGGCCATGGCGCGCGGGGTGCCGGGCGATCGCATCCTGGTCACGCGTGATATCGAAAACACCCGCGACGAAGCTGCCGCGGTGGCGGAGCTGATGCAACAGCGCGGCTGGAAGCGGATCATCCTGGTGACATCGGCCTGGCACATGCCACGCGCCGCTCATCTTTTCCGGAAAGCCGGCATCGATTTCGTGCCGTTTCCCGTCGACTTCCGGCATGACGACCAGCGTCACCTGTCCATTCTCGATTTCGTGCCCACCGCCCGCTCGCTGGCCGGCACGGAGTTGGTGCTCCGGGAATGGTACGGCCTCGCGTTTTATACCCTGACCGGCCGTTGAGGTGGTGTGGGGGTGGTCACGAGACGGCCTGCGCGAGCGCAGGCCCTACAGGAATGACGGTCGCCGACCGCAATTCCCCGGGGTCTCTGCGCATGTAGGGCTTCGCTGGCGAAGGCCGCAGCCTTTTTCCACCAGCGTTTCCCGGCCGCGCCAGCCGCGTGATCGATCTGGCCTGCGCGAGCGCAGGCCCTACACCACGGATTCCCACGCGTAAACGTTGTCCAGCCCTTCCGCGCGCAAGAGGCGCGCCAAGGCGGAACTGCGAACTCCGTTCCGGCAGCGAAGCATGATCGGACCCGCGGCGGCCAGCTCACGGAGTCGCGCCAGATCGTGCGCGGGCACGTCGATCATATCATTGGCGGGCGCGAGGAGTTCCCCCTCCTGGATCAACCGGATGGCCAGCGGCGACACGCCCGCCGGCGCGATCGCGGAACCAGCGAAATACGGGGAATCGTCCGCGCCGATCATGAGCGGCGCGGCTTCCGTGCGGCTGCACGCCGGACAGCCCGGCCGCGCCGGTCGTTCGATGATCTGCGAAGTCCCGTCGAGCAGGTCGATCAGACGCGTCTGGTGCGCGGCCTCGCCGCCCCGGCCAACGATCTGCTTGATCGCCTCGGCTGCCTGCATCACGCCCAGCACGCCGACCGCAGGCGCGAAGACCGCGCCAGCCTCGCAGCTCGCGGTCGCCTCGAGATCGACGGCGCCGTGCCCGGACCAATGGCAATGCAGGCATCCGCCTTCACCGCGGCGAAAGACATCAAGCGTTCCCTCGAAGCGGTGCACCGCCGCCTGCACGAGCGGCACACCGAGCGCCATGCAGGCGTCGTGGATCAGGAATCGCGCGGCGAAATTGTCGGTGCCGTCGATCACGACGTCCTGTCCCGCGACCAGGGTCCGCGCGTTGCCAGCGCCGAACGCCACGTCGAGCGGGGTTATCTGTACGGCCGGATTGCGTCGGCGCAGGCGGGCGGCGGCCGCGAGAACCTTGGGGGCACCGGTTTCCGCTTCGGTGAAGAGGATCTGCCGGGCGAGATTGGAACGTTCCACGTGTCCGTCGTCGACCAGGGTCAGATGACCGATGCCGGCTCCGGTCAGGTAGAGTGCGGCGGGACAACCGAGTCCGCCGATCCCGACCACGAGCACGCGGGAGATCGCGAGTTTTTCCTGTCCGGCGACTCCGATTTCCGGCAACGCGACCTGGCGGGCATGAAACTCGTCCGCGACGGCGGGCGAGTCGGCCTGTTCGGCCGGGCAGTTGACCCATTCGGGGTCCGCGCCCTCGAAATGCTCCTTTTTCCAGACCGGCAGCGAGCGCTTGAGCTCCTCGATCACATGGCGCGAGGCGGCATAGGCCGTCTGGCGATGAGGCGCCTCGACGCCGATCCAGACGGCGATTTCGCCGACCTCCAGTCGGCCGGTGCGGTGAACACAATGAACTCGGCTTCCCGGATAAAGTTTTTCGGTCTCGGTGACGATGTCCTCGCCCTCGCGCACAGCCAGTTCACCGAACGCCTCGTATTCGAGGCGAAGGACCGCGCGGCCGCCGTGATGATTGCGAACCCGCCCCTCAAAGACGACGGATGCGCCGGCATCCGGGGACGCCAGTTTCGCGCGCCAGGCGGCCGCATCGATCGGTTGGTCGCTCAGGGCGAACATCGCTCAGCCTCCCGCGACGGGCGGAATGAACACCACGGTGTCGCCGCCCCGCAGCGGCGTCTCCATCGTGGCGTAGCGGGCGTTGACGGCGACGCGGATGACGCCACGCGGAACGCGCAGTCCGCGGGTGCGCTGGAGTTCCTCGTACAACGCCGCCGGAGTGGGGGCGCAGGTCTCGAGTTCCAAGGCACTGCAGCCGGCCTCTTCCCGAAGGCGGGCGAAAAACTGGAGATGCAGCCGGTGGGCCGATGGAGGTGACGTGCTCATCCGCCGATTTGGGACATGCCCCGCGCTGAAGGAATCACCCGGTGCGCCAGCCCATGGCCCCACGGTTTCTCGCGGACCGCGTGCAGGATGAGGTCGCGCAGGTCCTCGTCGTCGCCGCCCCCACGCAGCGTGGGCCGGAGGTCGACCTCGTGATCGCGCAGCAGGCAGAGGCGGAGAACGCCGTCGGCCGTCAGGCGCATCCGGTTGCAGCCGGCGCAGAATGGTTTCGAAACGGGGCTGATGAACCCGACCGTGCCGCGGGCGCCGGGAATCTGATACAGGCGAGCTTCGCCATCGAGACAGCCGCCGTGAAGCATTTCCAACGGGCCGAAAACGTCGGCGAGCCGCTCGAGAAGCTCGTCCTCCCTCACCATGGCCTGCTCTTGGAACTGGGAGTTGTTGCCGAAAGGCATCTGCTCGATGAAGCGCACCTGCCAGTTGCGCTCGAGGGTCAGCCGCGCGAGTTCGACGACGTCGCTGCCGTCGTTGATTCCTCGGCACACCACGGCATTGAGCTTGATGCGGAGCCCGGCGCTGGCGGCGGCATCGAGGCCCGCGCGGACGTCGCGCAGGTTGCCCCAGCGCGTGAGGCGGCGGAAAGTCACCGCGTCGAGGCTGTCGAGCGAGATGTTGACCGAGCCCAGGCCGGCGTCGCGGAGAGGGCGCGCAAGCTGGTCGAGCAGCACGCCGTTGGTCGTGAGGCCGACGGCCTCGATCCCCGGCGTCGCGCCGGCGTGGCGGACCAGATCGACCAGTCCCGGGCGCAGGGTCGGTTCCCCGCCGGTGAAGCGCACCTTGCGGAAACCGGTGGAAGCGAAAATCGTGATGAGCCGCCGCAACTCGGCGTCGGAGAGCATTTCCTCGCGCGGACGAAAAGTCATGTGCTCCGGCATGCAATAGACGCAGCGGAGGTTGCACGCGTCGGTGAGCGAAACGCGCAGGTAGCTGATATCGCGATTGAAGGCGTCGGAGGGCATGCGGGGCCACGGGCCCGGGAAAAAGGGGAACGCCGAAGCCGGCGGCGGCAACGCAAAACGTCAGCGGCCGGATCGGCGGGGACGCCAATCCCTACCTGGCAGGTCCCTCCCGCCACTCCTGGCGCGGCGGGCCGGAGGGCGCGAACAGGTCGGTGGCCCGGCCGCGATGGGTGACCCGTCCGTGCTCGAGGGCCACGACCTCGCTTCCGAGGGCCACGATTTCCTCGGGCGAATGGGAGACGTAGATGATCGGGAGACCGAACTCGTGGCGCAACCGGCCAAGATGGGGCAGGACGCGCTCGCGCAGCGGAATATCGAGTTCCGCCAGCGGCTCGTCCAGCAGCAGAAGTCGCGGCGAGGCCAGCAGCGCGCGGCCCAGTGCCACGCGACGTTTTTCGCCGCCCGAGAGGCGATGCACCGGACGATCGGCCAGCCCGCCGATTTCGAGCAGCGCGCACACCCGGTCAAAATCCGGCCCGCTGCCGCCATGCCGGCCATAAAGGAGGTTGCCCCGCACGTTGAGATGGGGAAACAGGGCGCCATCCTGCGGCACGTAGCCGATGCGGCGGCGTTCCGGGGCCACGAATGTGTTCGTGGCGGGCTCGTTGACCACCTCGCCGTCGATTCGAAGCGAGCCCGAAGCGGGACGACGGAGTCCCGCGATCGTTTCGAGCAGGGTTGTCTTGCCCGCGCCTGAAGGGCCGAAAAGGGCGGTCACCGGCGCGTCGAGGACCAGATCGAGTGCGAGCGAGAAATCGCCCGAGGCCAGATGAAGGTTGGAGAATTCTATTTTCACGTCGCGGGCCTCCGCTGCAGGCGCTCACCCGCCCACACCGCGGCGAAGGCGAGGAGGACCGAAAGGCCGAGCAGGCGCAGCGCGTCGTCATCGTGTCCGAGCTGCACGAGGTTGTAGATCGACAGGGCGAGCGTGGCCGTCTTGCCCGGGATGAAACCCGCCACCATCACCGTGGCGCCAAATTCGCCGATGGCCCGGGCAAAAGCGATCACGCCGCTCGCCAGCAGACCGCGTCCGGCGAGAGGCATTGTGACCGTCCACCAGACGCGCGCCGGCGAGGCCCCGAGCGTCCGGGCGACCTGCTCGAGGCGCGGGTTCACTCCTTCGAAGGCGACGCGGGCCGTGCGCACCAACAACGGGAACGACATCACGGCGGTGGCGGCCACGACGCCGCGCCACGTGAACACGATGTCGACCCCCAGGTGGTCGGCGAGCCAGCCGCCAATGGCGCCGCGCCGGCCCAGGAGCTTCAGCAACAGCAGGCCGGTGGCGACCGGAGGCATGACCAGCGGGAGCATGACCACGGTTTCGACCAGCGATTTGCCGGGCCAATCCCTTCGCGCGAGCAGCCACGCCAGACCCCAGCCCCAGGGAAGAATCAGGATCGTGCTGAACGCCGCGACCGCCAGCGTGAACCCCGTGACTTGCCAGTCGGCAGCGGTCATGTTGTTCGCACCCGGTCAGGGCCGGACGATGAACCCGTATTTTTCGAACAATCGGCGGGCCTCGGGGCCGGCGAGAAAGACGGCGAAATCGCGGGCCGACGGCGCGGCGCCCGGGCGGCGGATGACGGCGACGGGGTAGGAAATGTCGGGCGCAGCGGGCCCGGTGATCACGAGGGCCACGCGCACCCTGGGCGAGGACACCGCGTCGGTGCGATAAACGATGCCGGCATCGGCATTTCCCGCGGTCACGGCAGCGAGACACGCACGGACGTTTTCGGTGGCGACGATGCGGTCGGCGACCCTGCGCCACAGCCCGATTTTCTCGAGCCAGGAACGCGCATAGATTCCGGCGGGCACGGTGTGCGGTTCCGCGAGCGCCAGATGGCGCACCGCCGGGTTCGCGAGATCTTCCGGTGTGGCGATGGCATGGGTGGAGTCGGCGGGCACGACCACCACGAGGACGTTGGACAAGAGACTGCGCCGGGTGCCGGGAGCAATCACGCCATGTTTTTCGAGACCATCCATCTTCGCCTCATCGGCGGAAATGAACACGTCGGCCGGCGCCCCCTCCGCAATCTGGCGGGCCAGGGTGCTCGAGGCGGCGAAATTGAAATGGACGGAGTCGCCCGGATGTTGCGCGACATAGGCCGGCGAGATTTCCTGCAGCACATCGGTGAGGCTGGCTGCGGCGAAGACGGTAAGATCGGCCGCCGCGGCGGAGACGACCAGGGCGCCGGCGATTGCACCGGCGAGGATCGCGCGACGGATCATGGATGCGCGGCGGCCGGCGGATCCCCGAGCGGGACGATGGTGATGGCGGTTACGTTCCGGGCCCAGCGCGCGGGGCGCTTGTCGCCCGGCACGATCAATTGAAAGGGTCCGGCCTTGGCCGACAACGGGGCGCCATCGCGCCGCAGCGCGAGGATGATGATGCGATCGGAGAATGCCGGATCGAAGTCGGCGAGCGCGAACACGACCATGTATCCGTCCGCGCATTGCACCTGGACCGCCTGCCGGAGAATCCGGCCGCGGAAGGCCTCGCCGTCCGGCATGCCGGCCTTGAGCAGCAACTCGCGAACGGCGACGCCCGCGTATTTCGCAGCTTCCTGGCTGTGCCGGTCGGTGACCGTGCATTCGGACTGAGAGAAGGCGGCGAGGGAGCTGACCGTGTAAGCCGTCGTGCCGGCGGGACCCGTGACCTTGATCTCCGCGTCTGCAGCGACGAGACCGACGCGGGCAGTGAGCAGGACGAGAGACCAGGCAAGGATCCGCAGAGCGCGCATATCCGAGGGCAATCGGTCCCGCGGAAGGTGTCAACGGCGGCGCCGGCCGGAAGTGTAGCCGGGTCCGCAGGGCCCGGGCTGGTTGCGATCAGATCAAGGGGGCGGATCCCGGAGCGCCGGACGAAATCCGGCGATATGGTCGAGGGCCTCGGCGATCGCGGGCGTCAGCAGCGGCAGACAACCGGCGATGGCGGAGGGCCGGCCGGGAAGATTAATGATCAACGTCCGGCCGCGAACGCCGGCCGTGGCGCGCGAGAGAATGGCTGTCTTCACACGGGCGTAACTCTGCGCGCGCATGATTTCGCCGAAACCCGGAAGCTCCTTTTCGAGCACCGCGCGGGTGGCCTCGGGCGTCACGTCGCGGGGCGACGGTCCGGTCCCACCCGTGGTCACGATCAGCGCGCAGCCCTCGTCGTCGGCGAGGCGGCGCAGGGTTCGCTCCAGTTCGGCCTGGTCGTCGGGCAGCAGCGCGCGAACCCAGTCCAGCGTCTCCGCGAATTGCGCCGCCACGATCCGCTCGATCTCGGGTCCGCTTTCGTCGCGGTAGACTCCGGCGGAAGCCCGGTCGCTCAGGGTGACGCGCGCAATTTTCATCCGGCTCAGACCTTGGTCTTCTTGACGACACGAACCCCGCCGATCGACATGCCCTTGTCCACGGCCTTGCACATATCGTACAGGGTCAGCGCGGCGACGGACACGGCCGTCAGGGCCTCCATCTCGGCTCCGGTTTGCGCGGCGACGGACACGGTGGAGCGGATCGCAATGCCGCCGCGCACGATCTTGAACTCGAGATCGACCATGCCGGGCGGCAGCGGATGGCACAGCGGGATGAGCGTCGCGGTCGCCTTGGCGGCCTGGATGCCCGCGATCTTGGCGACGGTGAGCACGTCACCCTTGGGCAGCGCCTTCGCGCGGAGCAGGCGCAGTGTGGAGGGCGCGCAGTGCAACCTGCCTTCGGCGACGGCGGTGCGCTGCGTCACGGGTTTCGCGCCGATGTCCACCATCCGCGCGCCGCCCGACGGATCGAGATGGGAAAAAGTGCTGGCGGCGCGGTGTTTCATGCGCAGGGAATGAATTCGATCGGCTGACCAGCCTGCAGGATGGCGGGCGGCGCGGGAAGCGGCAAGAGCGCGTTGGCTCCGACGAGACCCAGCGCATCGCCGGAGCTCGCAATCGGGAGCAGCGACAGCTCGTGTTCGCCGCCTACCGGGCGGGAATGACACGGCCAATAAGTCGGTCGCGGATCGGGCGGTGGCAGATTCACGGAGCCGCCGATGCGACCGCGAACCAGCACGGGCCGGGGCTCCCGGCATCCCTGCAGCGTCCGCAGCAGCGGCGCGACGAAAAGCTGGAACACCACCCAGTGGGAAACGGGATTGCCGGGCAGAGCGAAGGCGTGCTGCCGGCCGCGGGTGGCGTGGATCAACGGCTTGCCCGGACGAAGGTTCACTCCATCGGAAACGATTTCATAGCCGAGCGCCGAGAGGACCGCGCGGGCCGGATCGCGGTCACCGGGTCCGGCGCCGCCGGACAGGAGCAGAACATCATGGTCGGGCGCGCTTCGCACTTCGTCGCCAATGATGCCATCATCATCGCCGCAGCGTGACTGCTGAACCAGCTCGGCGCGGGCGGACGCGATCAGAGTCGCCACGAGAATGGAGTTGGAATCACGGATGGCGCCGATTCCCGGAGCGGATTCGGGCGCGACCAGCTCGTCTCCCGTCACGATGTGCACGCATCGAGCGGCACGAACGACCTCGGGGCGCACGATCCCGATCCCGGCCAGGGCGGCGAGTTCGGGCGCCGCGAGGCGGGTTCCGGCCGGAACGACAACCTCGCCCGCGCGACGGTTTTCTCCCCGGTGGCGGACGAACGAACGATCGTCGTGTCGCAGCACCCGTACGGCGTCTCCTTCGCGAGCGGTATCCTCCTGCTTGATCACGCAGTCGAGTTCCTCCGGAACCGGCGCTCCGGTCAGGATCGAGACACACTCGCGCGCCGCCGGTCTTCCGGCAAACGGGCGGCCCGGACGCGACGCACCGGCGATCGCGAGCGGACCCGGCAGGTCGGCGCGGCGGCAGGCGAAGCCGTCCATGGCCGAGGCATCGAACGGGGGCGAGTCGGCATCGGCGCACGCGTTGCGTCCCAGAATGCGGCCCGCCGCTTTTTCGAGGGCGACGGCAACCAGGTTGAGCGTGGCCGCGCGCGAAAGAATCTGCTCCTGCGCCTGGGCGACGGAAATCATCGTCAGTGGCGCGGAAGGCGCGGTCAGGCGTTGGACGCTGCGCGTTTGGGACGGCGCGGCGCCGGTTTCGCGGCCGGGCGCACGACAAAAGGATCGAACAGCGCCTTTTGCTTGAGCGGAAACCGGCCGGAAAGTCGCACGCCTTCATCGATCGACTCCTGGGAACGCACCTGGCCGGCCGCGCGCAGGCGGGAAACGACATCGTACCGGTCATGCGGAATCAGGAGGTCCACGGCCACATGGTCGTCGATGGCGAGCTCGGCGCAGCGGGCCAGCAGGCGGTCCATGCCCTCGCCGGTGCGGACGCTGACGAACAACGCCTCGGGATGTTGGACGCGCATGAGCGCGAGGGCGGTCGGATCGGCGGCGTCGATCTTGTTGAAAACCGTGATGGCGGGCTTTTCCGCGGCGCCGAGTTCGCCGAGCACCTCCATCGTGGTCGCGAAATGGTGTTCGACGTTCGGATTCGCGACATCGAGCACGTGGATGATGAAGTCGGAGACCACGACTTCCTCGAGCGTGGCCTTGAACGCCTCGACCAGGCGGTGCGGAAGCCGGCGGATGAAACCGACCGTGTCGGTGGCGAGCAGATGGCGGCCGTCGGGCAGCGTGAACTGGCGCGTGGTCGGATCGAGCGTGGCAAAGAGCTGGTTGGCCGCGTAGACCTGCGCCCCGGTGAGGCGGTTGAGCAGCGAGGACTTGCCGGCGTTGGTGTAGCCGACGATGGCGACCCCGGGGAGGGGCTTGCGCATGCGTTTGCGGCGCTGCACCTCGCGCTGCTGGATGACCTGGGCGAGCTCGGCCTTCAGGCGGGTGATGCGATTGCGCACGGTGCGGCGATCCTGCTCGAGTTGCGTCTCGCCTTCGCCGCCCATGGAGCCGCGGCCGCGCTGCCGGGAGAGATGGGTCCAGGCGCGCGTCAGGCGCGGCAGCGAATACTCCATGCGTGCCAGGGCGACCTGGAGCACCGCTTCGCGTGTGCGCGCGCGATCCGCGAAGATCTCGAGGATCACTTCCTGCCGGTCGATCACGGCCAGGCCGGATTCCTCCTCCCAGTTGCGCTGCTGGGCGGGCGAAAGCTCCTCGTCGAGCACGATCAGATCGGCGCCGTCCTCCTTGGCCTGGGCGATGAGCGCGGAGGCCTTGCCCGAGCCGATGAGAAACTTCGGCTGGGGGCGGTCCCGCAGGTGGACCAGTTCGGTCCGGGAGACCGTGAGGCCGAGATTTTCGACCAGCTCCTTCAGTTCGCCGAGCAGTTCCTCGCCCTCCCCAGGGGCCATGCCCGGTGCCTGGATGCCCACAAGGAGGGCGCGGGAGACAGGTTTTTCGTCCGTGAGAAAGTCGGCCATGTCCCGGCAGTCAATCGCGGGCGGCGGCCGAGTCAAATGCCGCGGGGCCGGGCAATTCGTCGGTCCGGGCGAGCATCCGGTGGGCGCGTTCGCGGTCGAGTTCGCCTTCCCACGCCGCGAGGACGACAACCGCCACGCCATTGCCGATGAGATTGGTGATGGCGCGGGCCTCGGACATGAAGCGATCGACGCCGACCAGCAGCGTCAGGCCGGACTCGGGCACGGTGCGCATCGCCCGCAGGGTGGCGGAGAGGGTGACGAATCCGCCGCCGGTGACGGCGGCCGCGCCCTTTGACGTCAGGAGCAACACGGCGAGCAGCCCCAGTTGCTGGCCCAGGGTCAGCGGCGTGTCGGTGGCCTGGGCGACGAAGACGGAGGCCATGGTCAGGTAGATGCAGGTGCCATCGAGGTTGAACGAGTAGCCCGCCGGCACGACGAGGCCGACAACCGGTTTCGAGCAACCCAGGGCCTCGATCTTGGTGATCAGGCCGGGCAGCGCCGATTCCGACGACGACGTGCCCAGCACCAGGAGGATTTCCTCGCGGAGGTAGCGCAGGAACGGCAGCAGGCGGAAACCGACGAGCCGGAGCACGCCGCCGAGGACGACGACCACAAAAAGGAACATCGTGGCATAGACGCAGCCCATGAGCTTCAGCAACGACGCGAGCGACTCGACGCCGAATTTCGCCACGGCGAAGGCGATCGCCCCAAAGGCCGCCAGCGGCGCGAGGCGCATGATGATTCCGACGACGCCCATCAGGATGGCGAAAACCGACTCAAGCAGATGCAGGGCCGGGCGGGCGCGGTCGCCCAATCGTGCAGCGGCGAGGCCGCACAAGATCGCGATCAGCAGGATCTGCAGAATCTCTCCGGACGTGAACGCGCCCGCGAACGTGTCCGGCACGAGATTGAGGATGAAGCTGACGACGCCGAGATGGGCGGCGCCGGCCTGAAAGCCGGCGACCGAGGAAACGTCGAGCGTGGCGGCGTTGGCATGGATGCCCGCGCCGGGCCGGACCCAGTTCACCACCACGAGACCGATCGCGAGGGCCACGGTGGTCAGGACCTCGAAGTAGATCAACGCCTTCAGGCCGAGGCGGCCGACCCGGCCAAGGTCACGCATGCCGCCGATGCCGATGACGATCGTGGAGAAGATGATCGGGCCGATCAGCATCTTCACCAGCTTGATGAAACCCGTTCCCAGCCACTGGAGCTGGAGGCCCCATTCCGGTCGTACGATTCCAACCACGGCGCCCAGAAGCACGGCGACCAGAACCTGCACGTAAAGATGACGGAACACTTTCATGGGCAGGAAGCTGGGGCAGGGAAGATGATGACGGCGGCTTCCGCCCCGCGGCAAGAAGACACTTTGTCTCCCGGCCTGTCTCAGAGGAGAGGCGACCTGGCTCGCTTCGTCCCGGAGGAAGCCCGTCTTCAGAGCGAAAAGCGTCCCCTTGGAAGTGGAACGCCGGCTGCAGGGAAACGACTAACTCACCATGGATACCCAAAAACTCACCGTCATGTCGCGCCAGGCGTTTCAGGAGGCGCAAAACGAGGCGCGCCGCCGTTCCCACAACGAAGTGGATACCTGGCACCTGCTGATCGCCTTGCTCGGGCAGGAGGGAGGCATCGTGCCGATCCTGGTGGAGAAGCTCGGCCTGACCGTGAGCGCCATGCAACTGGCGGCGAACCGCGAACTCGACACGCTGCCGAAGGTCAGCGGCGCGGTGGATGTTTCCAAGATCTACGTCACCCAGGCGCTGAACGAGGTGCTGACGCAGGCGGAGAGAGAGGCGGAGAAGCTCAAGGACGAATATGTGAGCGTCGAGCACCTGTTTCTCGCGCTGATCAAGGTCGGCAAGCCGGCCGCGCTGAAGAAGTATTTCCAGAGCTTCGGGCTCGACCGTGACCGTGTGCTCGCGGAACTGAAGCAGGTGCGCGGCAACCAGCGTGTCACCTCGGACAATCCCGAGACGACCTACAACGCGCTCGAGAAATACGGCGTGGACCTGGTCGCGCAGGCCCGCCAGGGCAAGCTCGACCCGGTGATTGGCCGCGATGCCGAGATCCGGCGGACGATCCGCATCCTCTCGCGCAAGACCAAGAACAACCCCGTCCTCATCGGCGAACCCGGCGTGGGCAAGACCGCCATCGTCGAGGGGCTGGCCCAGCGCATCCTGCGCGGCGACGTGCCCGAGGGGCTGAAGGACAAGACCGTGTTCGCGCTCGACCTCGGTGCGCTCGTCGCGGGCGCCAAGTATCGGGGCGAGTTCGAGGAGCGCCTGAAGGCCGTTCTCAGCGAGGTCCGCGAAGCCGCGGGCCGCATCATCATTTTCATCGACGAGCTCCACAACATCGTGGGCGCCGGCAAGACCGACGGTGCGATGGACGCGGGGAATCTTCTCAAGCCGATGCTCGCGCGCGGGGAACTGCATTGCATCGGCGCGACGACGCTCGACGAATACCGCAGGTACATCGAGAAGGACCCGGCGCTGGAGCGCCGTTTCCAGCCGGTCATGGTCGAGGAGCCGACCGTCGAGGATGCGATTTCCATTCTGCGCGGTCTGCGCGACCGCTACGAGCTGCACCATGGCGTGACCATCCAGGACAACGCGCTGGTCTCCGCGGCGGTCTTGTCGCACCGGTACATCTCCGACCGCTTCCTGCCGGACAAGGCGATCGATCTCGTGGACGAGGCATGCGCGATGATCCGGACCGAGATCGACAGCCTCCCGACGGAGCTCGACGAGCTTCAGCGTCGGGTGATGCAGCTCGAGATCGAGGAGACCGCGCTGCAGAAGGAAAAGGACGACGCGTCGAAGCGGCGGCTCGCGGAGCTGCGCAAGGAGCTCGCCGACGTGAAGGAGAAGGCGAACGCGCTGCGCGCGCAGTGGCAGAAGGAGAAGGAGTCCCTCGGCCGCGTGCAGAAGGTCCGCGAGGATCTCGAAGCCGCGCGCCTGGAAATGGCCAAGGCCGAGCGCAATTATGATTTGAACAAGATCGCCGAGCTGAAGCACGGCCGCATTCCCCAGCTCGAGAAGGAGCTGGCGCGGGCGGAGAAGTCCGGCGCGGCCAAGACCACCCTCGTCAAGGAGGAGGTTTCATCCGAGGAGATCGCCGAGATCGTCTCGAAGTGGACGCACATCCCCGTGACCAAGCTGATGGAGGGCGACAAGGAAAAGCTGCTGAAGCTCGAGGACGAGCTGCACCGGCGCGTGATCGGCCAGAACGACGGCGTGCGCCTCGTGAGCGAGGCGATCCTGCGGGCCCGCGCGGGCATCAAGGATCCGCGGCGGCCGATCGGCAGCTTCCTGTTCCTCGGCCCGACGGGTGTGGGCAAGACCGAGCTGGCAAAGACGCTGGCCGAGCAGTTGTTCGACTCCGAAACGAATCTGATCCGCCTCGACATGTCCGAATACATGGAAAAGCACTCGGTCGCGCGCATGATCGGCGCGCCTCCGGGCTACGTCGGCTACGACGAAGGCGGCCAGCTCACCGAGGCGGTGCGCCGCAAGCCGTATTCGGTGGTGCTGTTCGACGAGATCGAAAAGGCGCACCCGGATGTGTTCAACGTTCTCCTGCAGGTGCTCGACGACGGACACATCACGGACAGCCAGGGCCGGACGGTCGACTTCAAGAATACGGTCATCATCATGACCTCGAACATCGGCAGCCGCCATCTGCTCGAGGGCGTCGACGGCGTCAACATCCCCGAGAACGTGCGCGAGGCGGTGATGGCCGACCTGCGGCAGGCGTTCCGGCCGGAGTTCCTGAACCGGATCGACGAGACCATCATGTTCAAGCCGCTCGCGCTCGAGGAAATCGAGTCGATCGTGGACCTGCTCATCGCCGACATCAACCGCCGGCTGGCGGACCGGCGCGTGACCGTGGTGCTCGACGCCAAGGCGAAGAAGTGGGTCGCGGAGAAGGGTTACGACCCGGTTTACGGGGCGCGTCCTCTGAAGCGCTTCCTGCAACGCCATCTCGAGACCCGGCTGGCCCGCGCCCTCATCGCCGGCGAGGTCGCGGAAGGTGCCACGGCGAAGTTCAAGGTCAAGGACGAGGAGCTGGTGCTGGGGTGAGCGGAAAAACCGCAGCCGTGCAGGTGGCGGAGTCCTGATAGGGCACGACCGCCGGGCGCCCCGACTGCTGAATTGTAGCCGGGTCCGCAGGGCCCGGTCGGATCGCGGGATAAACCCGCTTTCACAAGCCACGCACGGGCAGGTGGGCCCACCTGCGAAAGGTTTTATGTCATCGCTGGACCCGGCAATTCCGCTTGATGAGGCGGGCACAGGTTCCGTTGAATGTCCCGATGTCAATCGCCGCGAACACTGGTGCCGGCCTCGGGGGCTCCGAGGTCAAACGTCGCAACATCGTCTTCAAGGCGATCCTGGTCGGCGTGATCGCGGGCGGTTTCGCCTCGGCCTTCCGCTGGAGCCTCGAGAACGCCGAGCATTTGCGGGACGTGCTCGCCGAGCGGTTTTCCGGCTGGTTCAGCCTGCCCGCGGCGCTGGTCTTCGGAGCCCTGGGAGGAGGATTCGGTGTGTGGGTGGTGCGGCGGTTCGCGCCGCACGCGGCCGGCAGCGGAATTCCCCATCTCAAAGCCATCCTGCTGCGCGAGGCGGAGCCGGAGTGGAAGCGGATGCTCTGGGTGAAATTCGTCGGTGGCGTCAGCGCCATCGGCGGCGGCATGGCCCTGGGGCGCGAAGGTCCCACCGTGCAGATGGGCGCCGGTCTGGGCCACATGGTCTCCGACCTCTTCCGGGTCAAGGAGGGCGAAGGCGAGCGGCGCGCCCTGATCAGCGCGGGCGCGGGCGCCGGACTGGCCGCTGCCTTCAATGCTCCGCTGTCCGGCCTGATTTTTGTGCTCGAGGAACTGCACGGCAACTTCACGCCCGTGATGTTTGTGGCGGCATTTCTTGCGGCCGTGTCCGGCGACGTGGTGAGCCGCCTCCTGATCGGGGAACTGCCGGTGTTTCACCTGGGCAACATGTCAGGCCCGGGTGTGGCCACGCTGCCCTGGGCGGCCCTGCTTGGGCTGTTGGCGGGATGCGTGGGAGTCGCCTTCAACCGCGGCCTGCTGGCGACGCTGGATCTGCGCGAGCGCCTGCTACGCTGGCCGGCGTTCGCCGTCGGGGCGGCGGCGGGCGCGTTTGTGGGCTTCGTCGGCTGGACGGTGCCGGGCCTCTCCGGCTCGGGCGGTCCCCTCGTGCAGATGGCGCTGGCGGGCAAGATCGCCGCGTCGCTGATCCCGCTTTTTCTCGTGGCGCGGTTTTCCCTGACGATGGTGAGCTACGGTTCCGGCGCGGCCGGCGGCATTTTCGCCCCGCTCCTCGTGCTCGGGGCGCTCGGCGGACTGTGGTTCGGCAACGGCGTGCACCTCCTGGTGGCGCACGCGCCGGAGTCGCTGACGCCCGAGGTGTTCTGCGTGCTCGGCATGGGCGCGACCTTCACGGCGATCGTGCGGGCACCGCTCACCGGCATCGTGCTGATGATCGAGCTGACGGGCATCTACGACTTCATGCTCCCGCTGCTCGTCAGTTGCATGCTCGCCTACGGTGTCGCCGAATGGCTGGGCAACATGCCGATCTACGAGGCGCTCCGCGAGCGCTCGCGCCATCCGCGTCCGACCGAGGGCTGACCTTTCGATGGCCGAACCGATCCGCTACTTCCATCGCGAGCGGCGGACGCTCGAAACCGAGAACGTTTATGGCGACGGCTGGCTGCGCTGGACCTACGGGAACCCGGCGGGCCGGCTGACGCTCGAGCTGCTCGTGAAACGCGCGCTGGTGTCCCGCCTCTACGGCTGGCAGATGAACCGGCGTTTCAGCGCGCAGCGCGTGCTGCCATTTATCGCAAAGTATGACGTCGACGTGGACGAATTCGTGAAGAGTCCATTCGTCTTCAAGACCTTCAACGACTTCTTCTACCGCGCGCTGAAACCGGGCGCCCGGCCGATCGCCGCGGGAGAGGATGTCGCGGTGCTGCCCGCGGACGGACGCCACCTGGCGTTTGCCGATGTCGACGCGCAGGAAGGCTACTATGCGAAGGGTCAGACGTTTTCGTTGTCGTCACTGCTTGGCGAAACGCACGTGCCTGAGGCGGAACGGCCGCTCACGCACGCGTTCGCGGGTGGCTCGATCGTGATTTCGCGGCTTTGTCCGGTGGATTATCACCGCTTCCACTTTCCGGTTTCGGGCGCTCCCGGCGAGCCGAAGCTGGTCAACGGATTCCTTTATTCCGTCTCGCCGATCGCCCTGCGGCGAAATCTCGCATACCTGTGGGAAAACAAGCGGATGATCACGCTGATCGAGTCGCCGGCGTTCGGGAAGGTCGCGATGGTCGAGGTCGGGGCGACGATGGTTGGCAGCATCCTCCAGACCTTTTCGCCCGGAAAACCCGTGGCGAAGGGCGACGAGAAGGGACTCTTTCGTTTTGGCGGTTCCTGCGTGATCACGCTTTTCCAGAAGGGCCGGATCCGCCTCGATGCGGACCTGCTCGGGCAGAGCGCGGCGCAGACGGAGGTCTATGCGCGGATGGGGGAGAGGCTGGGAGCAGCGGTCAGCGGGCTGAGATCAGAGGTCAGATGACGGAGGCAGCTTCAGCCATGACCCTCTCGGACCGATCCGGAGGTCTATGTGCGGACGGAGAGAGGCTGGGAGCAGCGGTCAGCGGGCAGAGGTCAGATGACGGAGACCGGAAGCCGGAGATCGGCGGTCGATAGGCGCGATCCCAAAGCGTTACGTTGCTTCTATGGCGAGGAGCGCTTGTCTTATCGTTTCGTGAATTTCGTGGGCAAATCCTGACCGGGCCGGGCTTCCGCCATCCGATTCGACGCTTGCCTCGGCCAATCGAAAATCCGAAACCCAAAATCGTAAATCACACCCCGCCCGGGTGGTGGAATTGGCAGACACGAAGGTCTTAGAGGTTGGGGGCACTTGGGAGAAACGCGTTTTGGAATTGGTTCTCCATCAATAGCTCCGGAAAAGGGGAAATATTCGTTTCTATACCGCGAAACTATACTCGGATAGTTTTTCTCGGAAGGCTCTGAAGCGTTGGCAATTCCGAAGAAATATTATCGCTTCATTGTCGATTTCTGGGTCACTTTGAAGCTCGTAGCGCCCGGGTGGTGGAATTGGCAGACACGCCAGACTTAGGATCTGGTGTCGCAAGACGTGCAGGTTCAAGTCCTGTCCCGGGCACCAATTGGATTTGCATCTGACAACTGGGCCGTTCGAGTCCCGATCGCACCGACCTGAGCTGGTCCCGGTCTCTTCCCGTAGATGGGCATGCCGCTCATGTCTGAGCCCTTCTTTTCCGTCGCAACTTTCGCTCGTCGGCTTGGATGGCTTTTTCAGCCTGCCAGAACGCCACGCCGATCTCGCGCGGCAGTTCGTTCAACATGGCCATAAAGCAAAGCGCGTCGAGCGAAGGCACCTGATTGACGAGGCCGGCCGTGATCTGACCGAGGGAAAGCGCCGCGTTCTGCCCCGGGTCGGTCAGCCCGACATTGGTTGACCCAGTGGGCAGGAGATGGCGGTCGCCCAATACGCTTAAACGATAGAGCACTCCCTTGGGGTTGGCGTGCACATTGTGGCTCGCGAATTTGTAGCAGGGTCGGAAGTGGTCGAGCTTCACGGTTCGCTCGAGGTCGGCAAATGACGGGCGGCCGTTGCGCAACGCGTGCGCGGCCCAGCCGTATTCCGTCTCAAATTCCGGGCCATATTTGGCCAAGGCGGAATCGGAATCATTTTTGATCGCAGTCAACTCCGCCACGGTGAAGGGGCGGTGTTTCAGGCGAGCGGCCATCGCGTTGTAGCCGCGCGCGGCCTTCCATGACTCGATGGCATCGTGCGCGAGGTAACGGATGGCGGTGTCAGGCCCATGCTCCGCGATAAACTGGAACACCACCGAGACCTCGTGGAGGCTGCGCCAGCGGGCCATCGCGCCATCGGCGTAGCCAGCCCGCAGGAGGGCCGCGACCTCGTGGGCGATCTGGCAGGCGCGGGCATGCAGCCGCGACAGGACATCGGCCAACACGGCTTGCTCGCCGGTGGGCCGCTGGGCCCGGGCGAGCCGGTTGAGCTCTTCGCCCAGCTCCCGCGTCAGAACGAGCTGCATGTCGAGGAGCTCAAAAGCGGCGGCATAGCGGGCGTGCAGCCGCCGCTGAAAGCCACTCCGCTCCCGCGCGAGGTGCCGGCTCTGCTGGGGCCACGCGCGGTCATAGATCGGCCGCAGGGTCTTTGGTGCTGCCCGCATGGCCGAACGGATGCCGCTCAGCTGTAGCCGGGCGATCCGGCGTTTCAGCTTGGCCGCCAGACTGCGGGCTTCTCGCGGGCCGATCTCAGAAGAAGCCAGTCGCGCTGGACGGCCGCGTGCGTCGCGATAGCGAAAATCCTGCGGGGCTCCGGCTTTCAGCCAGTGCCGGAGCCGCGCTCGGAGCCGCGGCGACGGGGTGGTGCCCGCAGCGGAAATCTTCTTCGCACAAGCGGCGATCATCAGGTCCTCGATGACCGTCGGCATTCGTTTGGCGAGCAGGTCCGAGAGGATTTGCTCGGTGCCGAGGAAATTCAGGCCGCTCACCGGTAGATCTCCTCCAGCCGGTTCGTGAGTTGGCGGGCCTCCGTCCAGCCGGCTTCGACGAACAGGTCGAACACCTCCAGCAGGGCGTTCAGGCATTCGTTGGCCTGTCCCGGAGGGCTGCGGAAGATATCCCGGTGGTCGGCGAGCGCCTGTTGGATCAATTTGACGGTGACCCCGACGGCCAGGTGTTCGTGCTGCATGCCGGCAACGGAGGCGCTCCGGATCGAACGCATCGCGAGGAGGAAAACCTCGCGCGGATCGTAGGGCAGCAGGTGATGCAGCGTTTGGACGAGGTGATAGGCCGTGTGCGGGTGCAACTCGTCGGCGAGTTGGATGAGCAGCGGGCGCGCCTCGCGCCAGAACAGCTGCGCCTGTTCCGGCGTCAGGAAATTGGCGCCCCCCTTGTTCTTCTCGTCGTGCGCGCCGCTCGAGAAAAAGAGCTGCATGTTCACGTTGTCGACAATCAGCGTGAGGTGCTTGATGCGTTCCTGGGCCGCCGCGACCGCTTTGCCTTTTCCATTCTTCGCCTTGAACAACTTCTCGAAGCGGGCCCGCTCGGCGGCCAAGGCAGTTTGGCTGGCCGCGAGGATCCGGGTGACCACGGACCAAGTGCGGGCGCGGATCCCTTCCAGGCGCGCGGTAGGCTTGGCGGGGTCGCCCGCCACGAACCATTTGTGCGAGCGACAGGTCGCCACCTGCGCGGAGAGCGCGTTGCCCGCCGCCGGTTGTATGATGCGTCCCAGCAGGCGGTCGATGTAGGCGCCGCTTTCCTTTCGGCCGGTGCGCAGGAACTCGAAGAAATGTGAACCGACGACACCGTCGTGGACATCGTGATCGGCCGGGGCCTGACCGGCCTTGGCCGCAATTTTCGCCAGCCGCGGCAGCACTTCGGCCGGGTGTCGCGGCCACAGTCGGTCCAGGGAATGCACCACGCACTCGAGGACAGAGTAGCGTTGTTCGTCGACGATGAATCGGTCGATCAGCTCCCACATGAGCCCGGGTGCGAACTTCTCCAGCACCGCCAGCCGGTGCGCGAGGTTGAAGCGGACCGCCTTGGAGTAGTCCGTGGTCAGGCGCCGCAGCGCCGACGCGATTTGCGCGTCCGCCCCACCCAAGCGATAGGAGAGCATCGGCAGTCCTTCGGCGGCTTCCACGCGGGGGGCCGGCCAGCCCCAGTGGGGATTATCGTCGGCGAGATCATCCTGCACGCGGCCGGGCTTTGGATCGCGGGCAGCCCGCAGGAGCAAGCGGCGCACCCACTTCCAGCGGGGCGAACGCTTTGGCCATTCCGCGTTACGGGCAATGGCTTCGCCCACGGCCACCAAGTGTCCCCACAGATCAGCGGCCATTTTCGGCTCCGCCGTCCGGTGCCGCTGGATCACCTTCTCGGCTTCCAGCAGCAGCGACCATTTTGCGATGAGGGTATTCACGTCCAGCGGCTTGTTATCGCGCGGCATCAGGGCCTTGAGATCTTCGCGCAGTTTGAACATGTCCGCATTGGCGGGTCGTTTCAGGTCCACCCCGGCCCGCTCGATATGCTCGCGGTCCGAGATCGTGCGGGAGGTGACGCGGAATCCGTCGGGACGGCCATGCTGTTCCAAGGCATTGCCCGCCTTGCGGGCCCGCCAAAGGGTGAGCATTTCGGGGCGGGCCAGATTCGCCTCCTGCAGTTTGCTGAGCGCCCGGTCCTGCGCGGCTTGCAGCCACTCCGGCACGGGCAGCCGTTTCTCGTCCTTGCGCAACGGGGTTCGCGCCGGCAATTCCAGCACGATCGTTTCCAGACGGGCGCGGAGCGCCGGGTCGCCCGACTGGTGCAACGCCCCGAGCAGGTGGGCCGCAGCGTAGAGGTAATCGAAATGCGTCAGCAGCACCGGTTCGTCGAGGAGGTCCACGAGCAGGCGGCCCAACGTGGTGGGATGCTCCGCGCCCGCTTCCATCAGGAGGCTCCACAGGAGGGCCGGCGGGTTGCAGGTGGCAAAGCGGTCCAGCGCGGCGTGCAGGCGGGCCGGGTCCGGCTCGGCGGCCCATTGCCGGAGCAGCGCCTCCCAGCGCGTGAGGATGCGGTTCTCCTCGTTTTCGAAAGCCCGTTGCGCGATATGCGAGTAGTCGGCGCGGAGTTCGCAGGCCTGGCCGCGAAACATGACCACCGCGGCCGGGGGATTTTTCCGGCCCGGCTTTTCGTTGCGCCGGCGATACACCGCGCCCCACGCGCTGCAGGCCGCCTCCGTCAGCACGGCGGCATCGGCGCCGTCGCTCTGCTCATAGTGCGCCGCCAACCGGTAGTGGACGAGATTCCAGTCGTCACTCGTCTGGACCGTCATGGGCAGGATGCGGGTGCCCATCTGCCGCCACTTTCCTCGCTCGGGGTCCGCCGCGAACGCGGCCCGATAGACCCGGCGCACCACTTCCGCGCCAGCGGCGGGCAGGTCCCCCAAGTGCTCGGCTAGTTCCCCGAAATCCTCGTGCGGGAATTCCTTGAGCCGCTCCGGCGCGAGCAGGGTCAGGAGCGCGGCTTCCGATTCGGCGGGCGCCGCGGCAAACGTCAGGCATACCGCCTCAATCGCCACCATGCCGGCGTAGGCCCAGCCTTGGTGCACCGGCTTGGTCGCATGGTGGGTGAGCAGGGCTCGCGCCGCGCTGTTCAGCGCCAGGCGCTGGCTTGGCGTCGTTCCGCAGCCGGCCTTCCGCAGGCGCGCCAGCAGGTGGACGACGGACGGCTCCAGGAACGGGCTCGCCGGCAGGAGCGGCGCAATCTCGGCGACGAATTCACACCACGCGTCCGCGCCATCGCGGATGAGAGACGCATCGCAATCCTGCAAACCGGAGGTCAGGTGGGTGAGTGCCTTGGGCCCGGGCGCGTCCAGTGCCGGTGCCGAACGCACCGCCGTCAGCAGCGCCGCCAGATCGGCGGAGGCCCGGACCCGGCGGGCCGCGAGGATTGGGCCCAGCAGACGGGTGATACCGTGCAGCTTGGGTTCGCCCTCCAACCGCAGCGTGGCCACCCAGAAGGCCGAATGCGCTTCGTCCGCATCCCAGAGTTCCTCGAGCGCAAAGATGAAGCTTTGCCGGTAGAAGATCGGGAGCAGCGGGTGCTGCACGACATAGGCGACGAAGGCGTCGCCGGTCTCCGGCACGAGCGCGCGCGCAATCGCGTAGTCGTGCAACAGGTGGTGGGCGAAACTGAGCTGGTCCGTGTTGACCAAAGTCGCGAATTGCAGGCGCGGGCCCTGCAGGATGCCGCGGCTGCGCAACTCGCGGACCGCTTGCTGCTCCGCCTCGCTGAAATTCAGTTCCTTTTCGGAAAGCGACATGCTGCGCTGGTCGACCATGGCCTGGCAAATCGCCTTGAGCACGCGCTGGCGCGCGGCGGCCCCTTCACCCTCGTTGATGCGGTCATGCCAGAACCGGCGCAACAGCAGCGCCGGGCTGTTCCAGTCCGCGAGGCGCGCCGAAGGCACACCGTCCTTCAGGAGCGTGGCGGCTAGACGGAGATAGAAGGGCGAGCGGTGCAGGTCGGCCGACTTGGAGTTCGCGCGGGCGCTTTGCACGAACGGCCCGATTTCCGGACGGTGCGCGACCAACTGGTCAACCTGCGCCTCGGTGAAACGCGGGACGTGAAAATGCGCTACACCCGAGAAATCGGGCACCGCATAGCCCGGTGCGCCGGCCCCCGGGAAACCTTCCCGCAGTTCCCGGCCGTGCCGGAGATCGAATTCCCGCACGCTGGCGACCACGGTCCACCCTGACTGGCCTTGCTGCACGGAGTGCAGGAGTTCTCGCACGCGCTTTTGGGTGCCGGCATCCCGGACCGCATCGAGTGCATCGGTGGTGACGACGCCTTTGGCCCCGTCGGGCCAGTGGGCGAGGGTCGCGTCGAGCGAGTGCTTCAGCTGGTCGAGATTGGGCACGGTGGGATTAAACACCTCCTCCGCCAGGAGGAGGACAACCGGGGTCCCGCCGGTGCGCAGAGCCGCGGCGAATGCGTGGACGAGCCCGCTCTTGCCCCCGCCGGGTTCTCCCGTGACCAAGGTGTGGCCCTGCTGCACCGCGGTTTGGAGCGCGCCCAATTCCACGGGCCGCGCGATCGCGACCTGGTCTTGGGTCGCCGGCCCAAACGGCAAGTGGGCATGCTCGCTGAGGCGGGCGACACTGCGCGCGGTGATTTCATCCAGCAGCGCGAGGTCCGCGGCATAGTCCGGCGGCGCTTGAAGCCGCAGGCCCTCCGCCTTCAAGTCGCGGCGCAGGGAATCCGCCGTGATGCGCAGCACGCGCCGGTTGGCGTCGGCAAAGAGGCCGTCGATCTTCTGCCAGATTTTGCCGGAATCGGCGGGGTCCGCCGCGAGGTGGGCGCGAACCTCGGCTTCCGCCGCCTCCTCATCCGCCTTGCCGTGCCCGAAGTCACGCACCTCGACGCAAACCGCGCGGAGGAAGGCCTTCAACTGAGCCTCGGTCGGCTTCCCGCCCTTGAGCTTCTTCCACGCCGGCCTCACCAGCTTGAGCGCGGCGCGCAGCGCGTCCGCCTCGTCCTTGCTCCGACCCTGGATGAACTGGTGCAAGGGCTGGTCACCCGCGTCGCGCCGGAAATTCTCCAGCGCCAGCAGGAGGTGCCGGGTTACTTTTGTGCCCGCCGACGTGGGCACGACCCACCCCAACCGCGCCTTGCGGCCCGAGGCGATGAATTGGCGGACAAAAGCCTTCATCGTGTCGGCGAAGGCCGGACTTGCGGCGGTCAGAGGAATGGAGCCGGCACGATCCTTTGCGGAGAGGTGCGCGTGCCGCAGTCCGTCGAGGCCGGCAAGCTCGACCACGACGTCGTCGACCGCGGTCGCGGCTTGAAGGGTGACTGCACGCAGGTTGCCGCCATGCACGCCCGGCCAGACGAGCGCCTTTTCGCCAATCAGCATTCTTACCGCGAGCCGCGCCGCCACATGGCCCTCGTAGCCGACCCCGGTGGAGGTGGCACGGCCGCCGAATCGATGCGCTGCTTTCTTGGCGGCCATCGTTCAGCCTCCGGTGGATTGTCCGGTCGGCCGGAGCGAGGCGACCAGGAGATTGAGCCAATGTGCGGCGGGGTTCATGCTGGGCGAAAGATGCCTTAGGTGTATGGCACTCGGCGGGTGAAAAGACAGGCTAAGATATTGGCGGGATATCCGCCAAAGGGCCGGTGTCTCGCGGAGGAATAACCGAGCTGCGGTGGTGGTTTTGAAATCAATGAGCCGGCGTTTCGGTCCCAGAGATGGCCAAAAAAATGAAGCACCCGCGGGGGTGCTTCATCGTGGTGACCTTGCTTGGTCTTAGCTGCCTCGATGCCCAGAGGGGGTGGGCATGTTCGGTGGCCAAAGGGACGGCGGTCCGGCCGGACCCCAACGCATGGCGTCGAGGACGACTGGATGCACACCCGCCGGAGGGCAGGTTAGAAGCCAATTCCCAAGGGGAGTTGGCGGGTTAGTGCCACTGACTGTTATACCAATCCCCCTTAGGTATTACACTTTAAGCTGGCACGCCAGAGTTTACCTGATCGGCGAGCCAGGCGTGGATGAGGCCGGAAACTTTGTCGGGCAACGTCCAGAGCCTGGAGGCGGCGGCGA